>CANQOB010000001.1 GCA_947625385.1 uncultured Clostridia bacterium
GAAAGCGGTATCGGCTGCCGTTTGCGCGGCACTGGCGACTTCCTTTGTTGCGGGCGCTGCGGCATGCGCGCCGAACGACGACGGAGGCGGCACTGCGGAAGGGAAAGTGACGTATCGCACCTACACGACGGTCATGCCCAGCAACTGGAACGAGCTCACGTATTCGGACAACAACGACACCCAGATCATGGACTACATCGGAAGCCCGTTCTTCGAGTACGACTATGATTTCGGCGGGGAGAGCAAGTTCAATGCGGACGGCTCCATCAATAAGGACGCCATCGTCCCCGGCGGCTTCACGGTGAAATATTCCGCCGCGACCGCGCTCAAGGACGTCACTTCGACGGTGGACGCCAAGTGGGGCTATACCGATGCGCAGAAAGAGTCGGGCGGCTATGCCTGGAAGATCACCCTGCGCGAAGATCTCAAATGGGACGACGGTACGCCCATCGATGCGAACGACTTCGTCTACACGATGAAGGAGCAGCTCAATCCCGACTTCTTCAACCTGCGCGCGAATCTGTATTATAATTCCACGCCTATCAAGAATGCGCGGTCCTATCTCTACGGCGGCAGACTCGGCACGGTCACGCCGATCGTCAGCGAAAACCTTGGGGACGACGAGTATATCTCCATCGAAGATCTCACCACGGACGACGACGGCTACTATACCTACGATAAGGACGGCACGGTGTACTCCATTTTGCTCGACCCGAACGACGGCGGCAACTGGGGCGGAAGCCTTGCCGACTACGGCGGCGACAGCTTTTTTGCCGACTATAAGGATCCCGTCACGGGGCTCGTCCGTCTCAACGAGGAGTCGCTCAATCTCTTGATGGATGTCATCGCGCAGCTGCACGGCTTCGACGATGCCGCCGACTATGCCGCGGATCCGGAGGGGGGCGACTATGCCTATCAGGAATGGGAAGAGATGGCATATTTCGGCAAAGTGTTCGATGTGATCGACTTCGAGGAGGTCGGTCTGTATTCGCCGAGCAAGTATGAGCTCGTCATCTGCATGGACAGACCCATCATGTGCCTCAAAGAGGACGGGAGTCTCTCCTATCTCGCGGCTTACAACTTCTCGAGCCTTCCGCTCGTCAAGAAGGACCTCTATGAGGACTGCAAGCGCGAGCCGCAGGCGGGTTCCACCCTGTGGACGACCACCTACAATACCTCTCGTGCGACCACCGCAAGCTGGGGTCCCTACAAACTGACCGCATTCCAGAGCGGAAAATCGTATACGGTGGAGCGCAACGAGAATTGGTACGGTTACGGTCTCGAAGATAACAAGGGGCAGTACAACATCGACGCCTTCTATTGCGAGAAGATCGCGGACGTCAATACCCAGTGGATGGGCTTCCTTGGCGGCACGCTCGACGATATCGGGCTCGACGTCAGCCATAAGAACGATTTCCGCAACTCCAAATACACGCGGTTCTCACCCGGCACGGGTACCTTCGGCATCAACCTGTATGCGGGGCTCGACGGGCTCAAAGAGAACGGGCACAATGCGGGCATCCTTGCCATCAAGGATTTCCGTGAGGCGATCTCGCTCTGGATCGACCGCGACGACTACAACCAGACCATCTACACCTCGCACCAGTCCTGCTACGGTCTGCTCGGACCGAGCTACTACTATGACGTGGAGAACGGCGGCGTCTACCGCGACACCAAACAGGCGAAGGAGACCCTGCTCTCCGTCTACGGCTTCGAAAAGAATACAGACGGCAAGTGGACGGACGGTACCACCGTCTATGACGATTACGAGGATGCCTATGAGGCGATGAACGGCATGAACCGCGACCTCGCGAAAAAGCTCGTCGCAAGCGCCTACACCGAACTCACCACCAACGCCGCAACCTACGGCTATGATTCGAGCAAAAATATCACCTTTGTCTACGGCAGTAGCGCCGACAATGACAACACCCGCCGCGGCTGGAGATATGTCAAGGCGATGATCGAAGAGCTTGTTGCGGGCACCGATCTTGAAGGTAAAATTGACGTCACGTTCAAAAGCTTTGAAGACAGCTGGGCGAATGATTTCAGAAACGGCGCGTATGAGATCGCTGCGGGCACCGGCTTCTCGGGCGGCGCGTTCGACCCCGAGGGCTTCCTGCAATGCTATGTCGACCCCAACGCCGGGCTCATGTACTCCACATGGTGGAACACGAGCGGTGAGACCTTTACCTATACGATGCCTGCGGCAGACGTCTACGGCGACTATGCGGAAGCGGGACAGGAATATACGATGAGCGTATTCAACTGGTATGCCTGCCTCAACGGAATTGCCGATATCTACAGTCAGCGCAACACGTTCAACTGGGGCGCAGGCGCCATTCCCGAAGGCGCGCGCATGGAACTGCTCGCCGCGCTTGAAAAGCTCGTCCTCGAAAAGTACTATACCATCATCACGACGTCGGAGTACAGCGCCTCGCTGCTCGGAGCCAAGTTCTCCCACTTCTCCGATGACTACAACATCTTCATGGGATTCGGCGGCACGCGCTACATGACTGTCAACTATGACGACACCGAGTGGGATGCGTATGTGAGAAGCCACAACAACGACCTCTCCACCGAATACAAGAAGGAAAACTGAATCGGGCAACCCGATCATTGAATCGTAAGTACAGTCGGGGGGCGGTCACGCCCCCCAAACTGTATTTTGACGGAGCGCATCGACCCGCCTGCTCGGCGGAGCCCGAACCCTCGGCAAGACAAACCAACCCAACGGAGAAATCGCCATGTATATGTTCAAATACGTGCTCAAACGGCTGGGACTTCTCATCATGACCTTTGCCATCATCATGCTCATGTGTTTTGTCCTCATCAAGCTGCTTCCCATCGTCGTACCCATCGTACAGGGGCAGGACGCCATGATCACCTACCGCCAGCTCGAAGCAAGGGGGTATATCTGCAACCTCGTCATCGAGGGAAACACCGTGGTCGGATTCGACTATGTGCCCATCATGCAGCAGCTCGGCACCTATCTCCAACGCATCTTTTTGCATGGGGATTTCGGCATCGGCGTGTCGCTGCCCGAATACCGCAACCAGCCCGTCTGGGACGTGTTCGTGGAGAAATTGCCGCCCACGGTGCTCATCAACGTCTATTCGTCTCTCATCGGCGTGCCCATCGGCTTGGGGCTCGGGATCTTTGCCGCCCTCAAAAAGAATAAATGGCAGGATCAGGTCATCAATGTGGTCGTCATTCTGCTCATTTCCCTTCCGAGCATGGTGCTCGGTCTTGTCATACAGTATGTTTTCTGCTTCCGTCTCGGGTGGTTCCCGCTGACGATGAAATCGGGCTACGACTATTTCTCGTGGGATATGTTCGTGAGTATGCTGCCCGCGGTCTTTTCGCTATGTTTGGGAAGTATTGCGGGCTACACCCGTCTCACGCGGGCGGAGCTCTCCGAGGTTTTGACGGGGGAATATATGCTCCTTGCGCGCACCAAGGGGCTCACCAAGGGGCAGGCGACGCTCCGCCATGCCCTGCGCAACTCCATGGTGCCCATCTTCCCGTCCATTCTCTCGGAGTTCGTCGCGGTGCTCTCCGGCTCGCTCATCATCGAGGCGATGTTCTCCATCCCCGGCGTGGGCGGTCTCTATCTCGATTCCATCACTTACCAGGACTATGATTTCTTCATGCTGCTCTCCGGGTTCTACACGCTCGTAGGACTTTTGGCGGGCATCGTCGTCGATATCTCCTACGGATTTATCGACCCGCGCATCAGGATGGGGGCGAAATAATATGACGTACGAAAATATTCCCAAGGAAAAATTCGAATTTGCGGGGGAGAGGGACGTCTCTCACGACAAAAAACTTGCGACCAAGCCGCGCTCCTATTTCAGGGACGCGCTCTCGCGGTTCGCCAAGAACAAGGGCTCCATCGTCGGGGCGGTCATCATCTGCTGCCTCGTGCTGTTTGCGCTCATTGCCCCGCTGTGCACGCAATACAGCGTCGCTTACCGCGACTCCTATTATACGACGACGCTGCCCAAAGCCCATCTCTTCGAGAACACTTCGTTCTGGGACGGGTGCGAAGTAAAGGAAGCCGGCAAGACCTCCTTCATGTATTATTTGGCGATGGGGCAGGAGACGGGGCACAACGCCGTCAAAAACCAACAGTACTCCTACGATGCGGACGCCGACCTCTATACCTTCCGTCTCGATTCCTACCATAAGATCGGCATGATCTACAAGGCGTTTTTGGCGGATGAATACGAGGCGCTGCAAACCTATCAGACGGACACGGGCAAGCAGGTCATCTATCCGACGGTGCCCGTCGGCAGCCGTCCGAAGGCGCAGCAGGACAAAAACAACGCCAACTATTATTTCCAGACGAGCGGCACCACAAAGACGAATATCGTGTACGGAGAGGACGGGAACGTCATCCCCGTCTATGCGACGACTGCGGAAAAGGGTTCGGACGGCTATCATTCCCTTCGTATCGAGGGAGAGGACGGATTCACGGGTACAGACGGGGAAACGCTCTATTATTCCTATGCCCGCCGCACTTCCTCGGGCTATGAGTGCCGCATCAACTACTACGAATACTATATCTATAACCATACCTGTGTGTTGCAGGACGGCATCACCGAGCCGTACTTCCCGTTCGGGACGACGGGGATGGGGCAGGACATTCTCACCTGCCTTGCCTCGGGCGCGCGCTTTTCCTTCCTGTTCGCGATCGCGGTCGCTGCGGTCAACCTCGTCGTGGGCGCGATCTACGGCGCCATCGAAGGGTACTACGGCGGAAAGATCGACCTCGTCATGGAGAGAATCTCGGACATTCTGAGCGCTGTGCCCACCATGATCGTCATCACCCTTCTCAAACTGCACATGGGCGGTTCGAGCCAGATTCTGGTGCTCTTTATCGCGTTCTTTTTGACGGGCTGGATAGGGATGGCGGCAAGCACGCGCATGCAGTTTTACCGCTATAAAAATCAGGAATACATCCTTGCGGCGCGCACACTGGGCGCGCGGGACAGGCGCGTCATCTGGAAGCACATCTTCCCCAATGCGATCGGGACCCTCATCACGGGCTGCGCGCTCATCATCCCGAGCATGATCTACTCGGAGACGAGCCTCAGCTACCTCGGAATCATCAACCTGTCCTCGGGGAACATCACGAGCGTCGGAACGCTGATCGCCGCGGGGCAGAGTTCGCTCGCAACGGCGCCCTTCATCACGATGTTCCCGTCGGTATTCCTCATTCTGCTCATGCTGTCCTTCAACCTTTTCGGGAACGGGCTGCGCGACGCATTCAATCCCACCCTGCGCGGGACGGAGGGCTGATATGGAGAGAGAAGTCAAACTCGAAGTCAATAATCTCCGCATCTCTTTCCGCACGGACGCGGGCAAAGTGCAAGCCGTGCGGGATATCTCCTTCAAACTCTATAAGGGGGAGACCCTTGCCATCGTCGGGGAGAGCGGCTCGGGAAAGAGCGTGACCAACCGCGCCGTCATGGGAATTTTGGCGGGCAACGCCATCAAAGAGGGGGGAGAGATCATCTATGACGGACAGGACCTCATGAAGATCTCCGAGGAGGATTTCCATAAGCTCCGCGGGGATAAGATCGCCATGATCTTCCAGGATCCGCTCTCTTCGCTCAATCCCATTATGCGCATCGGGAAGCAGATGACCGAGGCGATGCTCCTCAAAGGCAAGGCAAGCCAGCGGAACAGCCGCCGGGATTTCAACGCCATGCTCGCTCTGCTCGAAAAGAACATGAACGGCGCGCTCGGAGAGAGTTACGCTGCGGAAAATGCGGCATGGTGCAAAAATTTCGACAAATTCGAATATAAACATATCGCGCTCGAACAGGCGTACAACCATGCGCTGGAAGCGGCGCAGGACGCTGTTTCCGACATCGAGGATATCCTGTTCCGCATTCAGAAGAGCGCATACAAAAACGTTCTGCACGATGCGCGCGAGGCGATCGCACGGGCGGGGGAGAGCGTCAACGAATATGTTGTCCATGCCCGCGCGGAGGAGCTGAAACGCGAGATCGCCGCCGCGAAGAAATTCTTGCGGATTCCCATCGCCTTGATCGCAGAGGACTTTTTCCGCGATCTGTTCGGCAGAGAGGAGCGGAAGAAAGCCGTGGAGACGGATTACGAATCGCTTGCCGTATCTCTCGGGAAGATCTCGGAGATTCTTTCCGAAGCGATCGCCTTCCCCCGCCCCGATTTCTTTGCGATGGGATACTTTCTGACCTTCGCGGAGGAGCCTATGCCCGAGATGGAGGTCGAAAAACTCAACGTATTTTTGCACAACTATCTCGCGGAACATTTTATGTACGCCTTCATCGAGCGCGCCGAGAAGGCTCTCGCGTATTCGCGGAGCCGGGCTGCGGCGAAAAAGAAGGAGGCGATTCCGCTCCTTTCGGAGGGCTCGCGCTTCTTTTTGGGCGATTTCAACAAAAAAAGCGCCGCCGCCGAGGCAAAAAAACTCTCCCTCGCGGTAGAAGCCGCCATCGACAGAGCGGAGATCGTCAAGGACAACCGCGCTTATACCTTCTCGTCCAGCCTCAAAGCTGCGGTGGACGGCTATTTCGAAGCCATTATCCGAAACCGCAAAGAGGAAGCACGCTACGCGCGCGAGGCGCGCCGCCATGCGCGGGCTGCCGCGCGGGGGAAGGCTTCGTACGAGGTCGCAGAAAAGAATCTCACCGACCTTGCCGCAGCCAAAGAGGACATCTCCGCGCTCATTCTGCGCGTTGCGGAGGATTTCGAAGGCAAACTCGACGCTCCGCAGGATTTCCACGAGAAGGCGAACGACCTCATCGATTATCTCAAAGCGAAGGCGTCCGGCGTCGTCTATAAAGTGACCAAGGGCATGGCAAAACTGCGCGCCCTCAAACTCATGGAGGAGGTCGGGATTCCCGAACCGCACCGCCGTTTCCGGCAATATCCCTTTGAATTTTCGGGCGGGATGCGGCAGCGCATCGTCATCGCGATCGCCCTTGCCGCCAACCCCGATATCCTCATCTGCGACGAGCCGACGACGGCGCTCGACGTCACCATCCAGGCGCAGATTCTCGAACTCATCAACAAGATCAAGCGGGAACGCAACCTCTCCGTCATCTTCATCACGCACAACCTCGGCGT
The DNA here is from genome assembly GCA_947625385.1 of uncultured Clostridia bacterium. GTDB lineage: Bacteria > Bacillota > Clostridia > Christensenellales > Borkfalkiaceae > Gallimonas. The sequence continues at coordinate 7,117 of CANQOB010000001.1, forward strand.
CGTCGCCAACATGGCGGACAGAGTTGCCGTCATGTATGCAGGCAAGATCGTGGAGGTGGGCACGGCGGACGACGTGTTCTATTCTCCCGCACATCCCTATACATGGGCGCTGCTCTCCTCGATGCCCGACCTCGACACCAAGGAGAAACTTGCGGCTATCCCCGGAACGCCGCCGAATATGATCTATCCCCCCAAGGGAGACGCATTCGCCGAGCGCAACGCCTATGCGCTCAAAATCGACTTCGAACAAGAGCCGCCCATGTTCCGCATCTCGGATACCCACTATGCGGCGACATGGCTGCTTCATCCCGACGCGCCCAAGGTGGAGCCGCCCAAGACGGTCACCGACCGCATTGCGCGCATGAAGGCGAAAGGAGGACGGAATGGACAGTGACGTCATTCTCAGAGTAGAACATCTCTGCCAATATTTCAAGATGGGACACGGAGAGCTCAAAGCGGTGGACGACGTTAGCTTTGACATCAAACGCGGAGAGGTATTCGGTCTCGTCGGAGAAAGCGGCTGCGGCAAGACGACGACGGGGCGCTCCATCATCCGTCTCTACGATGTGACGGGTGGGAGCGTTTGGTTCGAAGGGCAGCGTATCTGCGCGGGAACGCGCACCTATCGGGACGCTGTGCGCGCCGCAAGAAAGCAATACCGCGCGGAGCGGAAGGAGATCTCCGCCCTGCTCAAAGAGGAGGGGGCGGACAGGGAAGCGTTGCTTTCCCGCCTTTCCGCCGCCGAAAACGCTTTCCGCGCCACCGTGCGGGAGCAGACGGCAAATATCCGCGCCGCCAATGACGACCAGCGGAACTGCAACAAAAAGTATGCCGCCGCCCAAGTGGAAAAGGTGAAGGAAGCGTATGCGCCCCGCCTCGATGCGGCTGCACCCGGGGAGGAGAGGGAAGCGCTCGAAGCAGAGTTCAAAAGAGCCGTTCTTTTCGCCAAAAAAGACAGGATCATGAACAAGATCCAGATGATCTTCCAAGATCCCATCGCCTCCCTCGACCCCCGCATGACGGTGCGGGAGATCATTGCCGAAGGGCTGGTCATCCGCGGCATCAAGGACAAAAAATACATCGACGAACAGGTCTATAAGATGCTCGATCTCGTCGGGCTCGTTCCCGAGCATGCGGGGCGGTATCCCCACGAATTTTCGGGCGGACAGCGGCAGCGCATCGGCATCGCCCGCGCCATCGTGCTCCACCCGGAGCTTATCATCGCGGACGAACCCATTTCCGCGCTCGATGTTTCCATTCAGGCGCAGGTCATCAATTTGCTCAACGATTTGCGGGAGAAACTCGGGCTGACCGTGCTCTTCATCGCCCACGACCTCTCCGTCGTCAAGTATTTTTCCGACCGCATCGGCGTCATGTACTTCGGCAAACTCGTCGAGCTGGCGGCATCCGACGAGCTGTTCGCCCACCCGTTGCATCCCTACACGCGGTCTCTGCTCTCCGCCATCCCGCTGCCAGACCCCGAATTCGAAAAGGGGAGAGTGCGCATCGTGTACAATCCCATCGCGGAACATGACTATTCGAGCGATCTTCCGTCCTTCCGGGAGGTCGCAGAGGGGCATTTCGTCTACTGCAACGATGCGGAATTTGCAAGATACAGGGAAGAACTTTCATGAAGAAAAAGCTACTCGGCTACGGCATATCTCTCCTCATCGGCGCCGCCGTCGCCCTGCTCGTCATGGGGCTGCGCGGAATTTTTACCGAAACGGAGCCGCGGGAGATCATGCGGCTGCTGTCGGACGCCTTTTTCGTCCCCGGAGTTATCCTTGCGGGCGTGGGGCTGCTCGTCTTTGCGACGAACGGCGGCGTGTTCGATATGCTTGCCTATTCGATGATTCTCTTCGTCAATCTCTTCCGCAGAAACGTGCAGGACAGAAAATACAGGGACTTTTACGAATACCGCGAAGCCAAAAAGGACAGGAAAAGAAAGAGTCTTGCCTTTTTGCTCGTGGTGGGGCTCTTCTATATCGCTCTCGCGGCGCTCTTTCTCATTCTCTACGGGCAGCTGTGAGAGAAATCGGACCGAGGCAGGTGAAACCATGAAATTTCAAAAAGGTTTTTATGCGGATATCCGCGTCGAAAGAAGATATTCCGCGAGCGTTAAAATCCGTGACGGCGTCGTCGAGGAATGCAAAGAGACGACGACCGCCCGCGCTTTTTTGCGCGTGTTCGACGGTGAAATGTGGTACTACGCCTCCACTTACCGCCTCGGCGGGATTCAGGAGGAACTTGATCGTCTCTATGCGGGCGCGACCCCGCGGGCGGATATCCTGTCCCATCCCGTCGTCGCCAGAATCGAGGCAAACCGCCAAAAGCTGTGGAAATTCAAAGAGAATTGCGTGAAGAACGTTCCGCTCTCCGAGAAGAAAAAATATCTCGAAGAGCGGCTTCCCGCGCTCGCTTCTCCCTATTTGAAAATGGGGATGGCGCGGTACGCCGATCTCTATGTGCAGAAAATTTTCGTCTCCTCCAAGGGGGCGGATCTCGGTTTCGACTTCCAGCTCGCGGGCGTGGGATTCGGCGCGTCGCTCGCATCGGAGGGCGAGACGTTCGAGACGTTTTTCAAACAGACCAAGGACAGCTTTTCAGCCCTCAATGTCTCGCAAGAGGACGTCAAAAAGAGCGTCGAAGAGGGGGAGACCTTCCTTCTCCGCGCCAAGCCCGTCGTGCCGGGCGTGTATCCCGTCATCCTCTCGCCCGAGGTCGCGGGCGTATTCGCGCACGAATCCTTCGGGCATAAGTCGGAAGCGGATTTCATGCTCGGCGACGAGACGATGAAGCGGGAATGGCAGCTCGGCAAACGGGTCGGTTCGGAGATTCTCTCCATTACGGACAGCGGGGAGGGCGCAGGTTCCGGCTATTGCCCCTTCGATGACGAGGGAACGCGCGCGGGCAAGACCTATCTCATCAAAGACGGCGTGCTCGCGGGCAGATTGCATTCGGCGGAGACCGCCGCCGACCTCGGCGAAGAGACCACAGGCAACGCCCGCGCCGTCAACTGCGAGTTCGAACCGATCGTCCGCATGACGAGCACCGTCATCGAGGCGGGGGATACCCCCAAGGAGGAGCTGTTCGCGAGAATCCGCCACGGGTATTTCATCAAATCGTACAAACACGGCTCGGGCATGAGCACATTCACGATCGCGCCCCACCTCGCCTATGAGATCGTGGACGGCAAGATCGCGGGACCCGTGAAGATCGCCGTCATTACGGGCAATGTATTCGAAACGCTCGGCAAGGTGGACGGGCTTTCCGACAGGGTGGAGGTCGTCGACAATGTGTTCGGAGGCTGCGGCAAGATGGAGCAGAGCCCCCTTACGGTCTCCTTCGGGGGACCCTATGTCAGCATCTCCGGCATGAATGTTCAGTGAGGCGGTTATGGAACGGGAAACGATCGTAAATCAAAGTATATCGCAGAGCGTGCATTGTGCGGGGGGCAAAACGCAATCCCTCCGCGTCAAGGAGGACAAACATACCGTCGTGCGCACATTCGACGGCGTACGGGTCGGCATTGCCGCCGAGATCGGGGACGCCCACGAGGATATGGTGGCGTCGGCGTCGGTCGAAAAGCTCCCGGGCGGCATCGAATATCCCTGCGCCCTGCCCGAGCACAAGACGCGCTTCCAGGACGCGAGCTCGGAAGAATTGAAAGGATTTTCCGTGCTTCCCGCGGCGAAGAGTCTCTTGTCGCGCCTCATGGACAGCTTTCCGAACTTCGCGTTTTCGGGACCGCTGCTCTCTTTGAGCGAGCGCAAGCATTCTTACGACAATTCAAAGGGGACAAAGTACCGCTATGAGGCGAACGACGTGTCGGTCTGCGCCGTCATACGTGCAAAGAACTCCGCAAACATCATGGACGCGGCGTATGAAGCGCGGCGCGACTTCTTTGATGAGAGCGCCGTCGTCGCGGACGTCGGCGCCATGCTCGGCGCCTACGACCGCAGGGTCGCTCTTCCGAAAAAGCAGCTACCCGTGCTCGTCGGCGAGGAAACGGCGCAGTTCCTTCTCGGGGAACTGACCGCCGAGACCTGCATGAGCGGCGCGGGCTTGCTGTCCGGGAAATACCGCGAAAAGAGCTTTTCGGAGTATTTCCGCCTCTATACCGACGTCTCTCCGGCGGCACGGGACAGGGTACCTTTCTTCGACACGGAGGGGACGACCTTGGAGGGGGATAAATTCTACTATATCAAGGACGGCGTGATCTGCGGACTCGCGACGACGAGGCGTTCGGCAAAGAAATACGGTCTGCCGCTCTCGGGCGGGGCGTGGGCGCAGCTCGACGATATCCCCGTCCCCGCATTCCTCGGCGTAGGAGTGGGGGTCACGCATACCTCGCTCAAAGATCTCGTCGGCGGGAAGGCGATCTATGTTGCGATGACGTCGGGCGGGGACATGACTCCCGACGGGACGCTCGCGCTGCCCGTCCAGCTCGCCTATCTCTATGAGGGCGGGAGACTGGTGGGGCGCCTCCCGGAGTTTACGATCGCGGGAAATCTGTTCGATGTGTTCGGAGGCGGCTATCTCGGCTGTGCCGAGAACGATGCGTTCGGGTATCGGAGAGAGCGCCTGATCGCCGCGGACTTCAAAGTGATCTGAAAAAACGTCCCTTGCGGGACGTTTTTCTGTGACGCGTGAAAGCATCGGTTTATCGGAGGTTCAAAAACTTCAACGCAGCGGCGATATCGACGTCCTCCCGAAGATGTTCGGGCGTCCACGGGACGAAAATGTCGGGCTGTATGCCGCGCCCTCTTGTGGCTTTGCCTTCGTCGATCGCCTTGCTCCGCGACGTCGGATAAAGCAAATAATAGTCTCCGAAATCGACGTAGGCAAGGTTGGAATAGTCGCATATCCCCATGGTGGGGCGACCGATCACGGTGACTTTTTTGAGCCTTGCCGCCGTTTCGACAAAACTTTCTCCCGACGAACCGCAGGTATAGTCAGTCAGGACAACGACTTTTTCGGGAAAACGGGTGCCGTGCTCCGAAAATAGGAAGCCGTCCGCCTTCATGGGCACAAAGCCTTTGCCTTTGTTTTTGATTTGCTCCTCGATCAGCTCTTCGTAAAAACGGCGCATTTCTTCGGAATACGCCTTATCGCGATAACTTTCGAAGAGTGAAAGGCGGGATTCGGAGTTGCGCTCTGTGCAGAGCAGCTCTACTGCCGCAGGGAAGATTGGCTGATTGCATAAAGCGTCATCCTCTTCGAGGCAGTATTTGAGGAGCGGCAAGAACACGGTATCGCTTCCGCCCACATTTTCCCGCACATCGATCACGAGATATTTTGTATGTTCGATCTCTTCCCGGCAGCCGTCAAGAAAATCTTTCATATCCGCCTCGTCATAGAAATCGTCGAACCGCAGATACAGGCAGTCGTCGTGAATCATCTTGTGCTCATAGGGGAGGCTTCCCGACCGCGGCGTTTTGGCGCGGACGGCAAGGTCGAACGTCTTTCCGTCTCTTTTGACGGCGATCGTTTCGGAGCGGGAAAGGATATCCTCCCACACGTCCGAGCAGCGGTCGGGCGCTTCGTCCAAAAACGCATGATAGGTCTCGGCGGTCTGCGGAACGGACGCCCCGTCGATGGCTACGATCTCGTCGCCCTTCAAGAGGTCGTCCACCTCGGAATCCGTGACGAACAGACTGCCAAGGTACCGCCTAACCCGAAAACCGATGTAGCAGCCGTCCGTGTGACTTTTATAGAAATTGAGATGTCCGCGCACGCCGAACGCCGCCAAATATTTTTCAACGGAAAATAAGAAGGATTTTTCATCCATCGCGTCGGAAATTTCCGAAAGGAAGGGCTCGGGGTCGACCTGTATTTCCTTGCAGAATGCAGCGTCATGCCGGCAGACATCGACGACCGTTTGCGCAATTTCTTTCTTTGTCATGAGTTCTCCTTTGAATTGGTTTTTTCTGAATGAAATTATATCACATTCCCGCGAAAAAAGCAAGATGAAAAAGCGGAGGAAAACATCCTCCGTTTTTTCATGGCGCAGAGACGGGGATTTGAACCCCGGGTAGACTTTTGACCTACACACGATTTCCAATCGTGCTCCTTAAGCCGCTCGGACATCTCTGCAAGCTATCTTATTTTACACGAAAAAGCATAAAATTGCAACTGATTTCCGCCGCGTTTCAAAAATTCCCGAGAATTTCTTTTTTTCGGGCTCCATTCCCGACGGTTAGCGCGGCGCTTTCAAATCCTGTTTCAGTTGATTACATGATACCATAGAGCGGCAAGAAAATCAAGTCCGAACGGCATAAAAAAAGCACAGCGGGAATTCCCGCTGTGCAAGATAGACTTTATTCTCAATACATTCCGTCCATACCGCCGCCTGCGGGAGCCGCGGGAGCGGGAGGGGTGGGAATATCCGTGACGACGGATTCCGTCGTGAGCAGGGTGGATGCGACGGACGCAGCGTTCTGCAACACGGAACGGGTGACCTTCGTCGGGTCGATGATGCCGCTCTCGACCATGTCGGTGTAGACGTTTTTGAGGGCATCGAAGCCGTAATTCGTCTCTTTCTTCGCCAAGATCTTGTCGACGATGACCGAGCCGTCCATGCCGGCGTTGCGGGCGATCTGGCGTACAGGCTCCTCACAAGCCTTCAAAATGATTTGTGCGCCCGTCTTTTCATCGCCGGAAAGGGTAGCGACGAGCTTTTTCAGAACGGGGATGCAGGAGAGAAGGGCGCTGCCGCCGCCGGGGACAAAGCCCTCTTCGACTGCCGCGCGGGTAGCTGCGAGCGCGTCGTCGATGCGGAGTTTCTTTTCCTTCATCTCGACTTCGGTCGCCGCGCCGACATTGATGACCGCGACGCCGCCGGCGAGTTTGGCAAGGCGCTCCTGCAATTTTTCTCTGTCATAATCCGACGTCGTAACTTCGATCTGCGAGCGGATGGAGGCAACGCGCGCCTTGATGGCTTCCTTGTCGCCGTAGCCGTCGATGATGGTCGTGTTGTCCTTGTCGACTTTGACCTGGTTTGCTCTGCCGAGCATATCGAGCGTGGCGTCTTTGAGCTCGTAGCCGAGATCGGAGGTGATGACCGTGCCGCCCGTGAGGGTCGCGATATCTTCGAGCATCGCCTTTCTTCTGTCACCGAACCCGGGAGCCTTTACCGCGACGCAGTTGAATACGCCCTTCAGCTTGTTGACGATGAGAGCTGCGAGTGCATCGCCTTCGATGTCCTCCGCAATGATGAGGAGGCGTTGCCCTTGCTGTGCAAGAGGTTCGACGATGGGGAGGATCTCCTGCAAATTGGAGACTTTCTTGTCGGTGATGAGGATGTAGGGGGTGTCCAGGACCGCTTCCATCTTGTCGGTGTTGGTCACCATATAGGCGGAGGCGTAGCCGCGGTCGAACTGCATTCCCTCGACGGTGGTGAGCTCCGTCGTCATGGACTTGCCCTCTTCGACGGTGATGACGCCGTCTTTGCCCACGATCTCCATGGCGTTCGCAATGAGTTCGCCGACCTTTTCGTCGCCCGCGGAGATGGATGCGACTTGCGAGATCGCCTTTTTCCCGTCCACGGTCTTGGAAATGGACTTGATGTGCTCGACTGCCGTTTCGACCGCTCTGTCGATACCTTTTTTCAGGATGATGGGATTGGCGCCCGCCGCCAAATTCTTCAAACCCTCGCGGATGATCGCCTGTGCGAGGAGCACGGCTGTCGTCGTGCCGTCGCCCGCGACGTCGTTCGTCTTGGTGGAGACTTCTTTTACGAGCTGTGCGCCCATATTTTCAAAGGGGTCGGGAAGTTCGATCTCCTTTGCGATCGTCACGCCGTCGTTGGTGATGAGGGGAGCGCCGAACTTCTTGTCGAGCACGACGTTGCGACCCTTGGGTCCCAGCGTGATCTTGACGGTATCCGCGAGCGCGTTGACGCCCGCTTCCAATGCTTTTCTGGCTTCGTCGCCGTATTTGATCTGTTTTGCCATAATAAATCTCCTTTTACTCTACGATCGCGAGAATATCGCTCTGTTTGATGATCGTGAACTCTTTGCCGTCCACCTTGAAGTCCGTGCCTGCGTATTTGGAGCAGAGCACCTTATCGCCGGGTTTCACCTGCATGACGACGTCTTTTCCGTCGATGACACCGCCGGGACCGACGGCAACGACGACGCAGGTCTGCGGTTTTTCCTGTGCGGAAGAGGGGAGATAGAACCCGCTCTTCGTCTTTTCTTCGACGGTGACGCTCTCGACGACCACCTTGTCGAACAAGGGTTTGATATTCATATTGGAATGCCTCCTTTTTTTATCCTTTTATATTATAAACCGGAAGCCCGCTCTATCAAACGAAAATCAAAAAAAATTTTGGGAAATTTTGTAAGCGCTTTCCGCACTTTCCGCAAATCCTTGCTTTTCGTACAAAGATATGGTATAATATGCGTCGGAGGAAGCGCTATGGACAAATGGGATCGTCGATTCATGGATCTGACCGAGCAAGTCGGCACATGGGCAAGCTGCCTGCGCCGAAAAGTGGGCGCGATCATCGTCAGGGATAAACGCGTCATGACGACGGGCTATAACGGAGCTCCGTCGGGCATCCGCTCCTGTATCGAGCGGGGAAAATGCCTGCGGACGGAAAACAATATCCCGAGCGGCACGCATGCCGAGCTTTGCTATGCCACCCACGCCGAGCAGAACGCCATCATCCAGGCTGCAAAGTACGGCGTGAACATCTGCGGCGCGACGCTGTATTGCACCCACCAGCCCTGCGTCATCTGTGCGAAAATGATCATCAATGCGGGAATCAAGCGGGTCGTCTACAAGGAAGGCTATCCCGATGAGTTCTCCATGGAGCTTTTCCGCGAGGCGGGCACTTTGGTCGAAAAATTCGAGGAGTAAATCATCATGCAAAATCCGATCGTAACGTTTGAAATGGAAAACGGCAGCCTGTTCAAGGCAGAACTCTATCCCGAGACCGCACCCAATACGGTGAACAACTTTCTTTCGCTCGTCAAGAAGGGCTTCTATGACGGCGTGATCTTTCACCGGGTCATCCGCGGCTTCATGATTCAGGGAGGAGACCCGAAGGGACTGGGCATCGGCGGTCCCGGATATCATATCCGCGGCGAATTCGGGGCGAACGGGTTCCCCAATGCCCTCAAACATACGCGCGGCGTCCTGTCGATGGCGCGCGCACAGGACAAGGATTCCGCCGGTTCGCAGTTCTTCGTCATGCACGCGGACGCGCCCTACCTCGACGGGCAGTATGCCGCGTTCGGAAAGGTCATCGAGGGAATGGAAGTCGTCGATGAGATCGCTTCCGTGCGCGTGGACTTCCGCGACAGACCGATCGCCGAACAAAAGATGAAAAAGGTGACTGCCGAAACCTTCGGCGTCGACTATCCGCAGCCCGTAACACTTTGAAAGGAAAACGCCATGTCAGATAAATCGGTTTATGAAAATCCGCTGAATACCCGCTACGCGAGCCGCGAAATGCAGGAAAATTTCGGCGATGAAAAGAGATTCCGCCTTTGGAGAACGCTCTGGATAGCCTTGGCGGAGAGCGAGATGGAGCTCGGGCTGCCCATCACCAAGGAGCAGATCGAGGAGCTGAAAGCGCACAGGGACGACATCGATTTTGCGCGCGCGGAGGCGTATGAGCGGGAAGTGCGGCACGACGTCATGGCGCATGTCAAGACGTTCGGGGACGCGGCGCCGTCTGCGCGGGGCATCATCCACCTCGGCGCGACGAGCTGCTTCGTCGATTGCAATTCCGAGCTCATCATTCTGCGGGACGGATTGGAGATTCTCCTCCGAAAACTTGTCAATGTGCTCGACAAACTGAAAAAGTTTGCGCTTCGTTACAGAAATTTGCCGACGCTCGGCTTCACACATTTGCAGCCTGCGCAGCTCACGACGGTGGGCAAGCGCGCAACGCTTTGGATGCAGGACCTCATGCTCGATTATGAAAACCTGCAAAATCTGCTCTCCCATTTCCGCCTGCGCGGGGTCAAGGGGACGACGGGAACGCAGGCGAGTTTTTTGGACCTCTTCGACGGGGATGCGCGCAAAGTGAAGGAGCTGGAAAAACGCGTCGTCGAAAAGCTCGGCTACTCGAAAGTGTACGGCGTGACGGGACAGACCTATCCCCGCAAATTCGATTACAATGTGCTCTGCGTGCTCTCGCAGATCGCACAGAGCGCGTACAAGTTCTCCAACGATATCCGCCTCTTGCAGAACATGAAGGAGATCGAGGAGCCCTTCGAGACCAAACAAATCGGTTCGTCCGCAATGGCGTACAAGCGCAATCCGATGCGCTCCGAACGCATGGGCAGTCTTGCGCGCTATATGCTTTCGCTGCCGGTCAATTCCGCCTTTACGGCGGGGACGCAGTGGTTCGAGCGCACGCTCGACGACAGCGCAAACCGCCGCATCGTCAATGCGCAGGCGTTCCTCACGGTGGACGCCATCCTCAATATCTATATGAACGTTGCGGAAAACCTTGTCGTGCACGAAAAGGTCATCAAAAAGCATATCGCCGCCGAACTTCCCTTCATGGCGACGGAGAACATCATCATGGAATGCGTGAAGGCGGGAGGGGACAGACAGGAATTGCACGAGCGCATCCGCGTGCTCTCGCAGGAAGCAGGGAAAACGGTCAAGGACGAGGGGAAAGAGAACGACCTCGTAAAACGCATCGAGCGCGATGAGATGTTCGCCGCCGTACACGGAAGGATGCACGAGATTCTCGATACGAAAAAATTCGTCGGCCGTGCGCCCGAACAGACAAAGGAATTTATCCGTAGTGAGATCGACCCCATCTTGCGTCGGCACAAAAATCTGCTCGGAGAGCAGGGGGACGTAAGGGTTTAAGAGGTTTTGCGAGGTATTATGCGTGACATAATACCTCGTTTTATCATGAATTTATCATAGACGCGCATACTGTCCGATATGGAATATAAAAAGGTGTGCGTGGAAATTCTGGCGAGATTTTTGAGTGACGGCGGGCTTCGGCCCGTCGAACTTCTCTGGACGGACGGCGAGCGCTACCCGATCGAGCGGACAAAGTTCATCGAGCATGCGCCCGCCAACGTCGAGAGCATCCTCCCGGTGAGATATACCGTCGTTGTAGGGGGGAAGGAGCGCTATCTCTATTTCGAGCCGGAGAAAATGCGTTGGTTCGTGGAGGTCCGCCTTTGAGCAAAACGAGGTGCATTCTGCACAGCGATCTCAATAATTTTTATGCGTCTGTGGAGGTCCTCAAACATCCTGAATACAGGGATGTGCCGCTTGCCGTGTGCGGCAGCATCAAGGACAGGCACGGCGTGGTGCTCGCGAAGAATCCCCCCGCCAAGGCATGCGGCGTCAAGACGGGGGAGCCGCTCTTTCAGGCGCGCGGGAAATGTCCGGGGCTCGTCGAAATCGAAGCAGATTTCCCCTCGTATTTGCTCGTCTCCAAAGCGGTCAGAAAGATTTACGAGCGATATACCGACAAGATCGAGCCCTTCGGAATCGACGAATGCTGGCTGGATGTCACCGAGAGCACCGCTCTGTTCGGCGACGGCGTTCAGATTGCGGAGAGCATTCGCCAAACGGTGAAAAAGGAATGCGGCGTGACCGTGAGCGTGGGGGTGAGCTGGAACAAAATTTTCGCAAAGCTTGCCTCCGACCTCAGAAAACCGGACGCCGTTACGCCCATTACCCCCGAAAATTACCGTGAAACGGCGTGGAAACTCCCTGCAAGCGATCTCCTGTTCGTCGGACAGGCTACGGCGAAGAAACTGCGCTTTCTCGGAATCGAGACCATCGGCGACCTCGCCCGCGCCGACGAGAGCCGTCTCGTCATGGAACTCGGAAAATGGGGGAAGGTGCTCTACGAATACGCGAACGGCAGGGACAACTCCTCCGTCCGGGAAAGCGGCGAGACGAGAGAGGTCAAGAGCATCGGGAACAGCCTCACTTGCTACCGAGACCTTGCGGAAGAGGATGAGATCTACATGCTCTTTTTGCTCCTCGCCGACAGTGTGGCGTTCCGCCTCGCCGAGAGCGGATTGGGGCGTGCGCACACGGTCAAGATCTCGGTGACGGACTGCGATCTGAACAGATTCGGCAAGCAGGGACAATGCAATCCGACCCGCAACGCAAAGGAGATCGCAGACTGTGCCATGCGGCTGTTCCGCGCGCTGCCGAAGAAGGGGAAACCCGTGCGGGCGCTCGGGGTCTCGGTCTCCGATTTCACGGGGCAGGAACAGCTCGACATGTTCGGCACAGCGGCGCGGGAGGAAAAACTCGAAAAAGCGGACGCCGCCGTTTCGAAGATTCGGCAAAAATACGGAAATCATGCGATCAAGCGCGCGACCGTGCTCACCGACGAGCGGCTCAGCGGGCTCGACATCAAGGGCGCGCACGTCATTCACCCGGAAGGAAAGATTTGAAAAAGTTTCTGTCTGTCCGCTCTTGATTTTGATGGAATTCTATACTATAATAGAATTAGGGAAGAAAAATCGTCGTATTGTTGGATAGTTTTCTTTCTCAAACGTTTTATAAGCAGGGAGGAGTTTTATGAGAAAGTTGTTAACGCTCTGCGTAACGCTCATGGGAATCGTTTTATCGATTTCTTTTGTCGGCTGTTCTGCGGAATTGCCTTATCATCCAGAATTCTATGAGAATGCCGTCTCATGGATCAGAGAAGATTTTCAAAATGAAAATCATGTAAAGGGCGTAGAAAACGGTTCCGATGCCGAAGATGCGGAACAATATCCGGAAACGAGAACTTTTATCGTTTCCGACGAGGCAGATCACAAGCAGATTTTCTTGGATGATATTGACGAATTGGATGTGGATCTCGCGGAGAAAACGCTCATTGTTTATACTTTTGCGGCAGAATATGTTTTACCCGCAAAAATCGTCACGATGTATTTGAACGATGACGTTTTGACGGTGGAATATGAGATAGAGTTGATTCCGGAGACGGGAAGCGCAGTAAAACCCTTTCAACGTTGGTTTATCTTGAAACTGGATAAAACAGATTTTTCATCGGTCAACTTTGTGGAGCGGTAAATAAGTTTTCAAAAACGCGTGGGTCGTCGAACCCGCACGTACGGCACCAAAAAAGGGAAGGCATGAAACCTTCCCTTTTTTGGTGCCGGTGATCGGGGTCGAACCGATACGGTATCACTACCACAGGATTTTGAGTCCAGCGCGTCTGCCAATTCCACCACACCGGCGCATTCGCAAAAAAATTATACCGAAATCCAAGAGAAAAATCAAGTGATTTTTCAGATATTATTGCAAAAAAAATCAATCCGTGCTAAAATATTTCCATGGACAAATTGATTCTCATCGACGGAAACAGCTTATTGAACCGCGCATACTACGCGATGAGCGTATTCACGACCAAAGACGGACTTCCCACCAACGGAATCTTCGGCTTCATCAAACTGATTTTCAAGATCATCGACGACGAGTCTCCGCGCTATATGGCGGTGGCGTTCGACGTCCATGCGCCCACCTTCCGCCACAAGATGTACGGCGCTTACAAGGCGACGCGCAAACCCATGCCGGACGACCTCGTCAAACAAGTCCCCGTTCTCAAAGAGCTCCTCGCCGCCATGCACATCCGCACCGTCGAATTGGCGGGCTATGAGGCGGACGACATTCTCGGCACGCTCACAAGGCGTTTCACGAACGTCCATACTCTCGTCTATACGGGGGACCGCGACGCATACCAGCTCGTCAAAGAGAATGTCGATGTCTGCTTTACGCGCAGAGGGGTGAGCGACCTCGAGCGTCTGACGGCGGAAAACTTTCAGAGCATAGTCGGCTTGACTCCCGCGCAAATCATCGACGAAAAGGCGCTCATGGGGGATTCCTCCGACAATATCCCCGGGGTGCGGGGCGTGGGACCCAAGAGCGCGATCGATCTTCTCACGGAATACGGAGATCTCGACCAAGTGTATGCCCACCTCGGAGAGCTTACGCCGCGCCTTGCGGACCGCCTCCGCGAAAACAGGGAGCTCGCCTATCTTTCCAGAACGCTTGCGACCATCGATACGAATGTTCCCGTGCCCATCACGCTTGAAGAATGCGTCATCACGCTGCCCTTCCCCGAGGAAGCCCGTTCGTTCTTTGGGAAGCTTGAATTCCGCTCCCTTGTCAATTCCGACCGTTTCCCCGCAAAAAGAAAGGCGGACGAAGTCATTCTCGTGACCGATGCAAACGACTTTCTCGAAAGAGTCCGCTCGCAGCATCTCTTCTCGGTCTGCTATGAAAAAGAGGGGTTCTATATCGCCTTCGGGGACGAGGAATATTTTCTTCCCATCCGCGAGAATTTTATCGAACGGGGATTTTTCCTCGAAGAGTTGAAACCTGTCCTCGCCTATCTGTTCTCCGCGGAAAACCGCGTGATCGTCCCCGATTACAAGGCGTTTTTGCATGTGCTCGGCAGCGTCGGGCTGACGTTCGACGCGGAGGCGGAGGACGTGATGCTGCTCCGCTATCTCGGAGATTCCAATCTCCGTCCCTCGACCGCAAAGGAGATCGCGAAGGATTTCGCGCTCACCGCGGAGCACTGCGCAAAGGCGCTCTCGCTCGCCGCGGGACAGGCTCTTGCAAAGACAAAGGGGACCACGGAAGAGACGCTGTACCGCGAGCTCGAACTTCCGCTCGCCGCCGTTCTCTATAAAATGGAAAAAACGGGCGTGCGCGTGGACGTCAAAAAATTCCCCGTGTTTGCCGAAAAATACAAGGGGGAACTCGCCGAGCTCTCCGCGCAGATCTACGCGCTCGCGGGCGTGGATTCCTTCAATCTCAACTCGCCGTTCCAGCTTTCGGAGGTGCTCTTCGACAAACTCGGGTTCGAGACGAAGGGCGTAAAGCACAATTCGAGGGGCGGATTCTCCACCAATGCGGATGTGCTCGAAAAGCTTGCCGAGGAGCACGAGATCGCGCGTCTCATCCTGCGCTATCGCGAGATTCAAAAATTGCAGTCGACTTACATCGACGGGATCCGCCCGCTCGTCATCAACGGAATCGTGCACACGACGTATCATCAGACCATGACGACGACGGGACGGCTGTCGAGCGCCAATCCCAACCTGCAAAATATCCCCGTCCGCACGGATTCGGGCAGGGAACTGCGGAAAATGTTTGTCGCAAGGGAGGGCTGCGTGCTCGTGGATGCGGACTACTCGCAGATAGAGCTCCGCCTGCTCGCCCAATTCTCGGGGTGCGATACGCTGATCGAGGCATACCGCACGGGCGCGGACATCCATACCGCAACGGCGTCGCGCGTGTTCGGCGTTCCCGTCGAGGAAGTGACGCCCACGCTTCGCCGTCGGGCAAAGACCATCAATTTCGGCATCATCTACGGCATGAGCGCCTACGGACTCGCAAAGGATCTCGGCTGTTCAAGTTCCGAAGCGAGCGCATACATCAAAAAGTATTTCGAGGAGCATCCCGCGGTCAAAGCTTATATGGACGGGAACGTGCTGCGGGCGATGCAAACCGGCTATGTGACGACCGTGCTCGGCAGAAAGCGCTATATCCCCGAGGTCCGTTCGACAAATTATAATATGCGCTCCTTCGGCGAACGCGCAGCCATGAATATGCCTCTGCAAGGCAGTGCAGCCGACATCATCAAGATCGCGATGCTGCGCGTTTCGGACCGCCTGCAACGGGACAACTTCAAGTCGAGACTCGTGTTGCAGGTGCATGACGAGCTTGTTCTCGACTCCCCGGAGGACGAAGCGGAGCGTGCCGCCGCCATGCTCAAAGAGGAGATGGAGAGCGCGTTCACGCTCGACGTCCCGCTCACCGTGGAGGTCGGGATGGGCAAAAATTGGTATGAAGCAAAGTAAAAAATACGCCATAACGGGCGGAATCGGCAGCGGGAAGAGCGCTTTTCTCGCGATCTTGCGGAAAAACGGGTATCCCGCTTTTTCCTGCGACGAGATCTCGGATGCGCTTTGGCGGGAGAGGTCGTACCTCGACGGGCTCGCCGCGCTCTTTCCGGAATGCGTGCGGGAGGGGACGCCCGACAAAGCTGCCGTCGCCGCCCGCGTCTTTTCCGATTCCGCGGCGCTCGAAGCTCTCAACGGATATGCGCATCCGCGCATCATGGAGAGGCTCCTCGCCGAAATGGAGGGGTTTCCTCTCTCCTTTGCCGAAGTTCCGCTCCTCTACGAGCGCGGATACCAATCCCTGTTCGACGGCGTGATCGCCCTGCGGCGCACGGAGGGGGAGCGGGCAAAGAGCGTCGCAAGGCGGGACGGCATGCGCATGGACGACGTAAAACGGCGCATGGCGCGCCAGCTGGACCCGTCCGCGCTGGATATGCGCGGCTGTATCGTCATCGAAAACGACGGAACGCTCGCCGATCTCGAACGTAAGGCGAAAGAAGTTTTATCCGCATTGCTCTGACTGCGCAAAGGCAGAAGTCTGTCTCCGATTCGGTCTCAAAGAAAATTCGGTCTTGACCCAACCATAAAAGCCCGCAGCAAGGGCTGCGGGCTGTTTTGGCAGGGGAGACGCGACTCGAACACGCAACAGACGGTTTTGGAGACCGTTGCTCTACCATTGAACTACTCCCCTGTGCGTAAGTATCATTATATACCATTCTTTGCATTTCGTCAAGAATTTTTTTGCGGAAAATGCAGAAAAAAGGAAGGAAGCATGAAAAAGAAAGTCACGCTCTATACGGACGGCGCCTGTTCGGGAAATCCCGGCAGAGGCGGTTGGGGTGCGGTTTTGCTCTATCGCGACCACAGGCTCGAACTCTCGGGCGGGGAAGCGGAGACGACGAATAACCGCATGGAACTTCTCGCCGTCATCAGCGGGCTCGAACACTTGAAATACGCCTGTGAGGTCGACATTTACAGCGATTCCGCGTATGTCGTGCGTGCCTTCGAGGAGGGCTGGGTCGCCGATTGGGAGCGGAGCGGCTGGAAAAAGGCGGACAAAAAAGCCGTCCTCAACGACGACCTCTGGAAGCGCCTTCTCGCGCTCACCCGCAAGCACGACATCGTCTTTCATAAGGTGAAAGGGCATGCGGACGACGAGCTGAATAATCTCTGCGACAAACTTGCCCGTGCCGCCATTAAGTCCGCATCCGACTTATAATTCCGCACGCGCGTGTATATACTAACTGTAATCGGACTATGACGAAAACGATGCTCAAAGTTTTCCATACGGTGCTCATCGCGCTTGCCTGCGCGGCGACCGAAGTCTTTTTGGTGCTCTGCCTGCTTCCCTTCCGGGAGGCGTGGGGGGAGACTTGGTTTTGGCTCGCCATCCTCGGGGGGAGCCTTTTCGATCTCGCGCTCTTTGTCACCGATCTCGTCTGCTATTTTCTCGGAAAACAAGTGATCTATAAGGCTTGCATCACGGTCTATGTCATGGCGGTGGTGTTTGCCGCGCTCCTCTATGCGCTGATCGCAACGGGCTTTTTTGACGTTTTGCGCGACCAAAAACGTCTTGAAGAATATCTCGAACGCTCCGGGAAATGGATGGGGGCGGTGTTCGTGCTCCTGCAATTTTTACAGGTCGTCATTCTGCCCATTCCGAGCACGGTCACCGTTGTGGCGGGCGCCGTTTTGTTCGGACCGCTCGTCGGGAGTCTCCTCAGCCTTCTCGGCATCGTCCTCGGCTCTCTCGTCGGCTTTCTCATCGGAAGATACGCCGGCACGCGTGTGGGGTACTGGCTCATCGGGAAGGAAAACCTCGAAAAATGGCTGAACAAGATCAAGGGAAAGGATAAACTTCTCTTGACGGCGATGTTTCTTCTGCCCGTCTTTCCCGACGACGTTTTGTGCTTCGTCGCGGGGATGAGCTCGATGTCGCTCATCTACTTTCTCGCCGTGATCGTCATTTCGAGGATTCTCGCGATCTTCACGACGAGCTATTCCATCTCCCTCATTCCCTTCGATACGTGGTGGGGATTGCTCATCTGGGGAATCCTCGGCGTGCTCATCGTCATCCTTTTCGTCGTCCTCTACAAGAAGTCGGACGCGATCTTGGGTTGGTTCGAGAAAAAGTTCCGCCCGTCCCGCGTCAAAGAGGAGCGCAAAAAAGGGGAATTTTCCGTCGATGTCGTCAGCCCGGACGGCGATCTCGTCACAAAATCCGTGCCGAAAGAGGGGGAAGCGCCCCCGCTGAAGGGGGACGAAAATTCCGAATGACTTGCCGCCCCGCGTGGGCGGTTTTTTCGTGAAAATTTTTCCGAAAATTTTGTGAATCTTCTTGCTTTTTCCCTTAGATCGTGTATAATGATATGTGGTAGAAATTGGTGTTTTTTCCAACGGCAAGAGGTGTTTATGAATAAAATCGAACAGTTGAGAGCGCGTCGGGAGTCGCTGAGAAGCGCGGAAAACGCCGTGCGCGCGAGCATCGCCGCCCTTGTGGATGAGGACAGCTTCGTCGAACTCGCGGCGTTTGCGTATTCGAAGAGCGAACTCTGGCAGGAGGAAGCGCACGGAGAGGGGGTCGCGGTCGGCTTTGCGACCATCGGCGGCTATCCCTTTTACCTCGTCGCGCAGAATTTCGACGTCTGCTACGGCGGGCTCTCCAAGGCGAACTGCGACAAGATCTCCAAGGCGCTCGCCGCGGCGGAGAAGAGCGGGACGCCCGTCGTCTATCTGCTCCATTCCTTCGGCGTCCGCATCGGCGAGGGGGTGAACGTCCTCGAAGGCATCGGACAGATGCTTTCCTCGGCGGCAAGGCTCAAAGGAAGCGTGCTGCAATTCGCCATTCTCGACGGGGAAGTCTACGGCTCGGCGGCAGCGCTTGCGTCGGTATGCGACGCCGTCCTGTTTACGGAAAAGGCTGCGCTGTGCCTCTCCTCGCCCTTTGTGCTCTCTGCCAAGGCGGGAAAAAATCTCTCCGCCGTGCAGGTGGGGGGGTACGCCGCGCTGGACCGCGCGAATTTCGCCGCGCTTTCCGTCAAAGACCTGCGGGATGCCGCCTCGAAAATTTTGAACATTTGCGACTTCGTCAAGGCGGAGACGTTGGACGCCGAACTCAATGCGCCCTGCCCCGCGCTCAACTCTTCGGCAGACGCCAAGGCGGTGCTCTCCTTGCTCGAAGGCGGTGTGGAGCTCGGTGCGAACGCATGGAGCGAAGCGCATACCGTCCTTGCGAGGCTGGGCGGAATCGCCGTTGCCGCCGTCGTCATGGAAGGCGTGCGCCTGACGGCGGGCGTGATGAACAAGATTGCCAAATTCGTGGAGTTCGCTTGCAATTACGACCTGCCGCTTGTCTTTTTCGTGGACTGCGCGGGCGTCGAGGAAACTTGCGATGCGCAGAACAGCGGAATCTACGAGGCGATATGCGATTATCTGACCCTTCTCGGCGCGGCAGACAGGAAGATCGCCGCCGTCACGGGCAATGCGATCGGGCTCGGCTATTCGCTCTTTGCGGCGAAATCGGCGGGGTTTGATTATACGTTTGCGCTCGCGACCGCAAAGATCGCCCTCTTCGACAGCGCGAAGAGCGCGCAGATCGAGTTCCCCGGCAAGGATGCGGCGCAAGTCGCCCGTCAGTACGATGAACAGCTTGCCGACCCCGTGCATGCGGCGAAGGGCGGGTATCTCGACGATATCGTGGAGCCGCAATTCCTCAAACAATATCTCATCGCGGCATTGCAGACGCTCGTCCGCTGAGGAGGAATCATGGGAGCTTGTCTTTTGGATAGTTGGTTCAAGATCGACCCCGGCGAAGGCGCATTCTATGCGCTGTTCGGGCTCTTGTTCGTCTTTGCGGGAATCGTGCTTTTGATCGTCATCCTGTGGCTCATCGGTCTGGTGATGAAAAAGGTCGAAGGCTTGCGGCAGGCGAAGCACGAGAAAAAAGCGGCGCTTGCCGTCCCGTCGGCGCCCGCGGCGCAGGAGGGGATCTCTCCCGAGACCGTGGCTGCCATCACGGCGGCGATCTCCGCGTGTTTGGAACAGGAACAGGGAAAATGCGACTTTGTCGTCCGCAGAATCAAGAGAATATAAAGAGGTAAATTATGCGAAATTTTATCGTAACGGTAGACGGAAAACAGTATGAAGTCGGTGTGGAAGAGGTAGGCGTCGGTTCGCCGTCGGTGACGGCGACTCCCGTTGCGGCTGCCGCGCCCGCTTCGCCCGCGGCGCCCGTCAAGGGCACGAAGGTGCTCTCGCCCTTCCCGGGGCTCATCAAAAATCTGCTCGTCGCGAACGGGACGGCTGTCAAAAAAGATCAGCCGATTCTCGTGCTCGAAGCCATGAAGATGGACAACGACATCACTGCGCCGTGCGCGGGCGTCGTCACTTTCCAAGTGACAAAGGGCTCCAATGTGGAGTCGGATGCCTTGCTCGCCGTGATCGGATAAGGGAGAGCTATGCAGACGAATTTCCTCGCCCTCGATTTCGGGGGCATCTTCACCAAGCTGTGGAATTCGATGGGAATTTCCCAGGGGGGCTGGCAGAACTATGTGATGCTCGCCATCTCCCTTGTGCTCTTTTTCCTCGCGATCGTGAAAAAGTACGAGCCCATGCTGCTTTTGCCGATCGCGTTCGGGATGTTCCTCATCAATCTCCCCGGCGCAGAGGCGATTCTGTGGGGGACATATCCCGAAGGGCTTCCCGCAGACGCCCATACTTATGAGGCGGTAGAGGCTTCGAGCCGCGGGCTTTTGTGGTATCTCTATTACGGCGTGGATAAGGTCATCTACCCGCCGCTCATCTTCCTCGGCATCGGCGCCATGACGGACTTCGGACCGCTCATCGCCAATCCGAAGAGCATGCTCATCGGGGCGGGCGCCCAGCTCGGCATCTTTGTTGCGCTCTTCGGCGCCGTGCTCCTCGGCTTTTCGGGCGCGGAAGCGGCGGCGATCGCCATCATCGGCGGGGCGGACGGGCCGACTGCCATCTACGTCTCCAAGATGCTGGCGGAGAACCTGGTCCCGACCATCGCCATTGCGGCATATTCGTATATGGCGCTCATCCCCGCGATTCAAAAACCCGTCATGCGGCTGCTCACGACGAAAAAGGAGCGCGCCATCCGCATGAAGCCCCTCCGCCAGGTCTCCAAAGCGGAGAAAGTGATCTTCCCGATCGCGGTCACGCTCATCGTGGGGCTGTTGCTTCCCGACGCGATCCCGCTCCTCGGGATGCTGATGCTCGGGAACCTGTTCCGCGAGTCGGGCGTGGTGGAGCGCCTTTCCTCGCAGGCGCAGAACGGGCTGATCAATACGATCACCATCTTTCTCGGCATTGCGGTCGGCTGCAAGGCGAAGGGGGAGATCTTCCTCACGACCCAGACGCTCGGCATCCTTGCGATCGGTATTTTCGCCTTCTACTGCGGAACGATCGGCGGGCTGCTCACCGCGAAGGTGATGTGCAAGGTGACGAAGGGGAAGATCAATCCGCTCATCGGCTCGGCGGGGGTCTCCGCCGTTCCCATGGCGGCGCGCATTTCCGAGGACGTCGGACGGGAGACCGACCCCAACAACCATCTTCTGATGCACGCAATGGGTCCCAATGTCGCGGGAGTCATCGGCTCCGCGCTTGCGGCGGGCATGCTGCTTGCGTGCTTCGGGTAACGCTTCGTGAATGGAAGGAGTTTATATGGCTAAAAAAGTTTTGATCATGGATACCATTCTGCGCGACGCGCACCAATCGCAGGCGGCGACGCGCATGCGCACGGAACAGATGATTCCCGTCCTCGAACAGCTCGACGACGTAGGCTATTATTCTCTGGAAGGGTGGGGCGGAGCCACCTTCGATACCTGCATGCGCTTTTTGAGCGAGGACCCGTGGGAGCGGCTCCGTACGCTTCGCAGATACCTCAAAAAGACGCCCATCCAGATGCTCCTGCGCGGACAGAACCTTCTCGGGTACCGGAATTATGCGGACGATCTCGTCGATAAGCTCGTCGATAAGTGCTTTGAGAACGGAATCGGGGTCATCCGCGTGTTCGATGCGCTCAACGACCCGCGCAACATCGCCGCTTCCATGCGCGCGATCAAAAAATACGGGGCGCCCGTGCACGGCGTGTGCGAAGCGGCGATCTCCTATACGACGGGTCCCGTGTACACCCTCGACTATTTTGTCAACCTCGCCAAGACCTACGAGAGCATGGGGGCGGACAATATCTGCATCAAGGACATGGCGAATCTCCTGCTTCCGTTCGAAGCATACGAGCTCGTCACCGCGCTCAAAAAGGCGCTGCGCCCGGAGACGAAACTGCATCTGCACACCCATAACACCACGGGGACGGGCGATATGGTCAATCTCATGGCGATTCAAGCGGGGGTGGATATCGTAGATACCGCGCTCTCGCCGCTCGCCAACGGCACATCCCAGCCTGCAACGGAATCCCTCGTCGCCACTCTGCAAGGGACCCCGTACGATACGGGTATTGACCTTGCCAAGCTCATTCCCATCGCCGCGCACTTCAAAAAAGTCGCCGCCGAACTCGAAAAGGAGGGCTCGCTCAACCCGAAGGTAAGGCAGGTCGATGTCAATACGCTCATCTATCAGGTGCCCGGCGGCATGCTTTCCAACCTCATGAACCAGCTCAAAAAAGCCGGCAAAGAGGATAAACTGCCCGAAGTGCTCGCCGAGGTGCCCAACGTGAGAAGGGATTGCGGATATCCGCCTCTCGTCACGCCCTCTTCGCAAATCGTCGGCACGCAGGCGGTCATGAACGTCGTCATGGGCGAACGGTATAAGATGGTCACAAAGGAGACAAGGGATCTCTTTGCGGGCAAATACGGACGCGTCCCCATGCCCATCGACGAGGAGGTCGCCGCAAAGGTCCTCAAAGGGGAACCGCGCATCGATCACCGCCCGGCGGACGACCTTGCGCCCGAGTACGAAAAGCTCAAAGCGGAACTCATCGAAAAGGGCTTCTATACGCAGGAGGAGGACGTGCTCTCCTATGCTTCTTTCCCGGAGGTCGCCGAAAATTTCTTCAAATGGAGAAAGGCGCGCACGGAAGGTGTGGACGGAGACCTCGCCAAAACGGGCGTCTATCCGGTCTGAACGCAACAGACCTCAAACGTATGAGAATTTTATTGACAAACGATGACGGAATCGACAGCGAGGGAATTCGTTCCCTCGCTTACGCATTGAAAAATGCGGGACACGAGGTCTTTGTCGTCGCGCCGAGCGAAAACAATTCCGCCGTCTCGCACAAGATCAACATGCGCGCTCCCGTCAAGCTCGTGCGCGCCGATTTCGGCGGCGTGACGGCTTGGTCGGCAGGGGGAACGCCCGCCGACTGCGTTCTTATTGCCGTCCATCATCTGAAACTTCGACCGGATCTGCTCATTTCGGGCATCAATACGGGGCTCAACCTCGGCATCGACACCTGGTACAGCGGCACGGTCGCGGGTGCGCTGGAAGGCGCGTTCTGCGGGATTCCCTCCCTCGCGCTTTCTCAAAAACTGCACGGGGACAGGGAAGAGATCGCCGAAATCTTTCAAAACGCCTGCAAACTTGCGCTCGAAAATCTTGCGCAGTGGTATGCGTACGCGCAGGAGGCGGGCGCGGTCAACATCAACTTTCCCGACGGGGCGCCCAAGGGCACCGTTTTTTGCCGGGTGACCCGCTCGAAATACCGCACGCAATACGAGGACGGGGAGGACGGTTTGCATCTTCTTCCCACTTCCGCCGATTTCGAGAAGGGCGGAGATATCGATCATCTGACAAAGGGCTACATCACGGTCTCGCCCCTTACATGCGACCTCACGAATGAGCGGCTCCTGAATAAATGGAGGAAAAACCATGCGTAAGATCGTGATAGGCGGGGGCGCCTCGGGGCTGATGGCGGCATATTTCGCCGCAAAGAGCGGGCATGACGTCATTCTGCTCGAAAAGAACGAAAAATTCGGAAAAAAACTCTATATCACGGGCAAGGGACGCTGCAACCTCACCAACGACTGCCCTCCCGGGGAATTTCTGGAACACGTCGTGCGCGGCGCGAAATTTTTGCACGGCGCGATCTTCCGCTTCCCGCCTGCGGAGACGATGAAATTTTTCGAAGAGCACGGACTTTCGCTCAAAGTCGAGCGAGGAAACCGCGTCTTTCCCGCTTCGGACAAGGCGAGCGACGTCACAAAGACGCTGGAACGCGCATGCCGCGAAGCGGGCGCAGAGCTGCGCTGCGGCTGCGAAGTGACAAAAATCGATATACAAGACGGCGTCGCACGGGGCGTCTTTCTGCAAAGAGAGCATATCCCCGCCGACCGCGTCATCGTTGCGACGGGCGGACTGACCTATCCTTCGACGGGGTCGACGGGGGACGGCTACCGCTTTGCAAGAGAGGCAGGACTTCGCGTAGAACCGCAAACGCCCGCGCTCGTCGGGTTGGAGACGCAGGACGATCTCTCGGCGGCACAGGGAATTACGCTGAAAAATGTTGTCCTCACGGCAAAGTTCGGAGGGAAAACCCTGTTTTCCCATCTCGGCGAGGTGCTTTTCACCCATTACGGGGTCTCGGGACCGCTCATCCTCACGCTCTCTTCCGTCGCGAGCAAACTTTCCCCGGAAGAAATGACGGTCGCGCTCGACTTGAAGCCCGCTCTCGACGAGAAGAAACTTTCGTCCCGTCTCGTCTCCGATCTTTCGCAGCGCTGCAACGAACAAATGAAGAGCGTCCTGCGGGGCGCGCTGCCTGCGGGACTTGTCTTGCTCGTACTGAAAAGGGCGGAGATCCCGCCGGAAAAGCGCGCGAATGCCGTGACGCGGGAGGAGAGAGAGCGCCTCGTCCGCACGATCAAAAATTTCCCCGTCCGCGGAAGGGTCTGGCGGGGATTTTCCGAGGCGGTCATCACTGTCGGCGGGGTATCCCTTTTTGAACTCGACCCGAGAACGATGGAGTCGAAGCGCGTGAGGGGACTCTGTTTTTGCGGCGAGACGGTCGACGCCGACGCGCTGACGGGCGGCTTCAATTTGCAGATCGCATTTTCCACGGGATACTTAGCGGGAATTGCCGATTAGGGCATTTTGCGAAGTAATATGCGTGACATAATACTTTGTTTTTCGGGGAAATCCTTTGACAATTTTGGCGAAAACAGATATAATAGACAGTGGAAAAATCGGAGGAACAGGCAATGGTTGTCATACGCGGTGCAACGACGATCGCGGTCGATGAAAAAGAGGAGATCAAGCGCGCGGTCGCGGAGCTGTTGGAGCAGATCGCAAGCTGTAACGGTCTCAACCGGGATGAATTCGTCAGTATCGTATTTTCCAGCACATCGGATATCCACGCATATTATCCCGCAAAGGCGGCGCGGGAGGCGGGCTTTTTCAGCTGCTCGCTCTTTTCCGCCATGGAGCCCGATATCGAAGGCGGGCTCAAACTTTGCATCCGTGCAATGGTGTTCGTCGAGAAAAATATCCTCCCGCGGCACATCTATCTGCGCGGTGCGAAGATTCTGCGAAGAGATCTCTCTTCCGTATATAACGTCGCGATCGACGGACCTGCGGGGAGCGGGAAATCGACGGTGGCGAACCGCCTTGCGGCAGACCTCAATATCGTGCATCTCGACACGGGCGCGATGTACCGCGCATGTGCGGTGAAGGTCATCGACGCGGGGGTGGACGTTGAGGATGAGCACGCCGTCGTGGATATCCTCCGCGCGGTGAAGCTTGACGTGGAATTTATCGGCGGCGTCCAGAGGACGCTGGTGGACGGCGTAGATGTCTCCGAACGCATCCGTCAGCCGCATGTCTCCATGGCGGCGTCCACCGTCTCCAAGCATCCGACGGTCCGCATCCATCTCGCCGAAAAACAGCGGGAGATCGCGCACAAGATGTCCTGCGTGCTCGACGGAAGGGATATCGGGACGTTCGTCCTTCCCGACGCGGATTACAAATTCTTTCTCACGGCGACGCCCGAAGTGCGGGCGCGCCGCCGCTATGACGAACTCGTCGCCAAGGGGCATGAAATTGACTTCGAAGCGCTCAAAGAGGAGATCGTCCGCCGCGACGAACAGGATACGAACAGGGCGGTCGCGCCCTTGAAGCGCGCGGACGACGCGATTCTCATCGACACTTCCGAGATGTCCGTCGAGGAAGTCGTGTCTGCGATCAAGAGCAAAATGCAGGAGCGCATCTGATGGCGGAAAAAGTTTCCCGGAAACAAAAAAAGGAGCAAAAAAGGGCGGAGATCCGCGAAAAGCGGCTGAAAGCCAATCAGACGCCCCGCTTGTTTCCCGCCGATAAAAAGGGGCGGCACATCATGCCGTTCATGGTGTTTTTGAAGATCTTGCTCACGCCCATTCATTTCCTGATCTATCCCTATGTCCTGCACGGCAACAAAAAAGCGGGGAAGGGCGCTTGTATCTTTGTCGGCAACCATTACAGCATGTTCGACGTGTTTTATCCCTTGCAGGCGACGTGGGAGGGGATCCACTATATCACCAAGCGGTCTGTGCTCGAAAAGCCCGTCCTATGGAAGTGGGGGAAGCGCATCGGGGCGATCGGCGTTGCGCGCGACGGCTCGGACGCCCGTGCCGTCATCGACGCCATCCGCGTCCTGAAAGCGGGCGAAAAACTCTGCATGTTCCCGGAGGGAACGAGAAACAGAGAGGAAAACGGGGAATTTTTGCCTTTCCACAGCGGCGCCTCGATGTTCTCCATCCGAACCAAGTCGCCCATCATTCCCTTCGTCAGCATACGGCGCCAAAGACCTTTCCGCATTACGCATGTGGTGTTCGGCGACCCCATCGAGTTCACGGAATTTTATGACAAAAAGCCGACGCAGGAGGATTACGCCGTGTGCGACGAGCTGCTCCGGAGCAAAATGTATGAACTGCGGGACGGCTTCCTCGCCGCCCGCAAGCGCAAAAAGAAATGAAGGTCTTTCTCTCCCGCCATACAGGATTCTGTGCGGGCGTCAAAAAGGCGGTGGATACGGCTCTTGCCGCGCCGCCCGGAACGTACGCGCTCGGCGAACTCATCCATAACGAAGAAGTCACCGCGCGCCTGCAAAAGAGGGGAATCCGCGTCGTCGGCTCTGTTTCGGAAGTCCCCGAGGGCGCAAGCCTTCTCATCCGCTCTCACGGTGCGCCGCCCGCGGTGTTCGAGGCGGCGCGGCAAAAAAACATCCGCGTCATCGACTGCACTTGCCCGTTCGTCGCCCGCACCCAGAAGATCGTCGCCCAAGGGCACGCGCAGGGCAAGAGCGTCGTCATCGCCGGAGATGCACGGCATCCCGAAGTGGAAGGGCTCGCCGGCTGGGCGGTGGAAGCGACCGTTGTGGAGGACGCGGACGCAGATCTCGCCCGGTTTGCGGGTCGCGAAGTCGTTTTCGTGGCGCAAACGACCTTTTCGGAGCAACTTTTTTCCGAAATTGTACAAAATCTTCAAAAAGTTTGCACGAAAACACTTGAAGTTTTTCGAACAATTTGTTATACTACTGCTGACAGGCAACAAGAGGCGGCCCGTCTCGCGCGCGAATCGGATGCGGTCGTCGTGGTGGGCGGAGCCGGGAGCAGCAACACCAACCGTCTTGCGGAGATAGCGTCGGCCTGCGGCGCACATGTCGTGCGCGTCGCGAAGGCAGACGATTTCGAATATGAAACAATAAAAAATTTTGGTAGGGTCGGAGTCATAGCGGGTGCAAGCACTCCCGAATGGCTGACCCGGGAGGTTCTTTTCAAAATGGTGGAAAACAACGCGGAAGTACAAGAGACCGAGACCCGTATCGCGGCAGACGAACCCGTCGAACCCGTGGAAACGGCAGCTGAGGTCGAAGCAGAAAACCCCGCAGTCGCGGAAGAGGTCGAGCAGCCCGCATCGGCAATGAAGCAAGTTCTTGCGGACATCGACAAAGAGGAGAGCTACAAGAAGGGTCAGATCATTCGCGCCCGCATTGTCTCCGCGACAGATGAGGAGATCTTTGTCTCCGGTTCGGGGAAACTCGAAATCAGGATTCCCAAATCCGAACTCGACTGCGCAACCTACGACCGCAAGGTATATGAGGAGAAGGCAAAGGCCGGCGAAGAGATCGAAGTCATGGTCATCGGCGTACGTCCTACGCTTCTCTCCGAAAAAATGGTGAAAAAACTCCGTGAAGAGGAAGCTCTTCTCGGCGATATCAAGGCGGGCAAAGAATTCTCCGTTGTCTGCACCGACACCAACAAGGGCGGGCTCACCGCACAGCTCGGCACCTACCTCGTGTTTGTTCCCCGCCGTGAGATCCGCATGGGCTATGTGCAGGACCTTGAAAAGTACAAGGGCAAGACCTTGCGCCTGAAACTCATCGAGATCCGCAACGAGCGCAGAAAGGAGATCATCGCTTCCCAGCGCGTCGTCCTCGAAGAGGAGAGAGCCGCCCGCGAAGCTGCAAGAGCCGCCAAGGAAGAGGCGTTCTTCTCCTCCATCAATGTCGGCGACGTCGTTGAGGGGAGAGTCGAGCGCATCACGAGCTTCGGCGCCTTTGTCTCCGTCAACGGGTTCGATTGCCTTGCGCACATCTCCGATCTCTCCTGGTCGGGCGTCAAAGAAGTGAGCGACGTGCTCGAGATCGGCAAGCACTATGAATTCAAGGTGCTCAAAATCGACCGCGACAGCAAAAAGGTCTCGATCGGTTACAAACAGCTCCAGCCCCAGCCTTGGGATCTTGCGGCGGAAAAATATGCGGAAGGCGACATCGTGCACGGAAAGGTCGTGCGTATCGTTCCCTTCGGCGCGTTCGTCGAGATCGAGCGCGGAATCGACGGGCTCGTCCATGTCTCCCAGATCTCCAACGAATGGCTCGAAAATCCCACGAGCGTCCTCACGATCGGCGAAGAGGTCGACGCCCAGATCATCAAGTTCAACCCGGAAGAGCACAAGATCACGCTTTCCATCAA
Organism: uncultured Clostridia bacterium; assembly: GCA_947625385.1. Lineage (GTDB taxonomy): Bacteria > Bacillota > Clostridia > Christensenellales > Borkfalkiaceae > Gallimonas. The sequence continues at coordinate 35,906 of CANQOB010000001.1, forward strand.
GGCGTTGCAGCCCCGCGATTACGAGACGCACGAGTACGACGAGCAGCCCCGCCCCGCAAAAGTAAAGCGCAGCCGCGGCAGAAACAATGCTCCCGCGACGGGCGATGACGAAGATGAGTACAGAGAATGGAAAGAGGGCACGAGCTTCGGCGCTTCGATCTCCGAGCTCATCGGCTCCGACGAAAACAAATAAGTTACGAAATCTTAAAAAATCCGCTTAACGGCGGATTTTTTTGTTGATATAAATAGGGAAAACAAAAGGAGATGTTTCTATGACACGTCAAGGCAATATCAAAATTTCCAGCGAAAACATGATGCCCATCATCAAAAAGTGGCTGTATTCCGAAAAGGACATCTTTCTCCGTGAGATCGTCGCGAATGCGGCGGATGCGATCACCAAGCTCAAAAAACTCGTCTCCATGGGAGAAGCAAAGGACGAAGGCGCATACCGGATCACGGTCACTTCCGACCCCAAGGCGGGGACGCTCACGGTCGAGGACAACGGCATCGGCATGACAGAGGAGGAAGTGGAGAAATATATCACGCAGATCGCCTTCTCCGGCGCCGCGGACTTCCTCGAAAAATACGAGAAAGCGGGCGGAGAGGGAATCATCGGACACTTCGGGCTCGGCTTCTATTCCGCCTACATGGTCTCCGACGACATCGAGATCTTCACGAAGTCCTACCGCGAGGACGCGCCCGCCGTGCGCTGGGAATCCGACGGAGAGAGCGTCTACACCATCGAATCCTGCGAAAAAGAGGGGCGCGGGACGAAGATCGTCATGCACCTCTCCAAAGAGGAGAAGCAATTCCTGAAAGAGGAAAGATTGCGCGAACTTCTCGGGAAATATTGCTCGTTCATGCCCTATGAGATCTATCTCAACCCCAAGGGAAAGGACGACCGTCCCGTCAATACGCCCTTCCCGCTCTATGCGAAACAGCCCAAGGATTGTACGGAAGAGGAGTACAAGAAATTCTACCGCGAAACCTTTTCCGACTTCAACGAACCGCTCTTTTGGATTCATCTCAATATGGAGTATCCTTTCCGCTTGAAGGGCATTCTGTATTTCCCGAAGGTGAGAAAGCAGGTGGAGCTCGAACGCGGGCACGTCAAGCTGTACTGCAACCAGGTCTACATCGCCGATAACATCAAGGAAGTCATTCCCGAATTCCTGATGCTTCTCAACGGGGTCATCGACTGCCCGGATATCCCGCTCAACGTTTCGCGTTCCTTCCTGCAAAACGACGCACAAGTGCAGAAGATCGCAAAGCATATCACCAAGAAAGTCGCGGACAAGCTCACCGAACTCTTCAAAAAGGACCGCGAGCGCTTCGAAGCGTGCTGGGACGACCTTGCCACATTCATCAAGTTCGGCTGCATCAAAGACGATTCGTTCGCGGAGAAGGTCAAGGACGTCGTCATCTTCAAGAATCTTGCGGGAGAATACCGTCCCCTTACGGGCATGTTCCGCGCGGAGGAAGCCGAAGAGGGGAAGCAGCCCGACACCGTATACTATGTGACCGATGAGAACAAGCAGGCGCAATATATCCGCATGTTCAAGGACGCCGGGCTGGATGCGCTCGTCTGCGACACCTATATCGACCCTCACTTTTTGAGCTATGTCGAATACAAGAATCCGGGCAAAGTGCGGTTTCTGCGCATCGACGCGGATGTCGCCGGCGCGCTCAAAGAAGAGGAGAGCGGGGATGACACCCTCGCCGCCGTGTTCAAAGAGGCGCTCAAAGAGAAGAACGTCGAAGTCAAGACGGAAAAGCTCAAAAATCCCGAGATTCCCGCCGTCATCAACGCCGACGAACAGATGCGCAGAATGTCCGAAATGAATGCGTTCTACCGCATGGGGGAGATTCCCGTCGCTTTGACGCTCGTCGTCAATACCGCCAATCCCGCCGTCATGGCGGTGAAAGAGGCAACGGGCGAGGCGCAGAGCTCCGCGGCGGAATATCTCTATCTGCTGGCGCTCATGAACTTCCGCCCCTTGACGCCCGACGAGCTGACCGCGTTCACCGCCGCGGCGGGGAGATATCTCGAAGATTCTCTGAAAAAAGTGCAATAAACTTTCTCCGGGGGTATTGACAATCCCTTTTCGGACTGCTATAATGGAAAATGTGCATGTGTATCGGAAAACGATTCCGATAAACGCAAGAATAGGAGGTATCACTGTGACAGGAACTGTGAAATGGTTCAATGACGGAAAGGGCTACGGCTTTATTTCCAACGACGAAGGCGGGGACGATATTTTCGTGCATTTCTCGGCGATCCAGACGGACGGCTTCCGCACCCTCAAAGAGGGGCAGAAGGTCACGTTCGAAACGGAACCCGACCCCAAGGATGCGGGAAAACTCCGCGCTGTCAACGTCGTACCCGTTTCGTAACCGTAAACGAACGACACAAAAAAGACCGCACCCCGGTGCGGTCTTTTTTCCGAGATTCCGCCGAAAGGCGGTTTTTTTCATCCCTCCGTTGCCGCGGCTCTGACGGCTTCGGCGTACTTCGCGAGAATGAGCTCCTGCAAGTGCGTTCTTGTCTCCGAATTGATGGGATGGGCAATATCCTTATATTCGCCTTCAGGGGTCTTGCGGCTGGGCATTGCGATGAAACATTCCCCGTCGCGCTCGAATATCTTGATATCATGCACGACAAAGCAACCGTCGATCGTAATCGACGCAACGGCACGGAGCAGACCCTCCGTGCGATGAACAAGCCGAATCCGCACGTCTCCGATTTCCATAACCAATCCTCCTCCGATGGTTTATTTATTCATTATGTTACCATATTTTCAAAAAATTTACAATAATTTTAATAAGCTATTTTATAAATTTTTCGAATATTTTTTCACAAATTTTTCCAAAAATGAATAATATGGTGTATGGACTGCATAAATTCGTGCATATCCTACTATTTCGTCGGAATCGGCGGCGTCAGCATGAGCGCGCTGGCGATGCTCCTCGGCGGACTCGGCGTCCGCGTAAGAGGAAGCGATGCGGCGGAGGGGAGATTCACCAAGCTCCTGCGCGAGCGGGGCATTCCCGTCCACATCGGCGAAGAGGAAGAGATCTCGGAGGATACGGTCGTCTATACGGGCGCGGTCGACCTTTCGCATCCGCAGCTCGCGCGCGCGGCAAAGGCGGGAAAACGTCTCATCGCGCGGTCGGAACTGCTCGGGAGCGTGGCGAAGGAATATTCGCATGTGCTCTCCGTCGCGGGCTGCCACGGAAAGACGACTTCGTCCTGCATGCTTGCCCATATCTTCCGGACATGCGGCGCGCCCTTCACCTGCCATATCGGCGGGGAGGACTACGAACTCGGCAACTTCTTTTCCACGGGAAAAGAGTACTTTATTACCGAAGCATGTGAATTCAAGCGAAGTTTTCTCGCGCTGCACAGCGAGATCGCCGTCATTTTGAACTGCGACCTCGACCATACCGACTGTTACAGGGACGAGGAGGACCTTCTCGCCGCCTACCGCACCTTTGCGGGGCAGGCGAAAGAGGTCGTCGTCAATGCGGACGACGTCCATGCGCGCACCATCCCGCATACCCTGTCCTTCGGGCTCTACGGGGGCGATATCCGCGCGGAAAGACTTGCGGAGGACGGCGAACGCTATGCGTTCACCGTGACGGAAGGGGGGACGCCCGTCGTGAGAATCGCGCTGAATGCCGTAGGCAAAGTGCATATCTACAATGCGCTCGCGGCATTTGCGGCAGCGCGGCTTGCAGGCAGGACGGGCGAAGAGATCAAATGCGGGCTGGAAGCCTTCCGCGGCGTAAGGCGGAGATTCGAATATATCGGCACCTTGGGGGGAGTCCCCGTCGTATGCGACTATGCGCACCACCCGAAGGAGATCGCGGCGACCCTCTCCACGGCGGAAAAGCTGTGCAGAGGGACCGTGCACGTCGTGTTTCAGCCGCATACCTACACGCGCACGCGCGATCTTTTAGGCGAGTTCTCGGAGGTCTTGAAGCGCGCCGAAAGTCCCATCGTCTACGCCACCTATTCCGCGCGGGAGAGCTTCGACCCCGCGGGCAGCGCGGCAATGCTCGCCAGCCGAATCCCCGAAGCGCGGTACTGCCAGACTCCCCGCCAGCTCAAAAAGCGCATGCTCGAGGGTCTGAAAGGGGGAGACCTCATCCTCGTGCTCGGCGCGGGGGATATTTACGACATCGCAAAAGGAATTGCAGAGCCATGACGCCGTCCGATAGGGCGGCGTCCCTATAAATTTTGCAAAATCAACGGAAAAATTTGGTCGATTGTATTGAAACTCACGGGAAATTATAGTATAATAGTAGAAGCAAAATACGCGCCCGCCGAAGGCGCCGCAATGCGAGGCAACGATATGAAGAAACGTTCGAAACCAACCGAACCCATCAAGCGGGAGACCGATTTCCCGCTCTATCTTTACCATCAGGGAAAGAGCGACAGGGCGTACGAGCTCTTCGGCGCCCACCGGGCGACGGAGGAGGGCAAGGAAGGCTATATCTTTCGGGTCTGGGCGCCGCACGCGGCTTCCGTCTCCGTCGTCGGCGATTTCAACGGCTGGGACAAGTCCCGCAACGTCATGCACCGGATGATCGACAACGAGACCTTCGAATGTTTCATCGAAGGGCTCGGGGAGTACGACGTCTACAAATATTTCATCACGACCCCGGACGGGAGGCAGTTCATGAAAGCCGACCCCGTCGCGTTCCATGCCGAAACGCCTCCGCGCACCGCTTCCAAGCTGTACGACCTTGACGGGTACGAATGGGGAGACGGCGACTACGTCACCGCCCGCAAGCGGGACGTGTATTCTTCGCCCGTCAATATTTACGAAGTCAATCTGCTCTCGTGGAAAAAACACGCCGACGGGAACTATCTGTCGTACAGCGATCTCGCGACGGAGCTCGTGGCGTACGTGAAGGAGATGGGATATACGCATGTGGAGTTCATGCCCATCACCGAGCACCCGTTCGACGGTTCGTGGGGGTATCAGGTCACGGGATACTTTTCGGTGACGTCCCGCCTCGGGACGCCGAAGGACTTCATGTATCTCGTCGACTGTTTCCACCGTGCGGGAATCGGGGTCATCCTCGACTGGGTGCCGGCGCATTTCCCGAAGGATGAGCACGGATTGTATGAATTCGACGGGCAAACGCTCTATGAGAGCGGTCAATGGGACAGAATGGAGCACAAGAGCTGGGGGACGCGCCGCTTCGATTACGGCAGGAACGAAGTCGTATCCTTTTTGGTCTCCTCGGCGTGCCTTTTCTTCGATAAATTCCACATCGACGGAATCCGCGTGGACGCGGTCGCTTCCATGCTCTACCTCGATTATGACAAGCGCCCCGGGGAATGGGTCCCCAATATCTACGGCGAGAACAAAAATCTCGAAGCCATCGCCTTTGTGCGCAAGCTCAACGAAGCGGTCTTTCTGCGCTTCCCGTACGCGCTCATGATCGCCGAGGAGTCCACCGCATGGCCGATGGTGACGAAGCCCACCTATATGGGCGGTCTCGGATTCAACTTCAAGTGGAATATGGGCTGGATGAACGATATGCTCTCCTATCTCTGTCTGGACCCCGTGTACCGCCGCTATAACCACAATAAACTGACGTTCTCCATGATGTATGCCTTCTCGGAGAACTATGTTCTTCCCATTTCGCACGACGAAGTCGTCCACGGAAAGGGCTCTCTCATCAGCAAGATGCCCGGGGAATATGCCGATAAATTCGCAGGCGTGCGCGCCTTCCTCGGCTATCAGATGGCGCACCCCGGCAAGAAATTGAACTTTATGGGCTATGAGTTCGGACAGTTCAAGGAGTGGGATTATCGCACGGGATTGGAATTTTTCCTGCGCGACCAATTCGAACTGCACGGGAAGCTCTCCGTGTTCGTCAAAGAGCTCAACGAATTTTACAGGTCGCACGCGCCTTTCTATGAGATCGAGGACGGCTGGGACGGGTTCGAATGGCTTGCGCCCGACGACAGCGACCAAAACGTGCTCGCCTTCATCCGCCGCGACCGCTCGGGAGGGGAGATCGTCGTTCTGACCTCCTTCTCGGGCATCGACACCGAATACCGTATCGGTGTCCCGCAAAAGGGGAAGTATAAGATCGTTTTCTGCTCGGACGATGCAAAGTACGGCGGCAGGGGGATCGTCACCCGCAAGTCTTTGAGAACGGAGAAGATTTTCAGCCACGGCAGAGAAGCTTCGCTTTCGGTCACGCTCCCGAAGTTCACGACGATGTATCTCGTCTTTGTACCCGAGAAAAAATAATTCCGCAAAGGAGAGCAAGATGATAAGGAAGAAGGAATGTGTGGCAATGCTGCTCGCGGGCGGACAGGGTTCCCGTCTGTACGCGCTCACGAACGACATTGCAAAGCCCGCGGTTGCTTTCGGCGCGAAGTATCGGATCATCGACTTTCCGCTCTCGAACTGCATCAATTCGGGCATCGATACGGTGGGCGTGCTCACGCAGTACGAGCCGCTCGAACTCAACGAATATATCGGGAACGGACAGCCTTGGGACCTCGACCGCGTCTACGGCGGCGTCCATATCCTCTCGCCCTACCAGGCGAAGAAGAAGCAGAGCTGGTTCGAGGGGACGGCGAACGCCATCTATCAGAACCTGCATTTCATGAAAAAATACGACCCCGATTATGTTCTTATCCTGTCTGGCGACCACATCTATAAGATGAATTACGCCGAGATGCTCCGTGCGCATAAGGCGACCGGGGCGGACTGCACGATCGCGGCGATCGAAGTTCCCATGAAGGAGGCGTCCCGTTTCGGAATCCTCAATACCAACGCGGACGGCTCCATCTACGGGTTCGAAGAGAAGCCCAAAAACCCCAAGAGCAACCTCGCCTCGATGGGCATCTACATCTTCACGGCGAGCAAGCTCTTTGCCTATCTCGAAGCCGACGACGCCGACCCGAATTCCTCCAAAGATTTCGGCAAGGATGTGCTTCCCGCGATGCTTGCGGCAGGGGAAAAGCTGTTTTCCTATCGGTTCGAGGGCTATTGGAAGGACGTGGGGACGATCTCGTCGCTCTGGGAATCCAACATGGACCTGCTCGGCAAGAATCCCGCATTCGACGTGAGCGCGCCCGATTGGAAGATTCATTCCCGGAATCCGCTGGCGCCGCCCGAATATGTCGGAGACGGGGCGGTGCTGGAAAACTCCCTCGTCGCGCTCGGCTGCGAGATCGAAGGGACGGTCGTAAATTCCGTGCTTGCGGCGAGCGTCGTCGTGGAGAAGGGGGCGACCGTTCGGGACAGCGTGATCATGGCGAACACCGTCATAAGATCGGGCGCGACGGTCGAATATTCCATCATCGACGAAAACGTCACCGTGGAGCAAGGCGCGCAAGTCGGCGAGCCCAAAGCCTCCGGGGGCGGCATCGCCGTTCTCGGCAGGGGAATCGTCATCGGCGCGGGAGCCCGCGTCGGCGGCGGAAGCATCCTCGACAAGGATGTAAAGGGGGTATGACCATGGCACTTTCGACCGTAGGCGTCATTTTTTCGCATATCAACGACGCAAACCTTCCCGAACTCTCCCGTCACCGCACGACGGCGTCCGTGCCCTTCGGCGGCAGATACCGCTTCATTGATTTTGCGCTTTCCAACATGGTGAACGCGGGCATCACGACGGTGGGGCTCGTCACCAAAAACAACTATCAGTCGCTCATCGATCATCTCGGGAGCGGCAAGGATTGGGACCTCGCGCGCAAGGACGGCGGAATCATCCTGTTGCCGCCCTATTCGGACGAAACGGAATCGCTGTATTCCACCCGTCTCGAAGCGCTCATGGGCATCACGGGATTCCTCAACCACAGGAGCGAAGATTATGTCGTCATCTCGGACTGCGACGGCATCGCCCGCTTCGACATCGCGGATATCGTGCGCTACCACGAGGAAAAACAGGCGGACATCACGATGGTCTACCACGAGGAGAGCAAAAAGGTCAACTCCTCCTATTACATCACACTCTCTCCCGACGAGACGGGGCGCGTCCGCGAACTCAAGATCAATCCAAAGACGAAGGGAAAATTCGCTCTCTATGTCAACGTCATGGTGATGAGCAGAGAGTTTCTCATCGACACCATCTCGAACGCGGTGACGAGGGGATTTTCCAGCTTCGGCAGGGATATCCTCACGAAAAATGTGGACACCCTGCGCATCTTCGGTTACAAATTCGACGGCTATTATGCGGCGGTCACCAGCCTTCGGGACTACTTTGCGCACAGCATGGAGCTCCTTGACAAGCGCGTCCGCGACGAGCTGTTCGGCGCACGCGATATCTATACGAAAGTGCGCGATTCGGCGCCTTCCAAATATCTCGAAGGCGCAAAAGTGCGCGATTCGCTTATCTCCGACGGCTGTCTCATCGAGGGAACGGTGGAAAACAGCATTCTTTTCCGCGGCGTCCGCATCGGAAAGGGCTGCGTCGTCAAAAATTCCATCGTCATGCAGGACAGCATCCTCGGCGAAGGGGCGAAGCTCGACTATGTTATTACGGACAAGAATGTCGTCGTCCGCGACGGGCGCGTGCTTTCCGGCTGCGCGGAACTTCCTTACTTCATTCCGAAAGGGCGGATGCTTTGACGCTCTGCATAAATCCAATCAAATAGGGGAAACATCGTATGGCAACAAATTCCAAGACGACACGAAAGACGGGACCCGTGGAGGTCGTGGAAGCGGTCGCATCCGCAGAGCGGGCGCCCGCGCAGATCACCGTGGAGGCAAAGAAGAAAATTCTCTTCGTCGCCTCCGAAGCCGCGCCCTTCATTGCGACGGGAGGGCTTGCCGAAGTCATCGGGTCGCTCTCGAAGGCGATCGCAAGCAGCGATCTCTATGACGTGCGCGTCATCATTCCGCTCTATCAGGACATCCGCAAGGAATACCGCAAGGATTTCCGCTACATCGGCAATTTCACCGTGCAGCTCGCATGGAGAAACCAATACTGCGGCATCTTCGAATACAAAGCGGGAAACGTCACGTACTATTTCGTGGACAACGAATACTACTTCAAGCGCCCCGGCTGTTACGGGTATTACGACGACGGCGAACGGTTTGCCTTCTTCTGCCGCGCCGTGCTCGATACCCTCGGCTATATCGGGTTCTATCCGGACATTCTGCACTGCCACGATTGGCAGGCGGCGCTCGCGGCGATCTACCTCAAAACGAACTATTGCCATCGCAAGGAATACAGCGCCATCCGCAGCGTATTTACCATTCACAACATAGAATATCAAGGGAAATATTCTCTCGATATTCTCGGCGATCTCTTCGGAATCGGCGATGAATACCGCAACTTCGTTGAGTACGACCGCTGTATCAACCTGATGAAGGGGGCGATCGAAGTCTCCGAGGCGGTCTCCACCGTCTCGCCCTCGTATGCGGAAGAGATCAAACATCCTTATTTTTCCCACGGGCTCGACCCCATCATCCGCCGGAACGAGTTCAAGCTCCGCGGGATCCTCAACGGCATCGACCCCGAGTATTACGACCCCGCGACGGACGCTTCGCTCTTTGCGAACTATTCTTCGGAGCATCCCGAAAACAAGGCGGTCTGCAAAGAGGAACTGCAAAAGATGCTCGGGCTGCCCGTCAAAGGCAATGTGCCCGTCGTCGCCATGATCTCCCGTCTCGTGGCACACAAGGGATTCGACCTTGTACGCGAAGTCATCGAACAGGCGCTGCGCAGCGACATGCAGTTCATCCTGCTCGGGACGGGGGAATCGACTTACGAAAATTACTTTTCCGACCTGATGAAGAGGTATCCGGGGAAGGTCGTCTCCGTGATCTCCTTCAACGCCGATCTCTCGCGCAAGATCTATTCGGGGGCGGATATCTTCCTCATGCCCTCCAAGAGCGAGCCCTGCGGTCTCTCGCAGATGATCGCGAGCCGCTATGGGACGGTCGCGCTCGTGCGCGAGACGGGAGGGTTGGGGGACAGCATCACGCCCTACGGTGCGGGCGGCAACGGATTTACCTTCCACGACTATAACGCGAATGATATGCTGTACGTCCTCTTCGAAGCCTTCGGCATCTTCCGCATGAAGGACGAATGGGCAAAACTCGTCAAAAAGGCGATGGAGACCGATTTCAGTTGGTCGACTTCGGCAAAATCTTATGAAGGACTGTATCACGACGTCCTGAATTCTTGAGGAGACAGGGACATGAACCTTTCCGAAACGGAAGCAGAACGGCTGATCGCGGGCAAACTCACGCGCTATTTCGGCGTCACCCCGCAGGAGGCCGCCCGCGACCAGATCTACAAAGCCGTCGTCATGAGCGTGAGAGACATCATGCTCGAAAAAAGGCAGAAATTCCACAAGAAAGTCAAGACCGCCAAGGCAAAGCGGGTCTATTATCTTTGCATGGAATTTCTCATGGGGCGGTCGCTGAAAAACAGCGTCTACAATCTCGGCATCCAAAGCGCACTCGAAGGAGCTTTGAAGCGCTACCGCCTCACGCTCGATGACCTCTACGAGGAGGAACCTGACGCAGGGCTCGGAAATGGGGGACTCGGACGCCTCGCGGCATGTTTTTTGGATGGGCTCGCCACGCAGAACTATCCCGCGATGGGGTTCTCCATCTGTTACCAATACGGACTTTTCAAACAGAAGATCGTCGACGGCTGGCAGATCGAGCTGCCCGACGTCTGGCTTCCCGGCGGCGAAGCGTGGCTCACGCAGCGCACGGATAAACAGTTCATTGTGCGGTTCGACGGGGAACTCGAAGAGCGTTGGACAGACAGCGGCTTGCAGGTCGTCTATCGCAATGCAAAAGAGGTGGAGGCGATTGCATACGACATGATGATCGCGGGGGCGAACTCCGAGGCGGTCAGCGTGCTTCGCCTTTGGCGCTCCCGCGCGATGCACAAGTTCGACATGCAGCGCTTTGCACGGGGCGATTATGACGCCGCCATCCGCGACGACAATGAGGCGCAGCTCATCTCCAAAGTCCTGTATCCCTCGGATAACCACTATGAGGGCAAATCGCTGCGCCTGAAACAGCAGTATTTTCTCGTCTCGGCGTCGCTGCAATGTATCGTGGCTGACCACAAGCGGCGGTACGGTCCGCTCACGCTTCTGCCCGAAATGGCGTCGATCCACATCAACGACACCCACCCCGCGCTCGCCATCCCCGAACTCATGCGCATTCTCATAGATGAAAATGCCTTTTCGTGGGAGGACGCATGGAACATCACGACAGCGACCTGCGCTTACACCAACCACACCGTGCTTGCGGAGGCGCTCGAAACGTGGGCGGAAGATCTTGTCGCAAGGAGATTGCCGCGCATCCATTCCATTCTCAAAGAGATCAACCGACGGCTCTGCGAAGATCTTTGGAACAGATTCCCCGGCGATTGGAACAAGATATCCCGCATGGCGGTTCTTGCGCACAATACCGTGCGCATGGCAAACCTCGCAGTCATCGGCGCGCACAGCGTAAACGGCGTCTCCGAGCTGCACAGCAACATCATCAAGGAGAGCATTTTCCGCGATTTTTACGATTACACGCCCGAGAAATTCACAAACGTCACGAACGGCATCGCGCACCGCCGGTGGCTCAACCAATCCAATCCCGAGCTCTGCGCCCTGCTCGACGAATGTATCGGACCGGGCTACGCAAAGGATGCGGAAAAGCTTGCCGCGTTTGCGAAATTCGAAAGCGACGAGAGCGTTCTTGCCCGCCTCGCCGAGATCAAGCACATCAAAAAGGAGCAGTTCGCCCAATATGCAAAACGGGAACAGGGCATTGTCATCGACCCGGATACGCTCTTCGACGTGCAGGCGAAGCGCATGCACGAATACAAACGGCAGCTCCTCAACGTGCTCAACATCATCGGACAGTACGACCTTCTGAGAGAGAATCCCGATCTCGACGTCGTGCCGAGGACGTATATTTTCGGAGCGAAAGCGGCTGCGGGATACGATATGGCGAAGCAGATCATGAAGCTCATTTGCTTCCTCGCCGAGGATATCCGGAAACATCCGAAGATTCACGAAAAGCTCAACGTCGTCTATATGGAGAACTACAATGTGACGATGTCGGAGAAGCTCATGCCCGCTTCCGAGGTCTCGGAGCAGATCTCTCTCGCGGGGAAGGAGGCGAGCGGCACCGGGAACATGAAGTTCATGATCAACGGCGCGCTCACCGTCGGCACGTTGGACGGCGCGAATGTCGAGATCGCCGAACGGGTGGGCGACGAAAACATCTTTATTTTCGGACTTCGTTCGGACGAAGTGGCGGAAATTTGGAGCAAGGGCTACAATTCGAGCGCCTACTACAATCATGACGGCTTTTTGAGGCGCATCATCGAATCTCTCATCGTCGGATTCAACGGGTATTCTTTTGCGGAGATCGCCAACTATCTCCTGCGCAATGCGCCCGTGGCGGACCCGTACATGTGCCTGGCGGACTTTGAATCCTATGCCGCGACCCAAAGCAAGGTCTCCGCGCTCTACCGCGGCGACCCGATGGAATGGAACCGCAAATCGCTCTTCAATATCGCAGCGGCGGGGTATTTTTCCGCAGACAGAAGCGTCAGAGAGTATGCGCGATCGATCTGGAATCTCAAACAAGTGAAATAAGAATATGAGTTTTTATTACGATCCGATAGACCCGCGCTGCAAATCCCTCGTCGGGGCATGCAAGCGCGGCAGTGAAATTACGTTTCGCGTCTTTCAAAACCAAAGCGGAGAGGGGACTTTCTCGGCGGAAGTTTGTTATTTCGTGCTCTACGAGGACGGAAAGCCCGAAACCGTTTTGCCCATGAAGCGGACGAAAGAGGGCTTCGAACTCGCTTTGCGTTTTCCGCAGACGGGTCTCTTCTTCTATTACTTTACTTTCCCCGACAATGTATTTCTCGGTCGGGGCAGGCTGCGCAGAGCCGCGGTCACCCGCCATCCCGCGAGCTGGCAGATCACCGTCTTTGAAGAGGATTACCGCACGCCCGATTGGATGAAGGGCGGGGTGATGTACCAGATCTTCCCCGACCGCTTCTGCAAATCCGGAGAAGGGAGCGTGCCGCCGCACAAGCGTCTGCGCTCCGATTGGGGCGGGTGTCCTTCCTATCTTCCCGACGAATACGGCAAGATTCACAACAACGATTTCTTTGGGGGGAATCTGCGCGGCGTCATCGAAAAGCTCGATTATCTCGAAAGTTTGCATGTGAGCACGGTCTATTTCAACCCCATCTTCGAAGCGTATTCCAATCACCGCTACGATACGGGCGACTATCTGCGCATCGACCCGCTGCTCGGGACGCTCAAAGACTTCGACGAACTCATCGAAAAGGCAGCCTGCCGCGGCATCAAGATCGTCCTCGACGGCGTATTCAACCATACGGGCGACGACAGCCGCTATTTCAATAAATACGGCAGATACGACTCCTTGGGCGCCTACCAGTCCCCCGCCTCTCCCTATGCGAAATGGTACCGCTTTCACGAATTTCCCACTTCCTACGACAGTTGGTGGGGCATCGAGACGCTGCCCGCCGTCAACGAATGCGACGAGGGCTTCCGCAACTTCATCTGCGGAGAAGGCGGCGTACTGAAATATTGGCTCGCCCGCGGTATCGGCGGCTACCGTCTCGACGTCGCCGACGAGCTCCCCGATTCCTTCCTCGAGCTTTTGCGCACCTCCGTCAAGGAGGAGAACCCCGACGCCGTGATCATCGGCGAAGTCTGGGAGGACGCATCGAATAAGATCGCTTACGGCGAACGCAGAAAGTACCTGCAAGGAAAAGAGCTCGACAGCGTGATGAACTATCCGCTCAAAGACGGCATTCTCAATTTTATGCTTTCGGGAAGCTGCGATCAGCTCCGCGAGACGATCTTCATGCTCCTCGACAACTACCCCAAAGAGACGCTCGATGTGCTCATGAACGTGCTCTCGACGCACGATACGCCGCGCATTCTCACCGTCCTCGGCGGAAAACATTGCAGAACCAAACGGGAAATGGCGGAAACGCAGCTCACCGACGCGGAAAAGCTGCTCGCCAAAGAACGCTTGAAGGCAGCCGCGCTCCTCGAATACACGCTCTTCGGCGTGCCCTGCATTTATTACGGCGACGAGGCGGGCATGGAGGGCTACGGCGACCCGTTCTGCCGCAGATGCTTCCCGTGGGACGGCATGGACGAAGAACTCGTGGAATACTTCCGTCTGCTCGGCGAGATTCGCACCCAACGATTTCACGGCATCCTGACGGACGGCGGCTACCGCGAGGTCTTCGCAGACGTCTCCTGCCTCGTATTCGAACGCAGAAAGGACGACCGCGCGATCTACGTCTTTTGCAATCTTTCGTCGTCGGAATACCGCATCCGCTTCGACGGAAGTTTCACCGAACAGCTCACGGGAAAAGTCTATGAAAACAGCTTCACCGTGCCGCCGTATTCTTACGGAATCTTGGCGAAAACCGAATAGTATGTCAGACATACAATACTATGCGTGACATACTACCGAAGAAGATCTTCGGTCATGTTTTGCAGCCGATTTCGGAAAAAAACGGACGATCGGCAAAAGATCCGACGCAGCGATAAAAACTGTGTATGAGCGGAAATCCAGAGAAAAAAGCTGATTTTTTGCAAAAAAACTAATTTTTTGCCCATAACTATTCGTAAAACAATGATTTTACGCATAGTTTAATTTGTCGGTATTGCAGAAAATCGCCTCTCCCCCGAGGGGCGGATTTTTGATTTTTCATAAAAATTCCCCTTTAACTATTCGTAAAATTGACAGCGCTCTCTTTTTTTGCTATAATTGTCGTATGAAAGATTCGGGAAATTTCCATCAGGACAGAAATTTTCATAACCTCGATAAGATCAACGCGCTTTTGGCGGAACTTCCCTATTGCTGCGAAGATTTTTTGCGCGGCGTCGAGACGCGCACAAGCACGCTGACCCGTCTCAACTACTGCTATGACCTGCGTATCTTTTTCGATTTTCTCTGCAAGAAAAAGTTCCGCGGCACAAAAGACGTTCTTTCCCTCACGCTCGAGGACCTCGAACAGGTGACGGAAACCGATTTGGAGATCTTCCTCGCTTATCTCACCCACTACGAATTCCGCGGGCACAGTCTTTCATGCGACGAACGCGCCAAGGCGCGCAAGCTCTCCACGGTGCGTTCTTTCTATAAGTATTTCTTCAACAAAGGTCTTATCGAAGTCAACAATACCGCAAAAGTCCCCACCCCGAAGCTCCACGAGAAGGAAATCATCCGCCTCGAAGGCGATGAGGTCGAAAAACTGCTCGACACAGCCGAATTCGGCAGCGGGATGTCCCGTCACATGGAGGGATATCATGAGCGTACGAGCGTAAGGGATACCGCCATTTTGACCCTCTTTCTCGGCACGGGCATCCGTATCTCCGAACTTGTCGGGCTGAACAACGACAGTATCGATTTCAAGACGAATTCTTTTGTCGTCACCCGCAAGGGCGGGAACCAGGCGATCTTATATTTTTCGGAGGAGGTCGGGGACGCCCTCGCCGCCTATCTCGCACAAAAAGAGAACGACAAAAAGGTGCCGCCCAACGAAAAAGCCCTCTTTTTGTCCCTGCAATACAGACGCATTTCGGTGCGGGCGGTCGAAAATCTCGTCAAAAAGTACGCGCGCATCGTCTCCCCTCTCAAAAAAATCACGCCGCACAAGCTCCGCTCCACCTACGGCACCGCCCTCTACCGGGAAACGGGCGACATCTTTATCGTTGCAGACGTCCTCGGTCATAAGGACGTCAACACGACGCGCAAACACTATGCCGCCATCACGGAGGACCGTCGCCGCTCCGTTGCGGGAAAGGTAAAACTGCATAAGGACGACGGGGAGGACGGCTGATGGAAGAAATTTTTATCATCCAGCCCGTTTTCGGAGCCGATTGGGAGGTCCTGCATGCGGAGGCAGTCTCTCTCATCGACAGCGCGGGCGCCCGCTATGCCGGCAGCATCTTTCAGAACATCCGCGAGATCGACCCTGCGACCTTCGTTGGCTCCGGGAAACTCGCCGAACTCAACGAATCTTTGGAAGATAAGGACGTCACGGTTCTCTTCAACGGCGAGCTCTCCCCTTCCCAGACCCTGAACATCTCCAAGGCGCTGGGCGGCAGAAAAGTCATTGACCGCACGACGCTCATCCTCGACATCTTCGCCCTGCGCGCGGAGAGCAGCGAGGGAAAGATTCAAGTCGAACTTGCCCAGCTCAAATACCTCTATCCGCGCCTGAAAGGCAAGGGAGAAGCGCTGTCGCGGCTCGGCGGCGGAATCGGCACGCGCGGACCCGGGGAGACGCAGCTCGAAACCGACCGCAGACATATCCGTACACGCATCCACGCGCTCGAAGAACGCTTGAAGGACATCGAACAGCGGCGCACACTGCTCGCCGAGCGCAGAAAAAAAGAGCGGACGATCACCGTCGCGCTCGTGGGATATACCAATACGGGCAAATCGACCTTGCTCAATGCGCTCACGGGTTCGGATGTGCTCGTCAAGGATGCGCTGTTCGCCACGCTCGACCCCACGTCCCGCGCGATGGAGATCGAGGGCGTGCCTTTTTTGCTCGTGGACACCGTGGGATTTTTGCAGAGTCTGCCCCATCATCTCATCGACGCCTTCAAATCCACGTTGGAGAGCGCGCTCTCCTGCGATCTTGCGCTCATCGTCTGCGATGCGTCCGATGAATTCGAAATGCAGCGCAAAACCACGCTCGACACGCTCAACGGGCTCGGCTTTTCCTCGCCCTATCTCGTCGTGATGAACAAGTGCGACCTCGCGCCCGACGTTCGGCTCCCGAAGGACAGCATTGCGATCTCCGCCGCGACTGGAGAAGGGCTCGACCGCTTGAAAAGCTGCATTTTCCATGCGGTAAAGAACCGTTTCCTGCGGATGGAGCTCTTCGTCCCCTACGCCGATATGGCGGCTTACGGCGCCGTCAGAAATCTCCTCTACGAGCGCGCCGTATTCTATACCGACGAGGGCGCGCGCATCCTTGCGATCGTCCCCGCCGTCTATGCGGAAACATTCGCGAAATTTCTCGCCAAATGATCAATCCTCTTTGTAATCGTTCGGATTCGTGATGACCTTGTCGATCTTGATGGTCGCAAATTCTTTGATATCGAGACATTTCCCGCAGTTATCGCAGATCTTCGAGGGGTCGAGGTCGCAAACTTCGCACTCCATACAGCCGTCGCACTCCTTCCCGTCATAGAGAACGCATTCTTTTCCGAGTTCCATCTCATTCACCTCGCTCCTATTATAGAACGCCGCGCAAAAAAAATCAAGAAAAAACGGAAAAAATTTCCCAAATCTTGAAACAAATGTTTGCAATTATTTTCAAATCGTGCTATACTGTAATCGGAGGTAAGGTATGCTCAACAAAAACAAGCTTCTCGACGTGCTCGACTATATCAACCGCTATATCGCAGACAACGGATTCCCGCCCACCGTCCGCGATATGTGCCGCGATCTCGGCATCAAATCCACCGCAACCGCTTACGACTACATCAACCGTCTGCGCGATATGGGATATCTCGACAAAGCGGAAAATAAAAAGCGCGCCGTCTCGGTGCGGAGCGAAAACGTTGTCCGCGTTCCCCTCCTCGGCACGGTCACCGCAGGTCAGCCCATCCTCGCGGCGGAGAATTTCGAGGGATATTATCCCCTCCCCACCGCCGAATTCAAGGGCGACGACCTCTTTTTGCTGTATGTCAAGGGGGACAGCATGATCGAAGCGGGAATCTTCGACGGCGATAAGATCGTTGTCCGCAAACAGGACACTGCGGAAAACGGCGACATCGTTGTCGCGCTCTTTGATCCCGACGGAATCGAGCAGGGCGCGACCGTCAAACGCTACTTCCGCAGGGACGGAAAGGTCATTCTTCACCCGGAAAATGCCGCGCTTTCCGATTTTGTGCTCGACTCCGACAGCGAGGCAATGATCGTCGGCAAAGTCGTCGGACTGCTCCGGAGTCTGTAAAACGATCGAAAACAGCACGCCGCCCGATGTTCGGACGGCGTTTTTTTACAGATTTTTCAGATAAAATACCTCTTCCGGGGTGAGTCTTCTGCATTCGCCGCGATCGAGTCCCGAAAGGGTAAGCTCCCCGAGCTTCGTGCGCTTCAAAAAGACCACCTCCTTGCCGACGGCTTGGAACATCTTTCTGATCTCGCGGTTTTTGCCCTCGGTGAGCACGACTTGGAGCTTCGTGAAGCTTTTGTCCGTCTCCACGACGGTCACGCGGCACTTCTTCGTGACGACGCCTTTTTCGATCTCCACGCCGGTGCGCAGTTTGTTGAGCTGGACCTGCGTCACCGTTCCTTCCACTTTCACAAGATAGGTTTTCGGAATTTCGCTCTGCGGCGCCGTGAGGCGGTAGGCGAGGTCGCCGTCGTTCGTGAGGATGAGCAGCCCTTCCGAATTGTAGTCCAGCCGCCCCACCGGAAAGACATGCGCGCCTTCGGGCAGAAATTCCATGACGGTCTTGCGCGGACGCTCCGTCTTTTCGTCATGCACCGTACAGACGCACCCCTTGGGCTTATACAGGATAAAATATTCATAGCGGACTTTGTGGGAGAGAATTTTTCCGTCGAGCATGACGACGTCGTTTTCTCCGACTTCCGTCCCCAAAACCGCCGATTTGCCGTTGACGGTCACGCGGCCTTGGTGGATGATCTCATCCGCACCCCGCCGCGAAGCGATGCCCTGCTCCGCCAAAAATTTGTTGATTCGCATACTATGTCACGCAGAGTACTCTGCACCCCTTTGTATAGAGGGCTTTTCAGCCTGTCTTTATTCCATAATATACAAATTTTCGGAAAAAATCAAGTCGTTTTCGAGGGAAATTTTTAATTGACCCGCAAGTTCCCCCTTCCCTTGGGGAACGGGCGTTAAAAGGTCGGTGGCAAAGCGCAATTTCCGCAGTTCCGTCTTTTTGAGCGGGTATGCGAACCCGCCCTTGACGGCATACCCCTCCCATCCGGCGGCGACATCGACGAGCGGAATCATGCGGTATTCCCCGAATGCCGCGTCGAGAAGCTCGGCGGAGCGTTCGTACATTTCGGGACAGTTCAGAACGACGCAGACGAGCCGCATGCCGTCCCTCTCCGCGGCCGTCACGAGGCAGCGTCCCGCCTGTACGGTGAAGCCCGTCTTGACGCCGATCGCCCCCTCGAAGTCCCAAAGCATTTTGTTTTTGTTTTTCCAGCCGCGCGGCTCGTAAAATTTGCAGGAGACGATCTCGGTGAACGTCTCGTTTTGCAGGGCATGCGCCGCAATGAGGGCAAGATCGCGCGCTGTCGTGTGATGCCCCGCCGCGGGCAATCCGTGCGGGTTGACGAATTTACTGTCCTTTGCGCCCATGAGCGCGGCGCGGCGCGTCATTTCCGCGGCAAACGCCTTCGTGCTTGCGCTGTGATGCAGGGCGAGCGCGACGGCGCAATCGTTTCCCGAGCGCAGCATGAGTCCATAGAGAAGGTCGCGCACGGAATAGGGATCCCCCGCGCGAAGATATACGCTCGACCCCTCGACGCCCTCCGCCTCCTTGGGGATTCGGACGGTATCGTCGAGATCGCAATCCTCGATGACGACGATCGCCGTGAGGATCTTCGTCGTGCTCGCCATGGGGAGAGGGACGTCGGCGTTCGTCTCGGACAAAAATCTGCGTGAGGAGACCTCCGCCACACATTCGCCCTGCGCCGGTCCGGCGGCATGGGCGGGCAGCGTCGGCACCGCGGCAGCGATGCCCAAAATCAGCGCAAAAACAGCGGTCGCTCTACGAATTTTCATCTTTTTTCAGGTTCGCAATGATCTCTCCCGCCTTCTCGATGAGCCCGTCCAAGGGGTCCTCGGTAATGCGGATGACGCGGCATTCTCTGCCGTCGTCGATGAGGAATCCCGCAGGTTTGATGTTGACCACCGTGCCTGCGCCCCCCGCGAAGGGAAAGCTCTCGTCGTCCTTGATCGCTTTGACTTCGCCGTATTCGCCACCCCCGGAGAGATAGCCCATCGTCACTTTCGTGAACGGGATGATCTGCGTGCCGCTTGCGGATACCACGGGCTTGCCGATGACGGTATTCACGTCTACAAGTTTTACGAGGCGCTCCGCTGTCTTTTCCATGATGCCGTCGATTTGAGTTTTCTTATCCAATTTATCAATGCCTCCATACATTTTTTAGCGATCGCCGTGTTGAGAATGAGCAGATTGAACACCGTTGCCACTTCCGCGGTGAGCTTGAAGGAGGAACGGTTCGAGAGCAGAATTTTGTTCTTGACGGAAAGAAAGGGATGCTTCGTCCGAAGGACCGAAAAAGCCGTTCCTCCCGCGATCGCAAACGCTGCACCGTACAGCGCGCTGTAAGGGCTCCGGGCGCCCCCCGTCTCCAACGTCTGATGCAGCCGCCAAAGCTGAAACCCCTTCATGATCTCGAACTTTTTCCTTGTGGCGTTCATATCCGCATATTTCACGAGCAGGGCAAATTTCTTCGTCACATGGAAGGCAATGCCGTCCCGCCGCAGCTCCGCATACCCCCCGAACACCCGGAAATACTTGAACAGGCTGACGGAAAACCACGCCTTCGGTCGCCCGGCGTCCACATAGAGGTCCACATAGACAAAGACGGGAAAGAAGAGCAGCAAGAGACCGAAGAAGGCGCCGTATACAAAAAAATCGCCCATACACGTAATATGGGCGAAGTCTGTAAAAATATGAGCGGCGGTCAGGAGATTTTGACGATGTTCGTGCCGTCCAACCCTTTGAGGAAATCGGGAATCTCAAATCCGTCCTCGACGGCTTCCCGGGGCTCTTCCCTCTTCTTGGACGCGGGACGCATCTCGCCGTCCCCGCCACCTCCGCTTTCTCCGTCGTCCCCGCTCTCGCCGCCGTCCCCGCTGCCGAGCGTACTGTCTTTGGACGCGTCGATGGCGCCCCACTCTTCGCGGTTGTAGAGATAGACGTCCCGCTCCGCGTCGGGCTGTTCGATCTTTTTCAGGAGCTCTTCGTAATCGGGAAGTTCATCCAGCGAATGCAGTTTGAAGCGCTTCAAAAATTCGTCGGTCGTCGCAAAGAGCACGGGATGCCCGATCGCATCCTTTCTGCCGCAGGGGTAGATCAGTTTGAGCTCGAGCAGCGCGTTGACGCCGTAGTCGCTGTTGACGCCGCGGAGCGCTTCGATCTCCGCGCGGGTGATGGGCTGTTTGTAGGCGATGATCGCCGCGCATTCGAGAATGGTGCGAGTCAGCTCCTTTTCGCGGATGGGATTGAGCACGGCGGCAACGCCTTCCTTGTAATCCGGATTGGAGGCGAACTGCACTTTTTTATTGAATTCGAGAAGCTGGATGCCGCGCTCCCCGCTGTAACGCTCTTTGAGCTCGGCAACTGCTTTTTTGACCGCATTTTCGGTCACGCCGAGCTTTTCGGCGATGTCGGCGATCGGGACGCTCCTTCCGGACGCAAACAAGATCGCTTCGATGATATTTGTGAGATTTTCCACTGCCGTGTCCTCTTTTTATTCGTATTCGTCGATCTGCTGTCCTACCCAAGTATGCGTGGATTCGGGGTTGAAGCGGATGTAGATCTGCCCGAACTCCTCCTCCTGCCGCACATGCAGGTACTGGTGTTTCAAAAGTTCAAGAAGCGCCTGGAAGGTCGTCACGATCTCCGAGCGGGTGTAATCCTCGGTGAAGAGCTCTTCGAACCGCAGTTCGTCCGTATCGTCGAACACTTCGAGAATGTAGACGATCTTCTGCTCGACCGTGTATTCGTCGCGGGGAATCTCGCGGACTTCATCCTCGATGATGGCGCGTTCCCGCTCGACGAGCAAGGCGGTGAAAGCGGTGACCAGCCCGTCGAGGGTGAGGTTTTCGAGGGAGAACACGGTGCGCGTCTCCCCGACGTCCTTGTCGGGCTCCTTGAAGTAATACCCCACCGTTTCCAGCTCTTTCAGCTTGCCCATCTCTTCTTTGATGAGCTTGTATTCTTCGAGAGCGCGGATAAGTTCGGCTTTGTCGTCGTCGTCAAACTCACCGGTATCGGGCTCGACCTCGTCGAAGCTCGGGACGAGCGCCTGCGCCTTGATCTTGATGAGGGTCGCGGCGATGTTCAGATAATCCGTCACCTTGTCCACGTCGATATACGGGAGCCCTTTCATATAGTCGAGGAATTGCTCGGTGACCTGCGAGACAAAAATGTCCCTTATCTCGATCTCGGCGCGGTTGACAAGATAGAGCAAGAGGTCGAGCGGTCCCTCGAAGTTGCTGAGCACCGTCGTGTAATCCACGTTGGATTCGAATTTTGCCCGCGCGGCGCGGTACGGGTCGTCTTTGCCGCCCGTAATTCCCTGTTCGCTCTGCTCTTCCGCGGAGATCGCGACGTTTTCATCCACGAAAGCGACCGGCTCTTCGGTCTCTTCGGCGCTCTCATCGGTTGTTCTTTCGTCTACCATATCAAATAACTCCAAATCGTTTCCACGGGCACGCCGAACGCAAGCGACCAGATCGCAAGAATGGGGAAGCCGAGATACTTGATCGCAAATTTCATGATCCAACCTAAAATATCGAAATTTTCCATGATGGCGACCCCGAGATAGTCATAGAAAATACGGCAGAGAAAGCTCTCCGCGATGAGACCGATCAAAATCCAATAGCCGTATTGCCGAAGGAAACGGAATATCTTCCCCCGCCGTTTATTGAGCGCATCGACGATGCGGAAGCCGTCCAGCGGGTAAAACGGCAGGAGGTTGAATACGCAGAAACCCAAGCTCATGCTGTAAATCAAACTGAAAAAGTCGAATAAAAACTCTTTCAGGAAGGGAACATACGGCATGAAATTGATGATCACGAGCGCGATCGGATAGAATAAAAACGCCATGATATAGTTCACGACGACGCCTGCGCTCGCGGTGAGCCCCAATCCGAGGCGGTAGTGCTTGAAATTGTTCGGGTCGATCGGAACGGGTTTCGCCCAGCCGAAGCCGACGAGCGCGAACAGGACGAGCCCGATCGGGTCGAAGTGCCTGAGCGGGTTCAAGGAGAGTCTGCCCGCCAATTTGGGCGTGGGGTCGCCGCACCGATAGGCGACAAAGGCATGCGCAAACTCGTGAAGGGTCAATACGACGGTCACTGCGAGCAAATTTGCCAATAGCCTGATAAGTGTACTCTCCATACTTGTCCATTATATAACAAATGGCAAAAAAATGCAAGAGAAAAGCGGAGATTTCGAAAAATTTCCGCCTTCCCTTACAAGATGTTGTTATTATGTCACGCATAATACTCTGTTTATTGCCATTTTCGCGCTGTCTCGCGGAGGGCGTCCCACCATGACAGCGCAGGGGCGTCCTCGCCCGCCCGCAGCGTCACGCGTTTGACCTCCACGCCTCCCACATGGAGAGCCGCAAAACCGACCTCTGCGCCTGCGGCAACGGGCGCCCGCAGATCGGATATTTGGATATCAACGGCATAATCCCCCTTTTCCGACCGCTTGCAAAAGTACGTGAGCGGACTCTCCGCAACGACGGAGATCTCCTTTTTCTTGCTGCCCGCAACGGCGGCTTTGAGGTCGAGCTCTCCGCGCGGCAAAAGCGGCTTGCTCTCATACGTCGCAAAGGCGTAGTCGAACATCGAGGAAATGTCCGAAAATCTCTGTTGGGAGCTGTCCGCCCCGATGACGACGGCGACGAGCCGCATGTCGTCCCGCTTTGCGGTCGCAGCCAAGCAGAAACCCGCTTCGTTCGTAAATCCCGTCTTGCCGCCGTCGCAACCCCGATATGAGCGTATCAGCTTGTTGGTATTCGTGATCGAGGTCGTTCTGCCGTCGGGGTGCGGGAAATCTTCCAGCCAGACCTTGCAGAGCTCAAAATACTTTTCGTGCGAGGTGAGCGCACGGAGCATGAGCGCGACATCCTTCGCGCAGGAGTACTGCGGGTCTTTGGGGAGCCCAGTACAATTCGCAAACAGCGTATTGGTCGCGCCGAGCTCGGCTGCGCGTTTGTTCATCATGGCGACGAACCCCTCTTCGCTCCCCGCGATGCGCTCGGCGAGCGCGACACAGGAATCGTTTGCGGAACAGACCGCGACCGTCTTGACGAGCGCCTCCGCCGTATAGGAGAGCCCGGCGTCGAGAAAGACCTGTGAGCCGCCCATTCCCGAGGCATTTTCGCTCACCGTGATCATCTCGTCCCATGCGAGATTCCCGCTCTCTGCGGCTTCGAAGCAGAGCGTGAGCGTCATGATCTTGCACATGCTCGCGATGGGAAGCCGTTTTTCTTCCTCTTTGGTATAAACGACCGTGCCGCTATCCGCATCACACAGATATGCCGCCTTGCAGACGGGCGAGAGCGCGTCACAGCTCGCGGCGTCCGACGCTTGTGCGGGAATCCCCGCCGTTGCGGCGGAGAGCGCCGCCATTGCGATCATCCAAACTTTGTTCATACCCGCAGTTTGTGCACTTTCCCCGAAAATAACCGCTTAAAAGAGATTTCCGAGCGGGTGAAATATGGCAAGCAAAAGAATTGCTTCCAAGAGACATACCGCCGCCACGAGGAGCAGGAAACAGCCGTAATCCCGCAAGAGATCGCAAAAGTCCTGTTTCCGGAAGCGGAAGCTGCGGGCGCGGCAACAGGAGACGGAAGAAGTGCAGATGAGAATAAAATCGATCATGAGGTGGACGGGCAGATACAAAACGAGCGCGACGATCGCGCCCGAGACGCCGTAAGCGCCGAAGAACACGGCGATACAACCGCCGAACGTGTATGCCCGGTAGACCAAAACGGCGGGAATGAGCGCGAGCGCCGCCAAATGCACCCCCGCGGCCGTGCAGACCGCAACGAGGACCGCTCCGCCCGCCGTTCTCTCACAAAAGATGACAAAGACGCTCCTGTCCGCATAGCAGACGGAGTACAGGAAGCGGTCGCAGAGATTGAGAAGATAGTCATAAAAGAGCGCCGTCCCCGAAAAGACGATGCCGAGCAGCATCGCTACGGCAAACAGGATGGCGAGCGCGATGGGAACGGCTTTCCTTTCGAATGCGCGCGCGAAACGATCCCGCAAGAAAGAAAGGTTCATATCCCATGATATGAACCCTTCTCCGGAAAAATGTTAATCCCCTATCATCTGTTCGATACCGATGCCGTATCCGCGCGTCGGGTCGTTGAGAAACACATGAGTGACGGCGCCGATCAGTTTTCCGTTCTGCAAGATGGGGCTTCCGCTCATCCCCTGTACAATGCCGCCCGTCTCTTCGATCAACCGGGAATCCGTCACTTTGATGACGAAATTCTTGTTGTCGCGGTTGTTGGCATCCACCTTAACGATGTCGATGTCATACTTTTGCGGATAAACGCCGTCCACCGTCGAATAGATGACCGCTTTGCCGATGGTCGCCTCCGCAAGGGGCGCCGCCTCGACGAGTTCGCAGTGGGAAAAGTCGTAATCCTCGGAAAATGTTCCGTAGAGACCGGTGTCCCCCACGCTCTCTGCCCTCCCGATGACGGTGTCGTTCAAAAAGAGTCCGCGGAGTTCCCCCGCTTTCCCGCGCTTTCCCTTGGTGACGCCGACCACGCTGCAACGGTACATCTGCGGGTCGGAGATCGTGAGAAGATTGTGGTCGTCGTCGCATACCGCGTGCCCGAGGGCGCCGAAGCGGTATGATTTGCTGTCCACGTAGGTCACCGTCCCTATCCCCGCGAGCGTATCGCGGATGAGAACGCCGATTTTATAGCGCGACGACTTCTTATCCTTGACGGGACAGACCTTGACGGTCGCCGTCTCCCCCTTTCTCTGCAATGTAACCGAAACCTGCCGCCCTCCGCTGCGTTCGAGCGCGTCGTTGAGCTCGGAGATCGTCTTGACGCGGATGCCGTCGACGGCAACGATGGTGTCGCCGATACAGATTCCCGCGTCCTCCGCGGGATGGTGGAGCCCATCCTCGCTGACAACTTCGCTAAGACCGATCACTTCGGCGCCGCCCGCAGAGAGCATAAACCCCGCGGTCATGCCGCCGATATAATATTTTGCCGTCGCCGCTTCTGCCGGAACGGAAGCGTTTCCGAAGAAAAATCCTGCCGACAGCAGCGCGGCGGCAAGGCATAAAAATTTCAGCTTACGCATTCATACCTCCGTTATACGGAAGTTAATTTGCGTAAGCCGAATCCTTTCTATGCGAATTTTGAAAATCCATTAAAGGGAGTTTTTGTAAGCGGTGGCTTCTTCGATGAGGTCGCGCGCATGCGCGAGGACGTGCTCGCTCTCGCCCCCGATGAGACGGGCAAGTTCCGCAAGGCGCTCCCGACCCGCAGCTTCGCGGATGGTCGTGACCGTTTTGGCGCCGATCTCCTTTTTCTCGATGACGAGGGAGGTGTCCGCGAACGCGGCGATCTGCGCGAGATGGGTCACGGCGATGAGTTGCACGTTCTTTGCGATCTTTGCGAATTTTTCCGCGACGACGCGCGCCGTCTTGCCGCCGATTCCCGCATCGATCTCATCGAAAAGATATGTCCCGATTCCCCCCGCCGTGGAGAGCTGCGCCTTGACGGCGAGCATAAATCGGCTCATTTCGCCTCCGCTGATGATCTTGCCGAGTTCTTTGAGGGGTTCGCCCTTGTTTGCGGAGAATAAAAACCGAACGCCGCCGAGCCCCTCCGCGGTCGCTTTGCCGACGTCATCGAAGCTCTCTTCGTCGAACTGCACTTCGAAGCGGGCGGAAGGGATATTCAGGGTGACGAGTTCATCCGTCACGCGCTTCGTAAAGCTTTCCGCCGCGCGTTTCCGCTCGTCAGTGAGCGCACAGCACGCCGCAAAGAGCGCTTTTTCCGTCGTTTGAAGTTCGTCGGTGAGTTCGCGGTAGCGCTCTCCGCTGTTTTCGAGGAGACGGTATTCCTCCTCGGCTTGTTGCGCGAACGCGAGCGCCGATTCCACGCTGCCGCCGTATTTCTTTTTGAGCGCCTTGATCTCGTCGTAGCGCGTTTCCACCCGCTCGACCTCGCGCTCGTCGACATCCAATTCCGCGATGAACTCTTCCAGCCTTCCCGCAATATCGTCAAGTTCGGCAGCCGCGGCGTCCAATCTTTCGCTGAGCTCTTCGCAGCGGGAGTCGTACTTTTCGAGGGACGCGACCGACCGCCGCGCGGAGCGAACCGCATCCGTTCCCCCTCCGTCCGCTACGAGTTCTTCGCGCGCGCCGTTCAAGCCTTCGAGAATTTTCTCGGCGCTGCGATAGCGGGTGCGCAGGGCGTTGAGCGTCTCATCCTCGCCGACCTTCGGCGAGACACGCCCGATCTCGTCGATCTGGTACCGCAGGATATCCATCCTGCGCGAACGTTCCCCTTCGTCGCCGCCGATCAGGCGCAGTTCGGAAAGAATTTCTTTCCGCTTCGAGAGCTGCTCTGCGACCGCGTTCTTTTTTTCGGAGACGGGTGCGCCCGCAATGGAATCGAGCAGTTTAAGTTGGTTGCTCTCTTTGAGAAGAAAGAAATGCTCGCTCTGCCCGTGCACGTCGACGAGACGGGAGGTGACTCTTCGCAGCATCGCCGCCGTCACCGTACAGCCGTTGAGTTTCAGCGTGCTCCTTCCGTCCTCCGTGAGCCTGCGCGAGACGATGAGCGAATCCTCCGCCTCGATGTCCATTTCTTCGAGCAAACGAAAGATCTCACGGTCATCCGTGAGAAATTCCGCCCGGACATAGCAATCCCGCTCCCCCGCGCGCACCATGCTCTTGTCCGCTTTGGCGCCGAGAACAAAGTCAATCGAATCGAGAATGACCGATTTGCCCGAGCCCGTCTCCCCCGTCAGAACGTTGAGTCCTTCCGAAAATTCGAGCTCGGCATGGTCGATGAGCGCGACATGATGAATGACAAGACTTTTGAGCATATCAAAGTTTGAGGAGCACGGACAGCTTGTCGCTCACCGCCTGCGCGCCCGCGGGCGTATCACAGATGACGAGGGTGGTGTCCACGCCGGCGACGGTCCCGACGACTTCGTGGTAGTCGAGCCGGTCGACGACGTTGCCCGCGCTGCCCCCGTTGCCGTTGATGGTTTTGAGAATGATCAAATTCCCGGCGACGCGAATCTCCTCAACGCAGTCCTGGAAGAGCGAGCGCAGTTTGTCGGAGATCCCGCCCTCTTTTTCGGTGATCGTCGCATACCGGAAACGGCGCTTGCTGCCCTTGACCTTGAAAAGATGCAATTCCTTGATGTCGCGCGAAGCGGTGGCTTGCGTGACGGAAAAGTTGCATGCGGCGAGCTCTGCGCACAGCTCCTCCTGTGTTTCGATCTCTTTTTCCTTGATGATCTCCAATATTTTTGCGTGACGGGCGCTTCTCATCATAATGAATCACCTCTCAGATCATTTGATTTTTTCCGTCAATCTGCGGAAGAAACCGTTCCGTTCTCTCGTCAGAAAGACGGCGCATTGTTCGGATTTTTTGATTTCGATCTCCTCATTCGGCGTCGCGCGTCCCAAAAACACGCCGTCCCCGTAGACGAGCAGCGTCCCGTCCTTGGAAAAGACGGAGAGCCTGCTGTCATCCGGCAGCGCAACGGGACGCGACCGCAGCGAAAAAGCGCATACGGGCGTCATGAGAAAGGTCTTGCAGTCGGGAGTCAGGATACATCCGCCCGCGGAGAGCGAATAGGCGGTGGAACCGGTGGGCGTGGCAATGATGAGCCCGTCCGCGGAAAATTCCCCCGCTGCGCTGCCGTCGACGCGGATAGAGACCGTGACGACATGCGCGGTCTCCCGTCCGGAGATCTCGCGCTGCAACGAGACTTCGTTCAGACAGAGGCAGGACGTTCCCCCGACTTCCACTTGGAGCATGGAGCGCGTGACCGTCGGACAGTTTCGGTCGAGCACGAGCGGAACGGCTTCCAAGAGCTCTTCGCGTCCGAATTCCGTGAGAAACCCGATCGTCCCGAAATTGACGGCGACGAGCGGGATCCCCTCCGCGCATGCACGCTTTGCGGCATGCAGGACGGTCCCGTCCCCCCCGAGAACGACAAGCCTGTCCACCCCGCCGATCCCGGCGGCGTCCGAAAAACAGGTCGCTTCCGCACCTGCCCTACGGAGCGCGGCGACAAGCGCGCGCAGAGCCTCTTCCTCGACATTCGCGTTGTGGTAAATCCCTACTTTCACGGCATCTTCACCCCGAATATGCAAGTATATTATATACATTTATACGAATAAAAGCAAGCGTTTTTGCAAAAAAATTCTTAAATTTCCAAAAAATTTTCAGAGTTATTCAAAAAGACGTCTTTGCGGACGGGGTTTCCTCCCCGTTCGAGAAAAACGATGTATTCCACATTCTTTTTGGGCAAAACGGGCGCGGGAACGACGCCGCGCGGCGCAAGTGAGAGCGCAACGCAAAAATCATAAAACGATTCGAGAAGCGGTCTGTGGCGGGAGAGCGGAAGAATCCCGCTCTTCCCGAGTCCCTTCCCCCCGCATTCGAACTGTGGCTTAAAGAGGACGAATGCCCTGCCGCCGTCGGACAGAATCTCGCGGACGGCAGGGAGCACGAGCCGAAGAGAGATAAAACTGAGGTCGGATACGACGTCGTCGATCGGCTCGGGGAAATCCTCCCGCGAAAGATAGCGCGCATTCGTCCTGTCCATGACGACGACGGAAGGGTCGGCGGCGAGGCGTGCGTCCAGCTGGCTCTCCCCGACGTCGACGCAGTAAACTTTGCGCGCGCCGCGGCGGAGCAGGCAGTCGGTAAATCCGCCCGTGCTCGCGCCGAGATCGGCAACGGTGCGCCCCGAAACGCTCTCTCCGAAGAAAGACAGACCGCGCTCGAGCTTTTTTCCGCCGTTCGAAACGAAATCCATGCCCTCCGAGACCGTAAAACAGTCTCCTTCCGAAACCTCGTCATCGGGAGAGAGCGCGCGGCCGCCGCGGGAAATGCGCCCCGCTTTGAGCGCCTCCTGCGCCTTGGTGCGCGAGCCGAACCGCGCCGCAAAGAATTTATCCGCGCGCATACAGCTCCTCGATGCGGGCATAGATCTCCTCTTCGGAGAGCCCGTATTTCTTCATGAGGTCGGAAGATGCGCCGTGCGGAATGAACGCATCGGGATAGCCGAACGAGTACACCTGCTTGCCGCTCCCCGCAAGCGCGCGGGCGACGCTCTCGCCGAATCCGCCCGCAAGCACGTTGTCCTCCAAGGTCACAACGTACTTCTCCCTCATGGAAGCGAGGAATCCGATATCGAGAGGCTTGATAAAGCGCACGTTCACGAGGCGGAAGCATATCCCCGCCCGCACCGCGCGCGCATAGACGGAATTTGCGATACGGATACACCGCTCGCCTGCCGCAAGGATAATTATGTCTGACATAGTACCTTGCAAAACCTCGAATTTCCCAAAGTCGACCTCGCCGCAGGCGCCCTCTTCGCCCGTTCGGGGATAGCGAATCGCGAGCGGCGTCTCCCACGAGACGCTTTTTTGCAAGATCTTACGGAATTCCGCGATGTTCTTCGGCGCGACGATGGCGAGATTGGGAATCATGGAAAGATAGGAGAGGTCGAACACCCCTTGATGGGTCTCTCCGTCCTCCCCCGTCACCCCGGCTCTGTCCACACAGAAGGTGACGGGCAGCTTTTGCAGACAGATATCGTGGATGATCTCGTCGAAACTGCGCTGTAAGAAGGTAGAATACACCGCATAATAGGGACGCATGCCCCCCGCGGCAAGCCCCGCGGCAAGCACCGTCGCATGCTCCTCGCAGATTCCGACGTCGAATGCCCGATCGGGAAATTTCTTGAAAAAAGTCCTCAGCCCCAAGCTGTCCGTCATCGCCGCAGTCACGGCGACGACGCGGCTGTCCCGCTCCGCGATCGCGCAGAGTTCTTCGCCGAGCGCCGCGGAATACTCGCGGGCAGCGGGGTGCGGGCTGATGCCGTGCGTCTCCATGGGCGCGCTTTCGGAAAACGGATATCCGAGCCCCTTTCGCGTGACGGCATGCAAGAGAACGCACCCCGAACGGAGCTCCTCCTTTGCTTCCTGTAAGGCGGGGATGAGTTCGTCGAGATCGTTTCCGTTGACGGGTCCCAAATAGCGGATGCCGTATCGCGCGAACAGCTCCAGATCTCCCTTTTGCGCCTTAATCTCCTCCAAGACCTCGTGCGCGCCGCCCTGTGTCGGCGCGATCGACATGCCGTTGTCATTCAAAATGATGAGAATCCGCGTGGAGAGCGCGGAGAGGCTGTTGAGCGCCTCGTAGATGAGCCCGTTCTGGAAGGAACCGTCCCCCACGACGGCGATCACGATGCATGTCTCCTTATGGAGATCGCGCGCCTTTGCGATTCCGAGCGCCGCGGAGATCGCCGTGCCGGCGTGCCCCGTTCCGTAGCAATCGTATTCGCTCTCTTCGCGCTTGGGGAACCCGGACAGTCCGCCCTCTTTGCGGAGCGTGTGGAAGAGCCGCGCTCTTCCCGAAAGCAATTTATGCGTATAACATTGGTGCCCGACGTCAAAGACCACCTTGTCGCGCGGAAAATCAAACACGCGGTGCAAAGCGATCGTGAGCTCCACCGCGCCGAGATTGGACGAAAGATGTCCGCCGCAGACGGATACCGTGCGGAAGATCTCCTCCCGCAGGGTCTCCGCAAGCATTTTCAGTTGGGAAAGAGAGGCGTTTTTCACCTCTCCGACGTCAATGTTTCTCATATCAATTTTGACGCATGCGCACGAAATCCACGGCGCCGCACAGAAATTCCGTATCGAACCCGGCGCCCTGCAAAATCGACTTGCACTCTTCCGAGCAAGCCTCGACGCGCCGACGGGCACGCTCTTCGCCGTACACTTTCAGCGCCGTGAGCCGCCCTTCCTCCCCGCTGTCCAAAAGATCGTCCGTGAGCTGGAACAACAGTCCGAGTTCGTTTCCGAACCGCAAAAGGCGGTCGACCTCCCTGCCCGCGATGCAGCCTGCGGCCCCGAGGGGCGCCGCGATCATTTCTCCCGTCTTGTGCGCGTGGATGAACAGGAGCTCGCCCTCGCCCGCGTCCTCTCTTTCTCCGTAGAGAAGATCTGCCGACTGACCTGCGATCATGCCGCAGGGACCTGCCGCATGCGCGATGAGGCGGGCTGCCGCAAGCTGTCCCGCGCCCCGTTCCGCCGCCGAAAAGAGCAGTTCGAACGCGTGGGACAACAGCGCGTCCCCGGCAAGAATCGCATTCCCCACGCCGAATTTTCGGTGATTGGACGGCATTCCGCGGCGGAAGTCATCGTCGTCCATGCCGGGGAGATCGTCATGGATGAGCGAATATGTATGGATACATTCGATCGCCACGGCGATGTCCGCTTCCGCGGGAAGCTCCCTGCCGAGCGCGTCGAGCGTGGCGAGAAAGAGCACCGGGCGCAGCCGTTTCCCGCCGGCAAGCAGGGAATATTGCATGCTTTCGGAGAGAATCTCCGGGAAAAACTTCATATCCGCGCATGCCGCAGAGAGCATCCCCTCGAATTGCGCGCGATAATGCCCGTATCGTTCGGAGAAATTCATAGCGCGCGCTCCGCCGCTTCCACCGTATTGAGCAGCAACATGGCGACGGTCATGGGACCTACGCCGCCCGGGACGGGGGTGATCAGGGAAGCTTTCTCGCAGACCTTGGGATAATCCACATCTCCCACGAGACCGTGTTCGGTGCGGTTGATGCCGACATCGATCACGACGGCGCCCTCTTTGACCATATCCGCCGTGATGAAGGCAGGTCTGCCGATCGCCGCGACGAGGATATCCGCCCGGAGGCATTCCTCCCGAAGATCGTTTGTCTTTGAATGGCAGACCGTGACCGTGGCGTCCGCATTGAGCAGAAGGAGCGCCATCGGACGCCCCACGATGTTGCTCCTGCCGACGATGACGGCGCGCTTGCCTCGCACGTCGACCCCGTAACGGGCGAGCAATTCCATGACGCCGCGCGGCGTACAAGCCGGAAGGCAAGCTTCGTTTTTGGCAAGTTTTCCAAAATTTTCGGCGGAAAAACCGTCGACGTCCTTCTCGGTGGGAATGCACGCGAGAATGCGCTTGCCGTCGAGATGAGACGGGAGCGGGAGCTGTACGAGCACGCCGTCGACCGTACCGTCTTGCGCAAGCGCCCGAACCGTCCTCTCCGCCTCCTCCTGGGAACAGTCGGCGGGCAGACGGACCGTGCGGGACGAAATTCCCACTTCCGCGCAGGCGCGCGACTTGTTGCGGACGTAGACCTCGGACGCAGCGTCGCCCTCCACGAGCACGACCGCCAGCCCGATTTTTCTTCCTCTTGTTTGCTCGAACCGTGCGGCACGGGCTTTGAGCGATTCCCTCACCTCTGCGGCGACCGCCTTTCCGTCCATGTTCATGCGTTGATGATCCCCCCGAGCACACCGTTGACGAAGTCCGCAGAACTCTCCGAAGAAAATTTGCGGGCAAGAGCCGCCGCTTCGCTCACGGAGACGACGGGCGGAATCTCGTCGAAATACCCGATTTCGGCGAGCGCCACGAGCATGGCGGCTTTATCCGCGGGGTAGATCCTGTAATCCGCAAAGCGGACGACCTTTTCCGAAATGCGCGCCTCCAATTCCTCCCGATGCGTTTCCACCGTTTGGGCGAGGCGTTCCGCGAACGCCCTTTCCTCCTCGGAAAGCTTGGCGCGCGAATAGAGCGCGCTGCGCGCGCCTTTGCCGAGATCGCCGCCCAAAAGCCGTGCATAGACGATTTGAAATGCCGCTTCTCTCGCATCTCTTCTCATACGTTCTCCTATATGCGTGCATCTCCCTTCCCCGGCAGGGAAAGGGAGAGCTCTCATGATTTCTTATCTTCGTCGTCCACCGCGGCGTCCTGCATAGCGGTTGCTTCGGGGAACACCACGCTCTGTACGTGCACGTCCACTTTGGCGATCTTGTACTTCGTCATCGATTCGACCATCTGCTTGATGGATTGCTGAATGCGGAACGCAAGGTCGGGTACGTTGTATCCGTAATGCGCGATGACGGAGATATCCACGAACACGCCCTCTTTTTCGAAGCAGATCTTGATGCCCTTGCTCTTGGACGGAATGAGCTCGATGCCCTCCGTCTCTTTCAGGCTCAATACGACGATTCCGCTGACAATGTCCGAATTATAGGTGATTTTCCCTTTCTGACCGCCGGAATGATATCTGATGCTTGCCATAACATACTCCTTTCGGGAACATTATAGCACATATTTTCCGAATTTACTACTGTTTTTCTTTAACTTTCCGCATAAACCGGCATAATTATGATATAACCGTCGCGGATGTTATGCTCGGTGTGCAGCGCGGTCGCGATACGGATCGCCGTGTCCTTGTCGAGTTCGGAAGAATTGATGAACACGTTGATGTTCCCGGATTCGCCGATCGCGACGGCAGCGTCCGAAAATCCGAGCGCTTTGATGATGGATTCCATCACGAGTTCGTCCTCCATGAGTTCGACGAGCTCCTGTTTTCTCGCCACGGCAGCAGTGTGCTCTTCGGTGCCCGCTTCATAGGTGGCGAGCACGGAATCGAGCTGGACAAACTCTTCGCTGCGCGTCGTATTCCGTTCGGCGCGGAAGGAAGTGAAGTAGTTTGCCTGCACGCTGGCGCCGCCCGTCACGGTCTGGTTGTTCGTGCCGGCGAGCACGAAGTTGCAGATCGCCGTTGCGGCAAGCAGTAAGACAAGGGTGGACATGAGTGCGATTTTCTTGGTGTTCGACATAGGGATAACTCCTTAAAAAAGATTTCCGGATTTTATGCTTCGGCGGCGTAGACGAGTACGGCGTCCGGTGCGATGTTCAAGGCGGCTGCGGCGATCTCCCTCAGCCGAATCCGCGTCAGGAACCCGTCCTCCCCTTCGAAGATGATGACCGCGCCGACTGCCGCGCCGTCCTCCTCGGTGATCATGACTTTGGCGTCCTGCACGCCGTCGAGACCCGTGAGAAGGACGAGCAGCCTTTCTTCGCGTTCGGTCGGCTTGTAACCGTCGCTTTCCTTCTGTTCGCCGAGAAAGACGAAGTACACGAGGATGAGCAACCCGATCGTCAAGAGCAAGATCGCGATCAGCCGCACCGTTTTGTTGGAGAAAAACCTTTTGATGGGTTCGAGGGATACCGTCACATGACCTCCGCCGTACACCCGTATTCCGCTTGAATCGCCTCTTGGATGCGGGTCATGATATATATACGCTCGTCCGTTCCGTTTATTCCTTGCAGATCGAGAAGAATTCGGATTTTTTTGCGGGAAAAGGGCGGGACGGTCTCCCGGGTGACGGCGATCTCGCTGTCCAATCCGTATTCCTTTTCGATATAGGCGGCGACCTCCGCCTCGTCCCCCTGCGAAAGCCGCTCCGAACAAGCGGCAAAGTAACCCGCGTCGTCCTCGAAGGTCTCCGAAACGGTGAGCTCGGGAAGATCTCCCTTGAAGATCTGCACCAACGGGGTCACGAGCACGGCGAGCGCGAGCAGCTTTGTCATCCCGCCGACGAATTTTCCCATCTTCCCGCCCGGCGAGATGCACGTCACGAGCGCAGACAAGATAATGACGCCCGCCAGCATGAGGATATATTCCTTCATCAGACGATCACCCCCGTAGAGCACACGACGAGCACGATCGTGAGGAAATAGAGAAAGGAAATACACAGAAGTCCCGCAAGAAAATAGCCGCTGTCCGTCGCCACTTTGGACAAAAAAGCGGATATCTTGCCGCCCGCGGGCTCGGTTGCCGCTGCGCAAATACGCAAAAAGAGCTGGAATGCGACAAACAGCAACAGCGGACGCAGGACAGCCGAGGCGAGCAAAAAGACGGCAAAGGAGCCGACGGCATTTTTGATGACGGCGCTGCCCGCGATGACGAGATCGACTCCGCCGGAGAGAAAATTCCCGACGATGGGCACGGAACCCGAGACGACATATTTGATCGCGCGCAGAGAGAGCCCGTCATACTGCGCGGCGGTCATCCCCTGCACGGTGAGAAAGACCCCGAACAGCCCGAGCGTGAGCCCGATGAGCCATTTCGATATGCTTTTGAGGAGCTCGCCGAGTTTTTCCGCCCGCACGCTCTCGGAGAGGTTTCCCACAAAGGATAAGACAATGACGATGACGGAGACGGGCAGCACAACGGCGGTGAAGAGCTCCACGATCGCGCCGCTCATAAAGACGACGGCTGGACGGAACACGCCCGCGGACACCGTTCCCCCGCTCGCCGCCATGAGCGTGAGAAGAATGGGAAATACGATCTCCATCTGCCGCTGCATCGCCGTGATCGCGGAAAATCCCGCCCCGAGCACCCCGATCAGCGTCGCAAGCACCACCGCACCCACGGAAAGATAGGAAATGAAATGTATTATGTCTGACGTAGTACTCTGCAAAAACCCGTTTTTCGCAGAGTTCAGGACGCCGCACAGAATAGCCACGGCGAGAATCACGGCGAATGCGGGGAGCATCGACTTCCCCTCTTCCCACACAAAGTCCAAAACGGCTTCGAGCAGCGACCCATAATCGAGGGAGGCGTCCCCCGTGATCATCGAAAAAAGTTTATCCGTAACGGAGACACCGTGAAACTCCGTGAGCGTATCGAGATAGTCTTGGAGCTCTTTCGTATCGAGAGAATCCAGCAGATCTTTGATCGCCCCCTCGAACTGTTCCTGCGCTTCCTCCTCCGGCGAACTTGCATGCGCTGCCGCCGCGCCCGTCGGGACAAGGGCGAGCAGCAGAAGAGCGAGCGAGGCGAGAAAACATATTATGATCTTGTTACGCGAGCGGGTCATATCAGCTCCAACAAACTCAAAATCAGCGCAAGCACGCGCTCGATGATGGGAATCGCGAGGACAAAAATGACGATCTTGCCGCAGAGCGTCAGCTTGTCCGCGAGGGAATTTTGCCCGAAATCGCTCAAAAGTCCGGCGCTGAATTCCACGAGATAGCCGATTCCCACCATTTTCAGAATGATCTTGACGAGGGAATGATCGATTCCCGAGAGCTCCGCGATCTGCCCGAATACGGACAGGCTGTCGCGCAGCACCTCGAACACGAACAGAAGCAGGATGATTCCGCCCGCAACGGAGACGGCAAACGCAAGTTCCGGCTTCGTTTCTTTGAGAATGAGCGCCGCGACTGCTGTTATGAGGGCGATTCCGACGAGCTGAAAAATTTCCACCGCTAATATACTCCGAATATGTCTTTCAGCACATTGAAGAGGTCGCCGATCATCGTCACGGCGACGGTCAGCGCGATGACGAGCCCGACGATGGAGACGACGGTGGCAATGTCATCGCGGTCGGATTTCTTTAAGATTTGGCAGACGATGGTGATGATGATGCCGATCGCAGCCAATTTGAAGATGATCGAGACGTCCATTATACGATGAGAATGACGAGGGCAAGCCCCGCCAGCAGCCCGAGTTTGAGGTAGAGGGAACTGCGCGATGCGGCTTCTTTCTCCGCAGCCGCCTTTTTTTCCGAAAGCGCGGTCTTTTTTCCGGTAAAAAAACCGATCTGGGAATAGGAATCCCCCCTGCCGAGCAGAGAAAAGTAGTCGGTCACATCCTGTTTCTCCTCCTTTGTGAGATAGGCTTGCCGCACATCCGGGACGCGGGACGCCGCCGCCTCCGAAAGGAGTTTGCCGAAGTCCCCCGAGGGCTGGTCCGCCGCGATCTCCGAGAGCGGTTTGCGCCCGTAGGAAAGTTCGTTGACGAAGCGCTCGTTGAAGGCGCACATCTGCGCAAAAAACTTGCCCCGCGCCCGGAACCTCCCCGCGGCAACGTAGCCGAGAAGGGTGCTCAAAGCGATGATGAGCCCCGCGATCAGCAATTTAATCCAAGTCACTGCCGTTCTCCTTTCCGATTCGCCCCACCTTTCCCAGCCCGTCAAGAAAGATATAGCGGGAAAAAATCTTTTCGGGCACGTCCTCGAACCGCGTCAGATGGGCGGAAGCAAAGACACAGACTCCCCCCGACAGAGCCTGTCTGACCGCGGCATAGTCCTCGCCGAGCAGCTCGTCGGTGACGATGACGTCCGGGCGCATGGCGCGGATTCCCGCAGTGAACGCGGTCTGCTTGTCCGAAAATTTGACGATGTCCGCGGTCGCACCGAGCGACCCCGCGGAGAGTTCGCCCCTCTCGTCCGCAACGAGGATATTCACGCGCATGCGCTCGGAGACGAGCCTTGAAAGGTCCCGCAGCACCGTCGTTTTTCCTTCGCCCGGGGGCGACATCACGAGCAAGGAGCGCAGCCCCTCCTTCAAACATGCGGAATAGACGGTCTCCGCGCACCCGATGATCTCATGCGGGATGCGCACGCAGAGCGACGTGACGTCCCGCACCGAGAGGACGACCGTCCCCTGCATGACGACCGTCCCCGCAATTCCGATTCTCTCCCCCGCTTTCGTCGTCACGAATCCGCGCCTGAGCTCCTCTTCGACGGAATACACGCTGTACCCGCACGCGGCAAAGAGAGCATCCTGCACCTCTTTGAGGGTGGGATAGAGGGCGTTCTCCGCGCTCGCTTCGCCCTGTTCCCCCAAAAAGAGGTACTTGCCGCCAAGGTTGACGGAGAGAGGTTTGTCCGCCCGGATGCGCAGCTCATAGAGAAGATTCTTGTTCACATGGCGCACGGCGGACGAAATGCGCGGCGGGAGAAATTCGAGCACAGTCTATCGTATGCCCCGCTCTTCGGGTTTATGAGGGCAAAAATACGGCGGAATCTTACCGATTTTACTCAATTTTTTGCAAAATCCCGTTCGGACGGGAAAATGTTATGAAAAAATCTTTGCTTTTTTTCCATAAAGCTGTTATAATGAAGAAGTCGAGGTGAGTATGTCTAAGGTCGTCATCATCACGGGCGCATCGAGCGGAATCGGGCTTGCGATCGCAAGACGTCTTTCGGCGCGCGGACATTCCGTTTACGGCATCGCCCGCCGCCCTTTCAGCGATCAAGCATTTTCGTGCTTTTCGGCTGATGTGAATGACTTTCCCGCCGTGGAAGAGGTCTTTCGCACGGTGTATGCGCGGGAAGGCCATATCGACGCCGTCATCAACAATGCCGGGTTCGGCATCGCAGGCGCGGCGGAGCTCGCTTCCTGCGAAAAGATCCAAGCGATCTTCGATACCAATCTCACCGCCGCCGTCAAGATCTCCGCGCTCGCGGTGAAATATCTCAAAGAGAGCAAGGGAAACCTGATCAACATCGGCTCCGTCGCGGGGGAACTCCCCATTCCCTTCCAGGCTTGCTACTCTGCGACGAAGGCGGGAATCCTCAACTTCACCCTTGCCCTCGACGGGGAAGTCAAGAGATTCGGCGTAAAAGTGACCGTGGTGCAGCCCGGCGACACGAAAACGGGCTTTACGGCGGCGCGCGTCGTCGAGGGCGGCGAAGCGGACTACGGCGGACGAATCGGCAAGTCGATCGCCCGCATGGAACATGACGAACAACACGGAAAGAATCCGGACAGCGTTGCAAAAGTCGTCGAAAAGGTACTGAAAAAGCGGAATCCCCCGCTGAAAGCCACCGTCGGAGGAGAGTACAAGTTCTTTACAGGGCTGAAAAAGGTGCTCCCCACGCGGTTTGTCAATTTTGTTTTAAGAAAGCTTTACGCATAAACGAGGTAAGAGTATGAAAGATCTGTTCGATAAAACTCTCGGGGAACATAATTACGATACCGCGCGGCGCGCGAACATCTATCCGTACTTCCATGAACTCACGTCGGGGCAGGACACCGTCGTCGAGATCGAGGGCAAGCGCACCATCATGATCGGCTCCAACAACTATCTCGGGCTGACCTCTCACCCCGAAGTCATCGCGGCGGGCGCGGAGGCGATCCGGGAATACGGCTCCGGCTGCTCGGGTTCGCGCTTTCTGAACGGGACGCTCGACATCCACAAGAAGCTGGAAGCCGAACTTGCCGCATTTTTACATAAGGAAGCCGTGATGACCTTTTCGACCGGTTTCCAAAGCAATCTCGGTATCATCAGCGCCATCGTCGGGCGGTCGGACTATGTCCTCTGCGACAAGGAAAACCACGCCTCCATCTATGACGGCTGCAAACTTTCCTATGGAAAGATGCTCCGCTACAATCACATGGACATGGCGGAACTGGAAGCGAAGCTGCAATTCTGCGCCGCACAGCCCGACTGCGGCGGCGTGCTCATCGTGACGGACGGCGTGTTCAGCATGAGCGGAGACATCGCCAACCTTCCCGAGATCGTACGCCTCGCAAAACAGTACGGCGCGCGGGTCATGGTCGACGACGCGCACGGGCTCGGCGTTTTAGGCGCGCACGGAAGAGGCACGGCGGAATATTTCGGGCTCGAGGACGACGTCGATATCTACATGGGCACCTTCTCCAAGTCCCTCGCGAGCCTCGGCGGGTATATGGCGGCGACGCAGCGGGTCATCGACTTCGTGAAACACACTTCCCGCCCCTACATTTTCAGCGCGAGCATGACGCCCGCCTCCGTCCAGTGCGCAAGAAAGGCATTGGAGATTCTCATCCGCGAGCCCGAGCGCCCCGTGGCGCTCAGAGCGATCGCCGATCACATGCGGAGCAGGCTCGACGAGGCGGGAATCAGCTACATCCCCGCGACCACCCCCATCGTTTCCATTTATACTTACGAGGACGAAAAGGCGTTCCGCGCATGCAAATTGCTGTTGGAGCGCGGCGTATATGTCAATCCCGTCATCTCCCCCGCGACGCCCGTGGGCAAGGCGCTCATCCGCACGAGCTACTCGGCGACGCACAAGCGCGAAGAGATCGACGAAGCGGTCGAAAAAATCAAAGAGGTCTGGAAGATCCTGGAAATCGAATAAAAAATGCGCGAGGCAGGGCAAAGCGCCCTGCCTTTTCGTATTTTTGAGACGGGGCGGGCATACTGTAAAAGGGATGAAATCACGCTCGAAACGGCTTCTTCTGGGTCTTTTTCTCGCGGCGATCGGTTCGGTCACCGTTTTTTTTGCCGTGCGCGCGCACTTCCGCAGACCGTACCGGGAGCTCGTCGAGCGCTCCGGGGTTCCCCCCTCCCTCGTCTATGCCGTCATGCTCGCGGAGAGCGGGTTCGACGAGGACGCCCAAAGCGGCGCGGGCGCGATGGGTCTCATGCAGCTCATGCCCGCCACGGCGGAATTCATCTGCGCGCGGGAAAACATCGTCTATGAACAGGGACGTCTCTTCGAGGGCGAGTACAATGCAACGCTGGGGAGCCTGTACTTGCGCTATCTCACGCAAAAATTCCCGGTCGAGGCGACGGCGCTCGCCGCTTACAATGCGGGAGAGGGCGTCGTCTCCGCCTGGCTGAAAGACGGCGAATACTCTTCCGACGGAAAAACGCTTTTGCGCATCCCCTATCCGGAGACCGAGAAGTTCGTAAAAAAAGTCTTGAAATTTCGGAAAATCTATGATTTTTTCTATTGATATTTGTTGACTTTTTTTTCGGAATGCGGTACAATAACAACGCTGCCGTTGATTGATATGCGGTCGTGGCGGAATTGGCAGACGCGCAAGACTAAGGATCTTGTGGGATGACCGTGCAGGTTCAACTCCTGTCGACCGCACCAAAGTCAGTATGATCCGAACCAAATACTCTAAGCGAGTGAATGGTTCGGATTTACTTTTTATTTGTGAGTGTCTTGCTACTTGCGTTTTTCCTATTTTTATGGTATAATGAAATCATAAATAGATTTGGAGGATTATTATGAGTAATGCTAATGATAAGCTAACTATCTTTCTTTCTCATTCACATCATGATTACGAAAAAGTTAGAAAAATAAGAGATATTTTGGAATCTTTAGATTGTGAACCTCTGATCTTTTTCTTAAAATGTCTAGACGATAAGAATGACGAACTAGAACAATTTATCAAAGAAGAAATAGAAGCACGAAATATATTTTTATATTGTCAGAGCCATAATTCTAAAAAATCGGAATGGGTCCAAAAAGAATTATCTTATATTAAAAGTTTTGATGAAAAAAGGCTATATACGATAGATATTGATGACAATTTTAGCAATGGGGTAATTGCTTTCTTGCAGAATATTTCAAATATCATAAAAAGAAATCATTTGTTTATTACTTACTCTGAGAATGATTACATGGCAATACAGCCCATTTTTAATTATTTGGTTATGAAGGGCTTTTTAGTAGATTATTCGGGCTTCACCGGCTATATTGGCGGCGATGCATGGCATGAATTTGTTGCCGATCCGATTAAAGAAGCATTACGAGAGGGAATTTACATATTTGTTCACTCGTCTGATAATCAAAATTCGAAAGAATGTTTAGCCGAGTTACAATATGCTATGCATTTCAAAGATAAATATAATGGGCATATACTATTAATCATTTTATTGAAAGAAAACGATTATGAGACGAATTATCAAGAATTTGATTGTTTAGGCGTAAAGAGACTATTTATTCATACCCCTCCAACCGAAAAAGAACTTGAGCAGTTGGTTATACATTTAAAGACGATTGATTAAATATCAGTTTCGCCACACGCGGCTTTGCCATTCGGCAAATAGGTTGAAAAGGCAGAAGAGCGGCGAACACATTGGGTGACGATCGGGACAGAATGAAAATTCTGTCCGATTTTTTTCGTAATTCCTCTTGTTTTTGCCCGTCAGCGGTGGGTTATCGTTGGAAAATTTACTCGAAAATGTAAATTTAAGTCATTCTATAAAATCTTCTTTCAAAAGCATGCTTTTTGCATGCTTTTGTGCTATAATGAAAGTATGCTTATCAATGTGGGACTTCGGACAGATATCGTTTGGTTTTACTCCGATTGGCTCTTCAATCGGTTTCGGGAAGGATACGTATACTCGCGCAATCCGCTCTTCACGAACAAGGTGACTTCGTATCAGCTCTCTCCCGATAAAGTGGACGCCGTCCTCTTCTGCTCCAAAAATTATGAGCCGGCGCTGCCGCGTCTGCATGAGATCACCAACAGATTCCGGACTCTCTTCCACTTTACGTTGAACGGCTACGGGCACGACATCGAACCCGCCGTACCGTCGGTCTCCGAGCGGCTCGAAACGCTCAAAGAGCTCTCGAAACTCGTGGGGAAACAGCGGCTCTTCTGGCGATACGACCCCATCCTCGTCACGCCCCGCTATCCCCCGCGCTGGCACGCCGCCATGTTCGATTACCTCGCGGAGCAAATCGCGCCCTATGTCAGCGGGTGCATCGTAAATTTTGTCGACGTATTCATCAAACTCTCCTCGAGAATCCCCGAGATCGTCCGTCTGACAGGCGAGGACAAACGGCATATCCTGCTCCCCATCGCCGACGCGGCGGAGAGACACAACCTTCCCGTGCGCTGCTGTGCCATGGGCATAGACTATGGGATTCCCCGCCACGGATGTATCACGCTCGAAGATATTTCCCGCGCAAACGGGTGCAGATTCCGCGATATCAAGCACGCCGGGAACCAGCGCAAGTGTCAATGTATCATCAGCAGGGATATCGGCTGGTACGACTCTTGCCCCGGCGGCTGCCGCTATTGCAATGCGAACCACACGGGAGATGTCCAAGAGAACTTCGAGCGGCACGACCCGCATTCTCCCCTGCTCATCGGCAGTTTCCTCCCGACGGACAGCCTGTTTTTCAGTCCACAGGAGAGTTTTCTCATCGGAAACGACCGTCAGATCTCCCTTTTCGACCTATAAAAAGACCGCCCCGGGGGGCGGTCTTTATTTTGTGAATTTCGCGATGAAAAAGCCTTCGTACAGCTCGCTCGGACAGACGCAGACCGTGCCAGACGGCGACGGCAGGAGCGGAATCCCTTCAAAGGGAGCGATGGGAACAAGCGTCGCCCCCGTCTCCCGCAGGAAGCGCAAAACGAGGTCGCCGTCCTCCGCGGGGAGCACCGAACACGTCGAATAGACGAGCGTTCCGCCCTTTTTCAGCAGGGTAAACGCTTTTTTCAGCAATTTTTCCTGCCGTTTTACGCACTTTGCGAGATACTCCGAGGAAAATCGGACGGGCGCAGCCGCCGAGAGCGTCCCGCTGCCGGTGCAGGGCGCGTCGAGCAAGATCTTATCGAAGGAGAACCCATCTTCGAGCGCGGAGGCGTCCCGATGGAGCGCAAGGACCCTGTCTGCACCCTGTCTGGCGAGGTTGAACCGCAGGCGGTCGAAGCGAATCTTGTCCCGCTCGCAGGCGGTGATGAGCGCTTTCCCCTCGGACAGCGCGTACATCTCCGTGGTCTTGCCGCCGGGCGCTGCCGTCATGTCGAGCACGGTCTCCCGCGCGCGGGGCGAAAGATAGAGCGGAGGCAGCATGGAAGAGAGGCTTTGCAGATAGATCTTCCCCTCTCTGTACAGGTCGGTTCCGGAAAGGTCCGCGCTTTTGCGGAGGAGGAAGGCACAGTCGTACCACGGCAT
This sequence comes from uncultured Clostridia bacterium, assembly GCA_947625385.1. Lineage (GTDB taxonomy): Bacteria > Bacillota > Clostridia > Christensenellales > Borkfalkiaceae > Gallimonas. The sequence continues at coordinate 80,228 of CANQOB010000001.1, forward strand.
GGGCTCCAAGTCGAAGCCGTCGGCTTCAAGCGTACGAATCGCCTCCTCGCGCGAAATTTTCAAGGGATTGACGCGCAAAGAAACGGGGCGTTCCGCAGAATACCCCGTCAAGATCGCTTCATAATGCGGCGCGCCGTAAGAGGCGCGCAGAATGTCATAGAGTTCGTTCATCCGATCAGGGAGAGCCAAGCTTTAATGTCGCTCTCGGGCGTGATCTGTACGTCGTTTTCGAATTTGACGTTGAGAACGGGTCCGAGATCGGCGCCGCGCAGCGCGCGCTTGAAATCGCTGGGCGTGTGACCCAGCCAGCCGCCGTTGGTCGCGAACGGGAATACCTTTCTGCCCTTCCAGTTCTTGCCCGTCAAAAAGCTCTTGACTGCGGGGGCAAACGTGTACCACCATACGGGCGTACCGATGAGGATGACGTCGTACTTATCCAAATCGACTTTATAGGGTTTGAGCTGCGGGATGTAGCCCGTCGAGACCTCCTGCTTTCCGAGGCCGACGAGGACGTCATGATCGTCCGGATATGCCTTCACGGTATGAAGTTCGAGAACGTCGGCTTTGATCGCGCGGGCGATTCTGCGTGCGACCGCACGCGTATTGCCGCCGAGCGAATAATAGACAACCAGTTTTTTCATGATCCACCTCCGCAAAGTATCCTTGACGATACGATATTATTATATCACACTTTGTTCGAAATGTAAATAACGGATTTGCAAAATTTTTCCGAAAATAGAGATTTTTTCCGTCAGAAGAAGGTCGCGACGACCTGTTCGGGCGCCTCCGCATAGCGAATCGCGCTCGCAACGAGCACGGGACCCTCCTGCCGATAGATGGGATGGTATCTCAAAAAGACCTGCGCCGTGACGAGCACCCAATCCTGCGTGCGGAGCGGGAGCCCCGAGGCGTGCAGGCAGACGAGCCCGTTGTAGGCGATATCGGCTTCGCAGCAGGTCATGATGTGTCTGCCGACGATGATCGTCCCCTGCTTCATCTTCTTGTCCACGGCGACCAGACCCTTGAAACGGATGACCTTCCCTTCGTATTTGGCGGGATCTTCCGTGAGGTCGCGGTAAAAATAGGCGTAATCCCTGTCTGCGATCTCCACGATCGGCGCGTCGAGATCGAAGGGAAGCGGGTCGACGATCTCATCATATTCCGCTTTCCCGCCGAGATATTCGTAAATGATCTCCGCGCGGCGCGTGACGGCGCGCACAGTCTTGTGGAATTCGAGCCGATCGTCCTCGGGGCGGAAGCGGTTGAACACCACGGTATCCGCATACTGAATCTTGTCAAAGACGAGTTGCCGCATGTTGCGGTTATAGCCCAAGAAGGTCGTCGCGTCGAAGAGCGTCATGACCTGCGCGATCAGCCAGCCGTCCGGCATGGCGTCGAGAAATTTGTCGAATGTCAGCATGCCGTTGTATTCGAGGACGACGCGCTGCGGACGGTGCTTTGCATTGAGTTCCGCAAGCGTCTTTCCCGAGAGTTCCCCGGCGTCGAGCGTGACGACAACGGAGTTTTTTACGGCAAAACGGGAAGGAACATATTCTTCCTCCCCTTCTTCCAGCACCAAAAGGAGCGTTTTCGCGCCGTTATCGTCGAAGCGCGGGTCCTCCATGGTCTCCTGTATGAATTTCGTCTTGCCCGCATCGAGAAAACCGAAAAAGCAAAAAACGGGAACTTCCCTCATGATCTACCCCAAAAACAGAGTTTTCAACGCGCTCTCGTCGAGGGCGCAGCCGATGACGCACAGCCTGCCCGTGACGGTCGCGCCGCCTTCGCGGATATCGGCCTCCTCGGGAACATAGTCGAAGTGCAGCCACGCCGTCCCGCCGTCCACGATGCCCTTTGCGCGGAGAATCTGCCCGTACTTGCCCGAGGAGAGCGCTTGCAGGATGCGCGCGAGGTCGTCCTTGGAGAACACTTTCGCCGTCTCGACGCCCCAGCTCGAGAACACTTCGTCCGCATGGTGGTGATGATGACATTCGCACGCGGGGTCGTCGCACTCTTCCCCGTCGTGGTGGTGGTGATGGCAGTGATGTTCATGCTCGTCATCATCGTCGTCGTGGTGATGGCAGTGATGTTCATGCTCATCATCGTCGTCGTCATCGTCGTGGTGATGGCAGTGATGTTCGTGCTCGTCATCATCGTCGTCGTCATCGTCGTGGTGATGTTCGCGCGCTTCCGCGGCAAGACGGGCGAGCTCGGCTTCGAGATTTTCCGTCTGCTGCATCGCGGAGAGAATCTCTTTCCCCGAGAGCTTCTCCCAATCCGTGGTGACGACGGTCGCCGCGGTATGCCCTCTGAGCAGAGCGACCGCCTCCTCCACCTTGTGGGGGTCGGACGTATGGGAGAGCACGACGCAACTCGCATTTTCCACTTGATCGAGGAAAAATTCCCCGAAATTTTTAAGATACACCTTGCATTTTTTCGCGTCCACCACCGTGCAGAAGGCGTTGAGACTGCTTTCGGGGACGGCGGCGCGCTGCACTGCCTTGATGACGTCGGAGAGCTTGCCGACGCCGGAAGGCTCGATCACGATGCGGTCGGGAGAGAATTTCTCCGCGACTTCTTTCAGCGCCTTCGAAAAGTCGCCCACGAGAGAACAGCAGATGCAGCCCGAATTCATCTCGGTGATCTCGATGCCCGCATCTTTGAGGAATCCGCCGTCTACGCCGATCTCGCCGAATTCATTTTCGATGAGGACGACCTTTTCGCCGGAATAGGCTTCCCGAATGAGTTTTTTGATGAGCGTCGTCTTTCCCGCGCCCAAAAATCCGGAAATAATATCGATTTTCGTCATACATTGCCTCTTGATGACCGGCGCCGCCTTGTTGCCGAAGCAAGCGCGGCCGATTCGGAATTGTCAGATCGCCCAATTCCCGTTTTTGAAGATCTGCACGCGCTCGCCGCTCTTTGTGACGCCCACGATATCGAGGTCCTGCGCGCCGATCATGAAATCGACATGAATGAGACTGTCGTTGATGCCCTTCGCGTGAATCTCTTCGTTCGTCATGGATTCATACCCTTTCAGGCACTCGTTGAACCCTCTGCCGAGCGCAAGATGGCAGCTCGCGTTTTCATCGAACAGCGTATTATAGAAGAGAATCCCCGTGTTATTGATGGGCGAATCGAAGGGAATGAGCGCGACTTCGCCGAGGCGGCTCGCCCCCTCGTCCATGGCGATCATCTTTTCGAGCAACGCCTGATTCTTCTTCGCCCTTACTTCGACGACCTTCCCGCCCTCGAAGCGGACGCAGAAGTCCTCGATGAGTTCGCCCTGATAGGACAGAGGCTTGGTGGAATACACGACACCCTCCGCATCCCCCGCCTTGGGAGAGATGAAGATCTCCTCCGAAGGGATGTTGGGATTGAAGGTGTTTCCTTTCAGCGTTTCCTCGCTGCCGCCGCAGAAGCGGCTGTTCTCGATCAATCCGACCTTGAAATCGGTCCCGTTCGAGGAACGGTACTCCAAAGAAACGAGTTTCAGGCTGTTCAGACGGTCACATTTGGAGGCGAGTTCGTCGTTGTGGAACATCCAATCGCGGACGGGGTCGGCTCCGTCGGCGCGCGCCGCCTTCAAAATGGCGTCCCAGAGCGCGTCCACCCCGGTATTGCCGAGTTTGAGGTCGGGAAACACCTTTCTCGCCCACGCCCTGCCGGGAACGGCGGCGATACACCATTGATACCTGTTCTCCATGCGGTCGCGGTAGGGTTTGGTGACCTTGGTGCGCGCGGTGCGGACGGCGGTAAACTTCTCCTGGTCGATGCCCGCGAGCCCGTCGGGGTCCGAAGATTCGAGGTAGAGCATCGCGGGAAGTTCGTGCGCCTTGTGCTCGAGCTTTTCAAGCTCCCATTTCTCGAACTTTTCCAGCGTCTCTTCCTTCTGATAGCGATAATCGAGCGGGATGAGCGGATCGTGCGACCACTCGACGGTGACCTTGCCCGCTCCCGCGCGGTAAAGTTCTTCGACGACCATCTCGACGAATTCGGGTTGGTCGAGTTCCGCCTGCACGATGACCCACTGTCCGCGACGGACGTTGACCCCGGTCTTGGCGAGCAACTTTGCGTATCTGCGCAACTGCAACTTATTCATACTTCACCTCTTTTTCAAAGATATTTTTCGCCGCAAACCGCAATTCTCAACCGATTTGAGGCGTTTTTCGTGCGTTTACAAAGTATTATGTCAGATAGAGTACTATGTTCCCTTCCGATTTTGTGCGCTTCATGTCGATGACGCGCTGGTTGGACGACCCGCGGAATTTCAGCCGGATATCTTTCAGCTCTTCCACGAACGGACCGTCGACAAGAATATCGATCGACGAGAGCAGTTCCCCCGTCACCTCGCAATTCGCCTGCGGCTCTTTCATCCGCGTGCCGTCGAACGTAAAACCCGTATAGCACCAGATGTTCTTTTCGGGGAAGCGCGCCCTGACTTCTTGGAGGAAAGGGACGAGACCGCGCTGGTTGGCGGGCTCGAAAGGTTCCCCTCCGAGCAGGGAAAGCCCCGCGATGTGCGCAGGGGAAAGCGCCGTCATGATTTCCTCCCGCAAGGCATCGTCAAACGGTCTGCCGTAGGAAAAATCCCACGCGATGCTGTTGAAACAATTCTTGCAGTGCCGCGTACAACCCGAAACGAAGAGGGATACACGAACTCCCTCTCCGTTGGCAATGTCTGTTTTTTTGATTTCCGCAATATTCATGATCACAAATGCAAGACGCGGTCTTTGATCTCCTGCGTTCTGCCCTGATTCCAGAACTGTGTTCCGATGTATCCGCAGGTGCGCCGCGCGACGTTCATCTTGTTTTGGTCGCGGTTGTGGCAGTGCGGGCATTCCCAAAGCAGTTTCCCGTCCTCCTCCACGATGCCGATCTCTCCGTCGTAGCCGCAGACCTGGCAGTAGTCGCTCTTGGTGTTGAGCTCGGCGTACATGATATTGTCGTAAATATATTGCATCACGGCGATGACGGCGGGGATATTGTCCTGCATGTTGGGGACCTCGACGTAGGAAATGGCGCCGCCGGGCGAGAGTTGCTGGAACTCGCTCTCGAATTTCAACTTGGTGAACGCATCGATGGGCTCGGTCACATGGACGTGGTAGCTGTTCGTGATATAGTTCTTATCCGTCACGCCCGGGATGACGCCGAAGCGCTGTTGCAGGCACTTCGCGAACTTGTACGTCGTGCTTTCGAGCGGCGTGCCGTAGAGCGAGAAGTCGATATTGTGTTTCGCCTTCCACTCCTTGCATTTATCGTTCATGTGCTGCATGACGGCGAGCGCGAAGGGCTTTGCTGCCTCGTCGGTGTGCGATTTGCCCGTCATGTATTTCGTGCATTCGTACAGACCCGCATAGCCGAGGGAGATCGTCGAGTATCCGCCGTACAGCAGTTTGTCGATCTTTTCGCCCTTTTTGAGGCGGGCGAGCGCGCCGTACTGCCAAAGGATGGGCGCCGCGTCGGACAGCGTGCCTTTGAGACGGTTGTGCCTGTACAGGAGCGCACGGTAGCAGATATCGAGACGTTCATCGAAAATGCGCCAGAATTCCGCCTCGTCGCCGTGGGAGGAGAGCGCTACGTCCACCAGGTTGATGGTGACGACGCCCTGGTTGAATCTGCCGTAGTACTTCGGTTTGCCGTTCTCGTCGACATAGGGCGTGAGGAAGCTGCGGCAACCCATGCAGGTATAGCAATGTCCCTCGCCGTTCTTGTCGATCTTGTATTCGAGCATCTTCTTCTCGGAGATATAGTCGGGCACCATGCGCTTTGCCGTGCAGCGCGCCGCAAGCTCGGTGAGATAGAAGTACTTCGTCCCCTCGCGCACGTTGTCCTCTTCGAGCACATAGATAAGTTTGGGGAACGCGGGCGTCACCCATACGCCGGATTCGTTCTTGACGCCGCGGATGCGCTGGTTGAGCGTCTCCTCGATGATCATCGCGAGATCGTCGCGCTCGCGCTCGTTGCGCGCTTCGCCGAGATACATGAACACGGTGACAAAGGGCGCCTGTCCGTTGGTGGTGAGCAGCGTCACGACCTGGTATTGGATGGTCTGAATCCCCTTCCTGATCTCGTCGCGGAGACGCTTTTCGGCGATCTCATCGATCTTCGCACCGTCGGTCACCCCCACGTTCGCGAGTTCCTCGGCGACATCGCTGCGAATCTTTTGCCTGCTGATGTCCACAAAGGGCGCAAGGTGCGTCAAAGAGATGCTCTGCCCGCCGTATTGGTTGGAGGCGACCTGCGCAATGATCTGCGTGGCGATATTGCACGCCGTCGAGAAGGAATGCGGCTTCTCGATGAACGTCCCCGAGATCACCGTGCCGTTTTGAAGCATATCTTCAAGATTGACGAGGTCGCAGTTGTGCATGTGCTGCGCGAAATAGTCGGCGTCGTGGAAGTGGATGAGCCCCTCGTCGTGCGCGGCGACGATGTCGGGCGGCAGAAGGATGCGGCGCGTGAGATCTTTGGAGACTTCGCCCGCCATATAGTCGCGCTGGACGGAGTTGACGGTCGGATTCTTGTTGGAATTCTCCTGCTTGACCTCCTCGTTGTTGCACTCGATGAGGGTGAGAATCTGATCGTCCGTCGTGTTGGACTTTCTCGCGAGCATGCGGGAATAGCGGTACGTGATGTACTTGCGCGCGACGGCAAACGCCTTCTGGTCCATGATCTGGTTCTCGACAAAGTCCTGAATCTCCTCCACGCTGACGGCGCGGTTGAGATCGCCCGCGAGCGCGGTGACCCTGTCGGCAATGAGCCCGATCTGCGCCTCGGAAAGGCGGTTCGCTTCGCTGACTTCATTGTTTGCCTTGCGGATCGCGTTGAGAATCTTTGTAATGTCGAAGGCGACTTCCGCCCCGTTCCGTTTGATGATCTTCATATCTTCTCCTTTCTGTCTTTCGTGAGCCCGCCCTCTTGCATGCGGCGAGGAAAAAATCGTTCCCTCCGAAGGGAACACACTTATTATACTCCGAACGCCGCGGCTTGTCAAGGGTTTTGCCACAATATTTTGATAAAAAAATTTTCGCCGACCACTATATCTTGTGGTCGGCACGAATCATGGCGAATTATGGGCGTGAAACAAAAAGCGCAGAGCGTTACACGGATACTCAGAGCAATCTCGTCCCGTTGATGATCAGAACGAATTCACAGCCGAGGAAGAGCGCCGCCCTTCTCGAAAGCTGCATCCGCGTGAAATAGATCTCGAAATAGTCCATGACGGGACAGATCGAGGTGTCGATCTCGATGTGCAGCGCGATCGTCTTTGCCTCCCGGTCCACCGTGAGGAAGGAGCGGTCTGCGGCGAGATTCACCCGGTCGTGGATATTGGCTTTGAGCACGTTTGTGATGGACTTTTTGACGCGGCTCTTGTGTACGTCCGCCTTGTCCGCAATAATGAGCGCCGAGGAAATATCGGAGACGGGCGTGCCGAACGCCTCGTCGTGGTTGCCGATCGCCATCATGATCTCCGCCGCGGGCTCGTACTCCATGCCGAGGCGGGTGAGGATATGGTAGGCAAGAATCGCGCCGCTCTGGGCGTGGTCGGTGCGGTTGACGCAGTTGCCGACGTCATGCAGATAGCCTGCGATCTCGGCGAGCTGCACGCGCTCCTCGGGATACCCCAGCCCGCGCAACACGTCGCCCGACCATTTGCTGACGATTCCCGCATGCCTGCGGGAATGTTCGGTGAATTTGAGCGCCTCGGTCTGCATCTCCGCCATCGCCATGATGGCTTCCACTTCCTTGTCCGCCCTGATTCTTGCAAGTTCTATCATTCAAAACTCCGTAACGGAAAGCCCCGCAAAGATCTCGTCGTATTTTTTTCTTGCGAAAGACGTCGTCCCGAGCGTCGTTACGGCGGCGGTTCCTGCGGCAACGCCTGCGCGCAGGATATCGGGCAGATCCGCCCCTTGCTCCATCATGACCGCCGCGGCAGCGACCATCGCGTCCCCTGCGCCCACCGTGGAGTTGACCGCCACATTGATACTCTTGGAGTAGCAGGCGCGCACGCCGTCCGTGATGACCGCGCCGTCCTTTCCGAGAGACAGAAGCACCGTCTTTGCGCCCCGCTCGACGAGCTCCCTGCATGCGGACAGGACGTCCTCCCTGTTGCCGAGTTCTTTCCCGAGGGATTGTTCGAGTTCCTGCCGATTCGGCTTGACGAGATCGACTCCCGCGCCGAGCGCAGCGAGCAAGCGGGCACCTTCAGTATCTGCGATTCGCAGAGAACGATGACTCACTGCGTCAAAAATTCTTTTGTAGAACGAAGGGTCGACCCCGCGGGGCAGCCCGCCCGAAATGACGGTGACGTCCGCCGTCGAGGAGAGACGCTCCACCTCGAACACGAGGTCGTCCAGCCTCTCCTCCCCCACGGCGAATCCCACGTCGTTGATCTCCGTGAGCATGGAGCGCTTGTCTATGATCTTATAGTTCTCGCGCACGCGCCCGCTGTTCCATATAAAAGAATAGGGAACGCCTTCCCTGTCGAGCTCGCGCTCGAACATGGCGCCGTTCTCCCGATACATGAACCCCGTCGTGAAGGCGCGCGCCCCCAGCCGGTGCACGCCGACCGCCACGTTGAGCGCTTTGCCGGTGTAGGCGACCGTTTTATTCTTGACGACGTTCATTCTGCCGATATTCAGCGAGTCGAGTTCGATGGTGACATCGACGCTCGGACTCATACAGACGGTTAAGATCATCTCTGCCCTCTTCTCGCTGCACAGAGTATTGCGAGGGAAACGAAGCGTTTCCTCGCCATTATAGTATCATATCAAAGAACGGATTTCAAGACCTTTGGTAAAAAAACCGTGAATTTTCCCGAAATGCTCACATGGAGATCATCTGCAAGGTCTCGTACAACTCGTAATTGAAGCGCTTCTTCATGGACACCGCTTCGATGATGTCCATATCGATGATCTCGTTCTTGCGGATGCCGACGACGCGGTTGCCGATGCCGTCTTTGAGAAGGCGCACGGCTTTGTTGCCGAATTGCGCCGCGAGCATCCTGTCCGCCATCGAGGGCGAACCGCCGCGCTGCACGTGTCCGATATTGGTGGAGCGGACGGAATGCTCGGTGACCGACTGCAATTTCTCGGCGAACGCATCGGCGCTCGTGACGCCCTCCGCCACCACGATGATGTTGGAATGCTTGCCGTTCTCGCGGGAGCGGTTGATGCGCATGATGACGTCGTCCATGTCGTAGGGAATCTCGGGCACGATGATGATCTCCGCACCCGACGTAATGCCCGCGTACAGGGCGATATCGCCGCAGTGCCGCCCCATGACTTCCACGACGGAGATGCGCTCGTGCGATTCCATCGTATCGCGGAGTTTGTTGATGATCTCGATGCAGGTGTTGACCGCCGTATCGAACCCGAGTGTATAATCCGTATAGGCAAGATCGTTGTCGATCGTGCCCGGAATCCCGATGGTGGGGATGCCGTACGTCTCCGTAAGGCATTTTGCGCCGCGGAACGAGCCGTCCCCGCCGATGACGACGAGTCCCTCGATGCCGTGCTCCGCGAGCGTTTTCACCGCCTTTTCCTGCCCTTCCCGCTCAAACATTTCGAGGCAGCGCGCCGTGCGCAGCATGGTGCCGCCGCGGTGAACGATATTGGAGACGCTGCGCATGCTCATGGGAACGGTCAAATCGTCGATGAGTCCCTTATAGCCGCGTTCGATTCCGACCACTTCCATGCCGAAGTAGATCGCGGTCCGCACGACCGCGCGGATGGCGGCGTTCATGCCGGGCGCATCGCCGCCGCTTGTGAGTAATCCGATTCTTTTCATTCTCATCCTCCGAAGTCTATTCTGTCCGAATAAGTATTATAACAGATTTTTCGCAAAAAGCAAAGAAAACCGCCGTGTATTTTGAATTCGGATGAAAAATTTTTACACGAGTTTGACTGCCTCCGCGGGCAGGAAGGTGCGGATCTCCGCCATGAACGCGCGCGAAGGGTTGACGGAAAATTCGTACCGCTTTCCGCCGTTCAGAATCTTACACTTCGTCTTGCCCGCATATTCGGCGACCATTTCGAGAAATTCTCCGAAGTCCTGCTCCCCGAGCGAGCGGGCGTCCAGCCAGAGGACCTGCTCTTTCTCTTCGTGCACGATTTGGGGTTTTTCCTCCGGCAAAACGAACTCCGCAAACGAGTCCACGATGATGACGGGGAGCTTTTCCGGCTCGATATCGATCTTCCCCGTGACGGTGACCACCGCATCCTTTTTCAAAAACGCCTTCGCCCGCTCGAATATGCGCGGGAATGCGACGCACTCCACGCTCCCGTACAGGTCCTCGACGGTGACGAACGCCATGGGCGCGCCCGATTTGGTATTCAGACGCTTGACGGAGGCGACGATGCCCCCCATCGTGACGCTGTCGCCGTTTTTGATGCGCATGTACGTTCTGTCCTTGGTCTCGGGGTCCTCCTCGTAGTCGGCGAGCATGCCGCAATGGAACGTCGCGTTCTCGAAATATTTCGCATAGGCGCGGAAAGGATGCCCGCTGACGTACACGCCGAGCACGGATTTTTCCTTGGAGAGCAGGTCGGCAGCCTCCCATTCGGGAAGATTGGGATAGGTGACTTCGGGCGCCTTCTCCTCGAGGATATCGCCGAAGAGAGACATCTGCGCGCTCCCCCTCTGCTTGTCGATTCCCTGCACCCTGCGCATGAGCTCCTCATACACGGCGGCATACTGGGCGCGCGCCCTGCCGAATCCGTCGAACGCGCCGCCGAAGATGAGCGCCTCCACCATGCGCTTGTTGACGAACTTGGTGCAGCGCATGCAGAAATCGGAAAAGTCCTTGAACGCACCGTTTGTGTTGCGCTCCTCGATGACCTGCTCCATCGCGCCCAGCCCCACGCCGCGCAGCGCGCAGAGACCGAAGCGGAGTCCGTTCCCCTCCACCGAAAAGTATGCCTTGGAGCGGTTGACGTCGGGAGGATAGACCGCGATGTTGCGCTCTTTCATATAGACGACATACTTTGCGATCTCCTCGATCTTGTCGATGCGGTTGTTGAGCACGCCCGCGAGGAATTCCTTGGGATAGTACTTTTTGAGATACGCCGTCTGGTAGGTGACGACGGAATACGCCGCCGCATGCGATTTGTTGAAGGCGTAGGAAGCGAAACTCTCCATCTGCGCGAAGAGCTCGGCGGCGACGTCCTCCGAAATGCCGTGCGCGACACAGCCCGAAACGGTCCCGACGATCTCCTGCCCGTCCTTGGTGTGACCGATGACCTTCCCGAGATTGCCGTGGATGAAGATGTCCTTCTGCGCCATCAGCTCGGAGCGGTGCTTTTTCGCCATGGCGCGGCGCACGAGATCCGCCTGTCCGAGGGAGTAGCCCGCAAGATTTTGGAAGATCTGCATGACTTGCTCCTGATAGATGATGACGCCGTACGTCTTTTCGAGGATGGGTCTGAGGAGCGGCGTGAGATAGGTGATATGTTCGGGATCCGCCCTGTTTTTGAGATAGGCGGGGATGAAATCCATGGGACCGGGACGGTACAGCGAAATGCCTGCGATGAGATCTTCGAGGCAGTTGGGTTGGAGCTGCTTCATGAACCGCTTCATGCCGCCCTGCTCGAGCTGGAACACCGCGTCGGTATCCCCCTCGGCGATGAGCCGGTAGGCGCCCTCGTCCGCACAGCTTTGATCGAACTCCACGCGCACGCCGTAATCCTCATAGATATAGTCGCACGCCTTCTTGATGTCGGTGAGCGTCGTCAGGGCGAGGAAGTCCATTTTCAGCATGCCGATGGACTCCACTTCCTTCATGTCGAACTGGGTCGTCACGTCCTCCCCGTTGCGGGAGAGCGGGACGTTATCCGCGATCTTTTTGCGGCAGATGACGACGCCCGCGGCGTGCATGGAGGTGTTGCGCGGCATCCCCTCGAGCTTCAAGCCCATATCGATGACGCGCTTCAAGGTCTCGTCGCTCTCATAGATCTCCACGAACTCGGCATTTCGCTTGCTCTCCTGTTCGTTGAGCTTCTTCACCGCTTCGTCGTGCTTGTCCGAATCCCCTTCGCTGTCCTTGACCGCCTGGCGGCACTTCTCGAGATTGAGCCCGAGGAGCTCCCGGATGGTGGATTTCCCGTCCATGAGTTTGGTGATCCGGTCGGTCTCCGCATAGGGAACGCGCATGACCCTGCCCACGTCCTTGATGACGGCGCGCGAGGCGAGCGTTCCGAAGGTGACGATCTGGGCGACGTTCTCGGGATGATAGCGCTTGCGGACGTACTCGATGGTCTCCGCCCGTCTCGCCGTGCAGAAGTCGACATCGAAGTCCGGCATGCTGACGCGGTCGGGATTGAGAAAGCGCTCGAAGAGCAGATCGTAGCGGAGCGGGTCGACGTTGGTGATTCCGATGGCGTAGGCGACGATGCTGCCGACGCCCGAACCCCGCCCGGGTCCCACCGGGATATCGTGCAGGCGCGACCAGTTGATATAGTCCCAAACGATCAGGAAATAGTCGGCAAACCCCATTTTGATGATGACGCCGAGCTCGTACTCCGCCCGCGCCTTGATCTCGTCCGTGATGACGGGATACCTGCCCGGGAGCCGCTCCCACGTCAGGCGCGTCAAAAATTCGGGGGACGGCGTGCCGTCGTCGGCGGTATAGAGCGGGATGAGGCTCTTATCATAGACGGGGTCGCCGTTATCTTTGAGGTTGAAGGGCGTGTCGGTATCCGAAACTTTGTCCGCGATGACCCGCGTGTTGGAGATCGCCTCGGGATACTCCTTGAACAGCTCCGCCATCTCGTCGCCCGACTTCATATAGAACTCGTGCGTCTGCATCTTCATGCGCCCGGGGTCGTCGAGGGTGCGCTTGGTCTGGATGCACATGAGCACGTCCTGCATCTCCCAATCATCCTTGCCGAGATAGTGCACGTCGTTCGTGGCGACGAGCGGGATGCCCGTCTCCCGCGAGAGGCGCGCGATGAGAGGCAGGATCTTTTTCTGCTCGGGGATGCCGTGGTCCTGAATTTCGAGGTAAAAGTCCTCCCCGAACGCCTCCCTCATCGAGAGCGCGAACGCTTTCGCCCCCTCGTAGTCGTCCGCCAACAAAAGGCGCGGGATGCGCCCCGCAAGACAGGCGGAGAGGCATATGACGCCCTCGGTGTGCTCTTTGAGCACGGTGTAATCGATGCGCGGGCGGTAGTAGAACCCGTCGACGAAGGCGAGAGAATCGAGCTGGACGAGATTGATGTACCCCGCGCGGTTCTTGGCGAGCAAGATGAGGTGGTCGGCATGCTGTTCGGTGCGCGAACGGTAATTGTCCGTCACATAAAATTCGCAGCCGATGATGGATTTGATGCCCTTTTTCTTGCATTTTTCCGCAAATTTCAGGGAGGCATACATGTTGCCGTGATCGGTGACCGCGACCGTGTCGATATGATTTTCGACACAGTGGCGCACGAGATCGTCCACTTTTACGGCGCCGTCGAGAAGGCTGTATTCGGTATGAAGATGAAGATGTACGAAATCAGTCATGATGCGTCTCCGCGGAAAGTTTCATAAGTTTTCTCAGCCGGTGGTTGAGGCAGCTCTTGGTGATGCCCAGCCCGTCGGCGAGCTCCGAAAGCGTCCTCTCGGGATGGGCGAGACGGGCGTGCGCCGCCTCCTGCAACGGGAGCGGAAGCGCCGCGAGCAGCCCTGCGCGTTCCAGCGCGGCGAATGCGACGACCTGCTCCACGCTTGCGATCGCCGCCCTGTCCGCATTACCCGCCGTACAGTTGACGACGCGGTTTTCGTTGTTGCTCTCCTCGCGTGCCGCCGAAACGGTTTCAAACGTCCCGAGCGCGGAACCCGCGCCGACGACGGACAGAAAGTCCGAGATCGCCTCCCGGCTTTTGAGATAGACGACGTAGGATTCCCCGCGGACGACGACGCTCGCGGACAAGCGGAAGCGTTCGAGAAGGGCGCGGAAGTCCTCGGCGGCGAGATCGGCGAATTCGCAATGAAAGACGACTTCGAGATGATACCCCGTTTTCGTTCCCGCGCGGGGCAGCGTACAGCTCCCGCTCCCGAGGAACGCCCCCGTGAGGTACGCCCGCGCACAGCAGTCGCCGAGCCCGCCCGCGGGATTTTTGTCGGTGATCTCGTCGGTGAACTCCGACGCATGCGGACCGTAGTAGCCGAAGGTCAGTTTATCCCTCTCATGCCGCCTGTCGCGCACCGCCTGCTCGACGTCCATTTCCACCGAGAACAGCTCCCGCACGACGCCGAGAAGAAATTCGGCGATCTCCTCGCTCTCGCTCGTAAAAGAAAAGCCGTCCCGCGCCCCCTCTTCGCCCAAGCGCCACGAGCCGCTCGTATCGAGAAACCCACTGAGGAGCGCAAGGCGGCAACAGCGCTTTGCGGGAATCCGCTTGATGAGATCGCGCCTGATTTCCGTCGTGAAATTCACCTTTTCCCCCTACATTTTCTGTTTGAATGCCGCAAAGCGGAAGGAAGGCATCCTGCCTTCGATGTTGTCGATCTGCGAAAGCGGGATTCCCACGCGCTCGATCTGTTCGCTCGCAAGGGCGCAGTCCCCCACTCTGTCCGCGCTGTGCGCGTCGGAATCGATGACGAACCGCACCCCCGTCGCGGCGACGGCGGCGAGTTCCTCATCGGTCAAATGCGATTTTTTCGCGCTGATCTCGAGATAGGTGCCGTAGTCGCGGCAGCATTTTGCGACCTCGACCGCATCCGCATGCGTCTGGTAATTGAGATGCGTCACGATGTCGATGGGATTCTTCTTCACGGCGTTGAGGTAGGCGGTCGTCGCGTCGCGCACGGCGCGGGCAGACGGCTTGACTTTGAGCTTGTCCCGCATCCAGCCGCCCCAACCGAGGCGGGAATCCGACCAAGTCTCATATTTGATGACGATATGCACGCCCGCAAGGTACAGATCGAAGTTTTCATAGTCTCTCTCGTCGAGATCGCACTTCCCCGAGAGACCGCGGATATTGCTCTCGACGCCGACCAACACCCGAACGCCCGTCTCGCGCTCCGCCGCGCGGCACTCGCCGACGAGGGAGGACACCTCCTTCCGCCGCAGACCGAACAGGCAGTGGGAAAAGCCGTGGTCCGTGACGCCGATCGCCGCAAGCCCGATCTCTTTGGCGCGGAGAGCGTTTTCAAGCACGGTATTCTTTCCGTGCGAATAAGGTGTATGCGTATGAAAATCGGCTGTCAGGTTCATGTTCTTCTCTAAGGAATCCGCTTGATTTCCTCTCGGAGCAAAATTCCCGTTTTCTGATAGACCTCTCCGCGGACGAAGGCGATCAGCCGCGCAACATCGGATGCCGTCGCGCCCTCGCAGAGGATGAAGTTTGCGTGGAGCTCGGATACGCGCGCCCCGCCGAGGCGCATGCCTTTGAGCCCGCATGCGTCGATGATCGCGCCTGCGGAGCCCTCGGGCGGGTTGACGAACACGCAACCCATGCTCCTTCCCTTCGGAAGCCGGCTCCTCCGTGCGCAGTAGCGGGCGCGCTCCTCCGCGATTCTTTGGGCAGAGGAAGGTTCGCCCGCAAAGCACGCGCGGGTCACCGGGATCTTTTTCTGAAAAATGCTGGCTTTTTCCGCAAAGAGGCACTCGCTGCGGGAAAATCGGCGAATCTTGCCGTTTTCCACCCCTTCCGCCCACAGAAGGACGTCGGAAATATGCCTATCCGCCACGCCGGCGTTCATGGCGACCGCGCCCCCCACGGTCATGGGAATGCCCGTGAGAAAATGCAGTCCCGCAAGTTCGCAGGACGCCGCCGCACGCAGAAGCGTTCCCCCCGTCACGCCGGCGCCCGCAACGATCGTGTCGCCCTCCGCCCGGATGGCGTTCATGCGGGAAAAGCGGATGACGGCGCCGCAAAATCTGCCGTCTGCGGGAAGGACGTTCGCCCCCGCGCCGAGAAAACAGACCGCAATGTTGCGCTCATCCAAAAACCCGAGAACGTCGCAAAGCTCCATGGCGCTCCCGGGGTAGAGACAGACTTCCGCCACGCCCCCGCAGCCGATCGTCGTATGCCGCGCAAAGGAGAAATTTTTCTCGATGCAAAGCGCGGGAAAGCGCTCCCCGACCAACGAATAAATATCCAAATCGTTCCACCCTTTATTCTACCATAAACCGCACGGAAATTCAAACGGTTTTCAGAAATTTATCGAGATTTTTTATTTCGTCGTATGCACGCGCGCGATCGGCGATCGTTTTGAGCGCTTTTTCGTCCGAAAAGACGCTCGGCGTGCGGAAACTCTCCTCAAAGACGGGCGCATACATGCCGATCTCCCCGAGCCGCCCTCCCGTCTCCTCCGAAAGGAGAGCCCCGAGGAGCGCTTGGGCGTCCTCTCCCTCCCGCAGCACGGAGACATAGCCGATGAGATCGTTGTAGGCGGCGAGCGGCTTTCGGTAGACGGTCATGTTCCGCGCAGCAAAGCGCTGTTCGTCCCGCTGGGTCCCGAGAAGATAGCGGTATCCCCCGTTCAAAAATCCCGTGTAAGCGGCAAGCGAATCCGTCTCTTCCCCGCGAATCCCGGCATAGCGCGCCGCGACGACGGAGAGATTGCTCCCGCCCACAGAGACGGCACAGGTACCCTCTTCCTCGAAGTCGTCCGTCAGCGAAAACAAAAAATACCCGCCCTTATACCACGGGAGCGCGAGACATTTCCCGTTCGCCGCACCGCCCGCGAACTCCGAATGTAAGGGGACGCACCGCTCCATAAAGCAATCCAATCCGATGCCGAAAGAGAGAACGTCGGGAAAGTTGCCCTCTTCGAGCGCAGCACGGGCGCCCGCGGGCGTATAGTCCGTCACCAGAAAATACACGCCGCCGCGCTCTTTTTCCACTTTGCGCGCCACGCTGCGGAGAAACCCGGTACGGGAGCCCTTCCCGCCCTCGAAGGTGTCCACATTCCAGACCGTGACAACGCGCGCATGAGAATCCTCCGGCGTCTCCTTGGGAAAAAAGATCACGATGAGCAGAACCGCGGCGAGCAAACAATAGGGAATCGCGCACAAAAGCGCTTTCACGCGTACCTTCATACCGCTATTGTATGCCTGCGCAGCCGCCCGTCATGCCACCCCAAAAAGTATAAGGGAGGACGCAAATGCTTCCTCCCCGTGTTTTTGCCGCGGATCCAAGGCAAAAACTCTATGAAAAGGCGGTTGTCCGCCGCAAGACAGCTTGCGCAGATTCCCGCCGCTTATGCAAGGCGGAGCAAACCGCTCCGCAGGTTTTGTTCAGCGTCTCTGAAAGCTGTCGCAGCAAGTGCAATGCTCGCAGTCGCAAGTGTTGCCCACATGGATCTTGTCGAGTTTGCACTTCATGCCGTCCGAGTTGAATCTGCACTCGGTCACGCCGCACGAGACGCCGCTGTTCATTCCGTCCATAGTTTTGACCTCCCATAGAGCAGTATTGCGCATTTCCGAAAAAATATCTTGACAAAGAAAAACAAAACCGCTACAATAAAGAAAAGGAGTAAAATCATGAAAGTCATTCTCAAAGCAGATGTGAAAGGAAGCGGAAAAAAGGGCGAGATCATCGAAGTTTCCGACGGATTTGCCAAAAACTTCCTCTTTAAGCGCGGACTCGCCGAGATCGCGACGGCGAGCGGCATCAACGAGATCGAACAGAGGCGCAAGGCGGACGCCTTTCACAGGGCGGAGACCGTCAAAGCGTGCAAGGAACTCGCCCAAAGGCTCGACGGAACGACGGTCAACGTCCCCATCCGCGTGGGCAAGAACGGCAAGGTGTTCGGCTCGGTGACGACGGAGAACATCGCCTCCGCGCTCGCAGAACTCGGGTTCGAGGTCGACAAAAAGCGTATCATCGCAAAGATCGCCTTCCGCACGCTCGGTCTGTTCGACGCGGAAGTCCGTCTCATGGAGGGCGTCACCGCAAAGATCAAAGTCAATGTGGTTCCGCTCGAATAAATGAAAAAAACGCCGAAAGGCGCTTTTTTTCTGTCGAAATCGCTGTATTATGTCACGCATAGTACTTCGCAAAATCGAAAAATTCGCAATGTTTCCCCTCGGAGCCCCGAGGGTTTTTTATCGCTTTCTCGGATAATACGCGTTGAGATACATCCCCTTGATCTCTTCGAAGAGCGGATAGCGGGGATTTGCTCCCGTGCACTGGTCGTCGAAAGCGTCCTCCGTCATTTGGTCGAGAACGGCAAGGAATTGTTCCTCGGTATATTTCCCGTCCAAAGCCTCTTTGATGGTCGCGGGCAGCCCTACCGCGCGCTTCAACTCGTTGATCTTGTCGATGAGCGCTTCGACGAGCGCGTCGTCATCCGCGCCCGTGAGCCCGATATAGCGGGCGACTTCCGCATAGCGCGCCTTGCCCTGCGGATAGGCATACTGGGAAAACGTTCCCATCTTCGCGGGCGCCTCCTCGCTGTTGAAGCGGATGACCTCCTCGAGCATGAGCGCATTGGCGACGCCGTGCGCGATATGGAAGTAGGAGCCAAGCTTGTGCGCCATCGAATGGCATACGCCGAGGAAGGCGTTCGCAAATGCCATCCCCGCCATCGTTGCGGCGTTCGCCATGCCTTCGCGCGCCTCCGCGTCCTCTCCGCCCCTTTCGTAAGCGCGGAGCAGGTATTTGAAGATGAGCCCGACCGCCTCTTTGGCGAGTCCGTTCGTGAAGTCGGTCGCCATGACGGAGACGAGCGCTTCGAGCGCATGGCTGAGCGCGTCGATACCCGAAGCCGCCGTGAGCCCCTTGGGGATGCTCATCATAAGGTCGGCGTCGACGATCGCGATGTCGGGCATGAGTTCGTAGTCCGCGATGGGATATTTTGTGCCCGTCGTCTCGTCGGTGATGACGGCGAACGGCGTGACCTCGCTGCCCGTGCCCGCCGTCGTGGGGACGGCGACGAACGTCGCCTTGTCGCCGAGATGCGGGAACTTGTAGATGCGCTTTCTGATGTCCGAGAAGCGCATCGCCATGTCTTGAAAATCGACGTCCGGGTGCTCGTAGAGCAGCCACATGATCTTGGCGGCGTCCATCGGGGAACCGCCGCCGACCGCAATGATGACGTCGGGAGCAAATTCGCGCAGCTGTTTCACCCCTTCGTTCGCACAGGCGAGCGTGGGGTCGGGCGTGACATTGAAGAAGGTAGCGAAGGCGATGCCCTCCTCGGCGAGAATATCGGTGATTCTCTTGGTGAATCCGCTGTCGAAGAGAAATTTGTCGGTGACGATGAACGCCTTTTTCTTGCCGTATCCCTCCTCTCCGAGTTCTTTGAGCGCAGCGGCAAGACAGCCGCGCTTGAAATAGAGCTTTTCGGGCGCTCTGAACCAAAGCATATTTTCTCTCCTTTCCGCGATCGTTTTGATATTGATGAGGTGCTTGACCCCCACGTTCTCCGAGACGGAGTTGCCGCCCCACGAGCCGCAGCCGAGCGTCAGCGAGGGGGTGAATTTGAAATTATAGAGGTCGCCGATGCCGCCGTGCGACGAGGGCGTATTGACGACGATTCGGCACGTTTTCATGACGGAACGGAAATATTCGAGTTTCTCCTGCCCGCGGGCAACGTCCAAAAAGACGGACGACGTGTGTCCGAGTCCGCCGTCCCGCACGAGACGGTCCGCTTTGGCGACGGCTTCTTTGAAATCCCGTGCGCGGTACATGGCGAGCACGGGCGAGAGCTTCTCATGGGCAAACGGTTCGGTCAGCTCCGCGCTCTCCACCTCGCCGACGAGCACGCGCGTGTTCGCGGGCACGGGAAATCCCGCGATCTCCGCGATCTTGCGGGCGGACTGCCCCACGATGCGGGAATTGAGCGCACCGTTGACGAACATCGCCCGCCGCAGAAGCTCCGTCTCCTCCGCGGTCGTAAAATACGCGCCGCGCAGTTTCATCTCCGCCTTAAACGCCTCGTAAATGCTGTCGAGCACGATGACCGCCTGTTCGGAGGCGCAGATCATGCCGTTGTCGAACGTTTTCGAGTGCAGAACGGAGGAAGCGGCGAGGCGGATATCCGCAGTCTCGTCGATGACGGCGGGGACGTTGCCCGCGCCCACGCCGAGCGCAGGTTTGCCGGACGAATACGCCGCCTTCACCATGCCGGGACCGCCCGTCGCCAAAATCATATCGGATTCCCGCATGACCGCCGCCGAGAGCGGGACGGTGGGTTCGTCGATCCAGCCGATGATGTCCTCCGGCGCGCCCGCCTTGACGGCGGCTTCCAGAACGATCTTCGCCGCCTCGATGGTACATTTCTTCGCGCGGGGATGGGGCGAAATGATGAGCCCGTTCCGCGTTTTGAGGCAAATGAGACACTTGAAGATCGCCGTGGAGGTCGGATTCGTCGTGGGGATGATGGCGGCGATGACGCCGATGGGCTCTGCGATTCTCGTAAACCCGTAGCCTTCGTCCCGCTCGATGACGCCGCACGTGCGCGTATGCTTGTATGCGTTGTAGATGTACTCCGACGCATAGTGATTCTTGATAACTTTGTCCTCTGCGATTCCCATGCCCGTCTCTTCCACCGCAAGCTTCGCGAGCGGGACGCGCGCCTTGTTGGCGGCGAGCGCGGCGCGGTAGAAAATTTCATCTACCTGCTCCTGCGTAAACGTCGCGAATTTCTCCTGCGCGGCGCGCACACGGGCGAGAAGTTTGTTGAGGGAATCTTCGTCCGAAACTTTGAAGTCCTTCATACCGTCCTCCATAAGTGCTTCCGATATATTGTAGCAAATTTTCGGAAAGCTGTCAACTTTCCGAAGTCATATTCGCAACTTTGCGCCGCAATAAAAATCCCGCCTTACGGCGGGACCCGACGCCGCGGTGTGCGCAAGCGTCAGAGCGCTGAGAGCTGCTGCTGTATCTTTTTCTTCATGTCGAGGAATTTTTCGAGTTTGGCACGCTCGTCATCCACGAGCTTCTTGGGCGCCTTCGCGATAAAATTCTGGTTGGCGAGCTTACAGCCCGCGCGCTCGATCTCGCCCTCCACGCGTTCGAGTTCCTTGGTGAGACGGACGCGCTCGGCTTCGAGATCGACGAGTTCGCCGAGCGGGATGAAGATCTGCGCGATGTCCGTCACCTGCGAGACGGTCTTTTCCCCGGCGGCGCTCCCGCGTTCGATGAAATCGATCTCGCTCGCACCCGCGAGGCGCAAGATCGCGTTTTTATTGACGGTGATCAGCCGCTTTTGGTCGGTGACGAGGAAGAGATGCACCTTTTTGGAGGGCGGGCAGTTGACGGAGACCTTGATGGCGCGCACCGCCTTGATGAACCCGATGACCCCTTCGAACGCCTTCGCTTCCTCGCGATAGGAAAGTCTCGAATTGTAGCGCGGGAAATCCGCAGTCATGATGCTCCCCGAAGAATGCGGAAGATAGCCGTAGATCTCCTCGGTGACGAAGGGCGCGAAGGGATGCAGAAGTTTGAGCGTGTTTTCGAGGACGAACAGCAAAACACCCAGCGTCTGGCGCTTTCTCTCGGGGTCGTCGCCGTACAGCGCGGGCTTGGAAAGTTCGATGTACCAATCGCAGAAGTCGTTCCACGCGAATTCGACGATCTTATCCGCCGCGATTCCCAAATCGTATTTTTTGAGGGAAAGGGTGACTTCGCGCACCGTCGCCATGAGGCGGGAGATGATCCAGCGGTCGGCGGGTTGCAGCCTGACGGAGGCGAGCGACGGCGGGACGTCCGTCCCCTTTGTGTTCATGAGCACAAAGCGGGAGGCATTCCAGATCTTGTTCACAAAGTTGCGCGAGGATTCAATCTTGGTCTCCGACATGCGCATGTCGTTCCCGGGCGCGACGCCCGTGACGAGCGCCAGCCGCAGGGAATCCGCGCCGTATTTTTCGATGAGTTTGAGCGGGTCGATGCCGTTCCCGAGCGATTTGGACATCTTTCTCCCCTGCTCGTCGCGCACGAGCCCGTGGATGAGCACGTCGCGGAAGGGAACTTTTCCCGTATAGCGCAGTCCCGAAAACATCATGCGCATGACCCAGAACGGAATGATGTCGTATCCGGTGACGAGCACGTCGGTCGGATAAAAATACTTGAATTCGGGCGTATCTTCGGGCCAGCCCAACGTCGAGAAGGGCCAGAGCGCGGAGGAAAACCACGTGTCGAGGCAGTCCTCGTCCTGTGTGAGATCGGCGCTCCCGCATTTCGGACAGACAGAAGGCTCTTCGCGCGCGCAGATCTCCGCGCCGCAGCCGCCGCAATACCACACAGGGATACGGTGCCCCCACCAAAGTTGGCGGGAGATGCACCAATCGCGGATGTTCTCCAACCAGTTGAAATAAATTTTGGCGAAGCGGTCGGGCGTAAACTTGGTCTTGCTCTTTGCGACCGCCTCGATGGCGGGCTTCGCAAGGGGCGCCATCCTGACGAACCACTGTTTGGACACGATGGGTTCGAGCGTCGCGTTGCAGCGGTGGCAGTGTCCGACGTTATGACTGTGCGCCTCGATCTTGACAAGCAGTCCCAGCTCCTTCATGCTTTCCACGACGCGCTTTCTCGCCTCATAGCGGTCGAGCCCCGCAAATGCACCGCCGAGCTCGTTGATCGTGCCGTCGTCGTTCATGACGCGAATCACGGGCAGCTTGTGACGGAGTCCCACTTCGAAGTCGTTGGGGTCGTGGGCGGGCGTGATCTTGACTGCGCCCGTACCGAATTCGGGGTCGACATAGTCGTCCGCGACGACGGGAATCTTCCTGTCCGTCAGCGGAAGGAGCAGCGTTTTCCCCACGAAACGGGCATACCGCTTGTCCTTGGGATTGACGGCGACGGCGGTATCTCCGAGCATGGTCTCGGGGCGCGTCGTCGCGATCGTGATGCGCTCGCCGGAACCCTCGACGGGATAGTCGAAGTACCAGAAGTGCCCCGCGTCCTCGGAATAGACGACCTCCTCGTCGGAGAGCGCCGTCTTGCAGTCCGGGCACCAGTTGATGATGCGGCTCCCCCGGTAGATGAGCCCCGTCTCATAGAGACGGAAAAACGCCTCCCGCACGGCGCGCGAGCATCTCTCGTCCATCGTGAACGCGAGTCTGTCCCAATCGCAGGAGGAGCCGAGCTTTTTGAGCTGTTCGACGATCTTCCCGCCGTACTGCGCCTTCCATTCCCATGCGCGGCGCAGAAATTCCTCTCTCCCGAGCGCTTCCTTCGTCGTGCCCTCCTCGCGGAGCTTTTCGACAATCTTATGCTCCGTCGCGAGAGACGCGTGGTCGACACCCGGCTGCCAGAGCACGGAATAGCCCTGCATGCGCTTGAAGCGGACGACGATGTCCTGCATCGTCTCGTCCATGGCGTGCCCGATGTGGAGCTGCCCCGTGATGTTGGGCGGGGGCATCATCACGGTGAAAGGGACTTTGTCAGGGTCGATCTTCGCCTTGAAACACCCCTCTTTCACCCATTTTTCGTAGATTTTGTCCTCAAAATCTCTCGGATCGTAAGTTGTTTGCATATCTTTCATGGCATTCTCGAAACAGTGGTATACCAAGTTATTATAAACCTTTTTTTGCCCGTTGTCAATAAAACCGCCGCATTCATAAAATATATTATTCCAAATTTCAGGAGCAACCTATGAAAAAATTTCTTGCAACTCTCGGAGCGGCGCTCTTTGCCCTCCTTCCCCTTTCCGCCTGCGCTCCCGCGGACGGACTGAAAACCATCCGCCTCAACGAGGTCACGCATTCCGTATTCTATGCCCCGCTCTACCTCGCCGATTCCCTCGGCTATTTCGAGGAAGAAGGGCTGAAAATCGAACTCACCAACGGCGGCGGCGCGGACGCCGTCATGTCCGCCGTCCTCTCCGGCGATTCGGACATCGGATTCTGCGGTCCCGAAGCGGCGCTCTATGTCGCCCTCGGCGGCACGCGCGACGTGCCCACCGTATTCGGTCAGCTCACCAAGCGCGACGGCTCCTTTTTGGTCTCCCGCGAGGACGAACGCGACACCTTCCAATGGACAGATCTCAAAAACAAAGAGATTCTCGCGGGAAGGCGGGGCGGCGTCCCCGCGATGACGTTCGAGTACGTCCTTCGCGAGAACGGATTCACGGACGATGAGATCGACCTGAACTTCGACGTCGCGTTCAACCTGATGACCGCCGCCTTCGAAGAGGGCACCGCCCAATACTGCACGATGTTCGAGCCCGTCGCCTCCGAATACCAGGCCGCCGGCAAGGGATATATCGTCGCAAGCGTCGGGCAGGCGGGCGGCGAAGTCCCCTACACGAGCTTCATCGCCAAAAAATCGTGGATAGACAGGAATGAGGACACGGTGAAAGGCTTCCTCCGCGCGCTGCTCAAAGCAGTCAGATACGCGCAGGAAAATTCGCCCGAAACGATCGCCGTATCCCTCGATCAGGCGTTCCCCTCCACGTCGCGCGAATCCATCACGACAAGCATCAAGAGCTACCAAGGCATCGACGCATGGCAGACGGACATGACGATGAGCGAAGCGAGCTTCAACCGCTTGCAGGACATCATCGAGAGCGCAGGCGAGCTCCCCCGCCGCGCGGATATGGAGCTCTTCGTCGACAACAGCTATGCGGAAGAAATGTATCGGTCGCTGAACGCGTAAATCCCCACAGCGAGGAAATTCTTATGAAGAAGGAAATCCTGCGGTTTTCCGAAGTCATGCTCATCTACCACACCGTGCGCGACGAGACGGTCGCGATCAAGGGCCTCTCTTTTTCGGTGGACGAGGGAGAATTCGTGGCGATCATCGGACCTTCCGGCTGCGGAAAGACCACCCTTCTCTCCCTTGCGGCAGGGCTTTTGAAGCCCTCTGCGGGAACGGTGACGAGCCGTGGAAGTTTCGGCTATATGTTGCAGAAAGATCACCTCTTTCCGTGGCGCACCATCGAAAAAAACCTGTTTTTGCCCCTCGAAGTCAAGCGCCAGAACACGCCCGAAAACCGATCGCGCGCCAAAGAGCTCGCCGTAAAGTACGGACTCGGGGACTTTTTGGGGAGCTACCCTTCCCAGCTGTCGGGCGGGATGCGGCAGCGCGCCGCGCTCATACGGACGCTCGCCACCGACCCGGACGTACTTCTTCTCGACGAACCCTTCTCCGCGCTCGATTATCAAACGAGACTGAACGTCACGGAGGACGTCTCCCGCATCATCCGCAGCGAGAACAAGACCGCCCTGCTCATCACGCACGATATTTCGGAGGCGATCTCGCTCGCAGACCGCGTCCTCGTGCTCTCGCCCCGTCCCGCCCGCGTCGCCCACGAACACACCCTCGACTTCGGGGAGACCAATCCTCTCAAACGAAGAGAACGACCCAACTTCTCCGGTTGGTTTGAGCTGCTTTGGAAGGAGTTGAACACATGAAGAAGCAAATCCAATGTTCCAAGGAGCACCTGCTCTTTCTGAAAAAAAGGCGGCGCCACGCCGTCCTCGTCTGGTCGCTGCGCATCGGGATTCTCGCCCTTCTCGCCGGGCTGTGGGAACTCTCCACCTATCTCGGGTGGGCAGACCCGTTCCTCGTCAGCTCGCCGTCGAGAATCGCCCGCACGATCGCCGATCTCTATACGGAGGGAACGCTCTTCTACCATATCGGCACGACGCTGTGGGAGACGCTCGCGGGCTTCGCCATCGCGGTCGTCCTCGGCTACGGCATCGCGCTCGCCCTTTGGTGGAGCGAGACGGTGCGCAGCGTTCTCGAACCCTACATCGTCGTCCTCAATGCGCTCCCCAAGATCGCGCTCGGTCCGCTCATCATCATTTGGTTCGGGACCGGCAGTAAGGCGATTCTGTTCATGACCGTCATCGTGGGACTCATCGTGGCGATCATGCACATGCTATCCGCATTCATCGCCACAGACAAAGATAAGATCCTTTTGCTCCGGTCGATGGGCGCGGGAAAGCTGCAAATTCTCACCAAGCTCGTCATCCCCTCCTCGCTCGCGTCCTTTATCTCCATGCTCAAAGTTAACGTCGGCATGGCGTGGATAGGCTCGATCATGGGCGAATACATCGTCTCGCGCGCGGGGCTCGGCTACCTCATCGTGTACGGCGGGCAGGTGTTCAAACTCGACCTTTTGATGACGGCGACCGTCATTCTCTGCGTGCTCGCCGCCGTAATGTACTTTCTTGTCGTCCTTCTCGAAAAATTTCTCGTGAAGAACACAGAAAACTGACAGCGCGATTCCCGACCCGCCCTCGACGGGATACAGATAGGAAACGATCGAGGAAAGCCCGAGCCGCGAAAGCGCAAAAGCCGCAAGGAGCGCAAGCCCCTTTGCGGCTATCTTTTTTGCTCCCGAAAAGCGGTCGCAGCGGGAGAGGATGGGATACAGCGACGAGGCGAGCGAGGTCATCACGGCAAGAAAAGCCGCCACGGAGAACCAGACGTTCCCCGTCGCCGCAAAAAAAGGCATCTCCGTTTGCGCCGTCCCCGCAGACCGCACCCGCCCCAGCACGGCGAGAGAACAAAGTAGGACGATCGCCGCGGACAGCGCCGCCGAGAGACCCTTGTGCTTCATTTCCCTGCCCGCATCCATGAGAACGGGCGTCATCAGAAAACAGTTCAGCCCCGCATACAGCGCGCCGCCCGCAAAGCCGCCTCGGAAGGAGAGCGGGAAGGGAGCCGCGTTCGCAAGCACAAAGATGACGAGAAAGGGCACGAGCGCGCAATTCAGAGCGGAGATTCCCTTCGTTCCCCTTCGGAGAGCCGCGACCGAGAACGCAAGTCCCAACAAGGAGAGAAGCGGCTTAAAGGACGGGAGCAGGGAATCCAGCCCCGCCAACATGGCGGCGGAAGGGATGAACGCGCAAAAATCGACGGCGGCGCCGATCGCGGGCGCAGCCCCCTTGAACACCGCACGGAGCGCGCCGCGGTATCCGCCGTACTTTTTCCCGAGCGAGAGAAAGAGGTCGACGATGAGCGCAAACACGGCCGCGGAAAGCAGGGAGGCGGCAAAGAAGCCTTCCGTTCCGAAAAAACGGACGAGCTCGGCGCCCGTGACAAAGCCCGCGCCGATCGCACCGCCGACGATGAAAAATGCACCCCGCAAGATACCCATTCGGACGATTCTATGCCGATTATGCGTGAAATATTACTAAAATTATAAAAAAATTTCGAAAATTATGTCACACATAGTACTTCAACTATTGACAAAATTCGCGAAATATAGTATAATAAGGAAAAACATAGGAGGAAATGCCATGGACGATGAGAAAGACGGTTCCGCCGAAGAAGTCGCGCAGGAAGGAAAAGAAGAAAAATCCATCAGCGCCGACCTCATCCGCGGGCATATCAATACCATCATTCTTCGCGCGCTCTATGACGGCGATAAGTACGGCTACGAGATCATTGC
>CANQOB010000002.1 GCA_947625385.1 uncultured Clostridia bacterium
CCAAAATTCAATGAAGAAGGGAATGTATGGGCGAAGTTCGCTCACGGAAATTTGTCGTCAAGACAAATTTCGTGAATACTTTCAGTCCTTTTTGACCGTCACCAAGTGGGACAGGCTGTCGGCAGATGCCCGAGTGGAACGACTCTCATTTGTAAATCCGGCGAGGTGAATTGTGACGTACAAATCCCCAGCTTGGAGCTGTTCCTCCGTGACCGTAAAGGAAAACGTGACAAGTTCTCCTTTGAGATCGTCCTTTACGGCGACATCCTTTCCATTGTATTTGACGGCATAGTTTGTAAGTTCTGCCAGCTTCCTGATGTTGCTCGCCATGATACAGCCCGCAGAAAATGAGGACGCATAGCTGCTGTTCCCGAACGCAAGCCCCGAAAGTGCAAGCTGTCCGTCTTTGTTATCTTTTCCGTTCAAGTCGCAAACTTCCTCGAATGTGAGCGTATAGGTGCCCGCCTCCGTGATCTTTAAGCCCAACGTCTGGAATTTATCCCCGGTCGTGAAGTAAAACGCTCCTTCTTCGGAGATGTCTCCGATCGTGCTCGGCGTCATGGGTGCAGTTGTGTCCCCCGTGAAGCCCTTCGAATAGATCACGTCCTGCGCATCATGGCAGTCGGGGCAGACCTTTTGCAGTGTGCCACCCTCGGCGTTGCATTCGGGAAGTTCTGTATAATCGAAAACATATCCCTTGCTGTGGTCGCAGGAGACCGTCTGTACGGCGCCGCAGACGCACTTGCCGCCCTCTTGGTCGTAGACGTGCGCTCCCCGCGAACTCTCGTCGACCGCCTGATCTTTCGTCGAGCAAACCTTCCAGTGATTGTCCGCGTCGTACTTCCACACGTCGTATGTATGTGCATGCACGGCAAAGGTGACGCTCCCGTCCGCAGGGTCAAAGGTGACCGTGTAGGTATTCGCCGCCTCGACTTGAAGGGCGCCCGTTGTCGCATCGGGATCCTCCGCGGCGGGGTAGCGCACGAGCGAAGCAGCATCGCCGACAGCAAACAGAGCGTCCGGGGTGAGATAGACGTCCGCGGTGTATTTGCCGTCCTCGCCGAGCTCCATCTTCACCCATCGATCTTTCTTGTCTCTGATATCACTCATAGTAGGCCAACGGGTGTTCCCAAAAGCCTCTCTACCCAATCCATAGACATACATCTCGGGCTCTTTTCTCCCGCAATCTTCGCAGACACCCTCCACATAGTTGTGGTCGGCGCGGGTCGTTTCGTCGACCGCCTCATCGCCGGGGCAAGCCTTCCAGTGCTGCAAGATATCGTATCTCCATGCCGTATAGCTGTGGGTGTGAGGTTCTTCATAGCCGCATGAGATACAGACGTGCGTTACCCTGTTAAAACTGTGCTTGGCGCGGGTGGAGACGTCGATCTCCCCGTCGTCGGGGCAGACGCGCCAGTGCTCGGTGTCACTGTGATCCCACTTGGTGAAGGTGTGGGTGTGCGGGGTCGAGGGGTTATCGCCCTCGTTCGGGTTGGGCTCCGTGGGAGCGCAGGCGGCAAGCGCCGCGGTGGCGGCGAGCGCCACGGAAAGTCCCAGTGCGAGCCATTTCTTGGTGTTCATACATTCCTCCTAAAAAAGTTTTATTTGCCGTTATCCACGAAATTTTCATGGTCACGACATATTCTATTATACCACCCCCCCCTGTTTGTCAAGCGTTTTTGTAAATTTTCAGAAAAAAATTTTCGAAACCCGAAAATTTTTTTCGGATTTCCACAATTTTCGCCTCGCGCGACCTATTAAATAAAAAATTTCGGCGAAAAGAAAAGAGCGCGGCGGCATCAAATGATGCCGCCGCGCGCCCCCATTCTGAATTTTTTGCCTTAGGCGGAATTCACTTCCGCCGTGGGCGACCCAAGTTGCCGAACCCTTTCGGCTTACTGTCCGATGAAACGAATAATCGCAACGAGCTTATAAAGGCGGTAAAGTTCATTCGCTCGCGCGATTTGTTTTGCGTCAGCAAAACAAATCGCGCGAAATAAAACCGTCAGTCCGTGAAAAAATCCTCCCGCTTCAAGTGCGCGCGCAGTTTTTCGAGCGCTTTCTTCTCGATGCGGGAGACGTAGGAGCGGGAGATCGCCAGCTTTGCCGCCACCTCCCTCTGTGCGAGCGGCGCGCCTCCGCGGAGGGCGTAGCGAAGGCAGATGATCTCCGTCTCGCGCTCGTTGAGCACGCTCTTGACCGCGGCGAGGAACTTTTCCTGCATGAGGCTCTGCTCCACGCCCGCGAACACCTTCTCCTCCTTCTCGAACAAGAGGTCCATGAGGGTGAGCTCGTTCCCGTCTTTGTCGGTGCCGACGGGGTCGGAGAGGAGCACCGTGGATTTATGCTTCTTGCCCGCGCGGATGAGCATGAGAATCTCGTTCTCGATACAGCGCGCCGTGTAGGTCGCAAGACGGGTGCCGCGTCCCGGCTCGTAGGTATTGATCGCCTTGATGAGCCCGATCGAACCCACCGAGATCATGTCGTCCGTCTCGGCGGCTCCCGCATATTTTTTGACGATGTGCGCCACAAGACGCATATTGTGCTTGATGAGCATCTCCTTGGCGTGCGCGTCCCCCGCCTTGGCGAGTTTCAGATATTTCTCCTCGTCCTCGGGCGAGAGCGGGCTGGGATAGGAGCTGCCGTCCGAAAACGCGCCCGTAAAAAAGAACAGCCGCGCAAGGACGGCATAAAACAGTTCGAACATGGCATATACCTCACACAGGCAGTATATGCGCGGGAGAATTTGTCCTATGAAAAAATCCGCCCCGAAAAGAGGGCGGTCCGTAAGAAGCGGCGGGGAACCCCCGCCGCTTCTTGGTGAATGTTTCCAATCCTTCGCTGATAAACTTTCTTTCGATCTTTTTAGCCATTCAAATACGGCTTCATGATTGCGGGCAGAAACATCGCGCAAAACGTTTTGGTGCGCTCCTCAAAGCTGTACGCTCCGCCCGACATATCCCAACAGAGCATTTCGCCGTAAATGACGTCCGTCAAGGCATCGGCGAGCGCGCCGATCGGTGTTTCCTCTTTGAGTTCGCCCCGTTCGACGCCCTTTTGTATCATCCCTTTCATGGAATCGATGTCCATGCGGAGTTTTTCCTTGTCGTAGGGGTTCTCCACGAGATCGGGGTCCACGGTATTGCGCACCCATTCCTGGCAGAGTTTGAGACCGTCCCGTTCGATATGTCCCGAAAAAGTCACCATGTAAAATGCCAGACGCTCCATAAACGGTCCGTCGTAGCGTTGCGCCTTCTCGTAAATTTCACGGAACATATCACAGCTCAACGCAAATACCACGTCCTCTTTGCGCTTGAAATAGGTATAAAATGTCCCGTTCGAGACGCCGCATGCCCTCGTGATCTCTTCGACCGAGGTATTGACGAGCCCCTTTTCGCGGATGATGCCCTTTGCCGTTTCCAGCAGCTTCTTTCTTGTCTCCAAGGCGGCAAGCTTTCTGTTCGTCATTTTTTCAGCCATACATTCTCCGTTCAAGTTGCAGAGCGCCGCACAAGCAGCGCCGCCCTGTCAAAGGCACATTCTGTAAATCGCTTCCACGTCCTTGGGTGCAAGCGGCTTGAATCCTTGCAGCGTGCCGCCGGCGCATGCTTTTTGCGCCATCACGGAGAAATTTCTGTCGTCAATGCCGAGTTCGGTGAGCGTACTTTGCAATCCGAGCGTATGGAAGAAGAAGTCGGAAAGCGCGTCGATGGCGGCATTCGCACCGTCTGTATCCGAAAGCGAAGGATCCGTGCCGAACACATCCACGCCGAATTTTTTGATTTGCGGGGCGGTATCCGCATCCAGCACGTATTTGAGCCATCTCGGAGTCAAGATCGCAAGCCCGAGACCGTGCGTAATGTCATAAAATGCGGAAAGTTCATGCTCCATGGCATGGCAGGATACATCCTGGTCCACCCCTGCGGCGAGGAAGCCGTTCAACGCCCAAGAAGATGCCCACATGAGGTTTGCGCGCGCCTCGTAGTCGTCGGGAGTTTCGAGCGCTTTCGGAGCGTACTTGACCACCGTCTTGATGAGATCGGTCATTACGCCGTCGATAAAATCCATTTTGGGCTGCATCGTGAAGTAATAACTGTCAAAGACGTGCGAAAGGATATCCACGCTGCCGCAAGCCGTCTGGAATTTGCTGACCGAATAGGTGATCTCCGGGTTCAAAAAGGACGCCTTGGGCTGCAACAGCGGGCTGAGAATGGCAAGTTTTTCGTGCGTCTGCATATTCGAGATCACGCCGCCGCAATCCATTTCGGAGCCGGTCGCCGCGAGGGTGAGGACGGTGACGATCGGCAATGCGTTCACAACGGAAGCCCTCCCCTTGACCAAATCCCAACCGTCGCCATCATAATATGTTGCCGCGGCGATCGCCTTTGTGCAGTCTATCGTGGAGCCGCCGCCGACGGCGAGCAGAACGTCGATCTTGTTTTGCTTGCAGATATCCGCGCCGCGGTTGACGGTCGTATGCCGCGGATTGGGTTCCACGCCCGCAAGTTCAAAACATTCCAGCCCCGCGCCTGCGATTTCTTTCATCACTTTCTCATACAGTCCGATTTTCTTGATCGAGCCGCCGCCGTAGACGAGAAGGACTTTCTTTCCGTACTTTTTGAGCTCCGCACCGAGATGTTTCAGCTGATCTTTTCCGAAATAAATCTTTGTGGTGTTTTGAAAAACAAAATCGTTCATCTTCCATTCTCCTTTTTATTTGTTTTCTTTTATGATACACCATTCGTTGAATGAAAGTCAATGAATTTCAATCGGTATTCTGAAATTTTTTTGTTTACGATATGAAAAATCCGCCCCGAGGGCGGATTCTCTCATTTCTTCTTGTCGATGGCGATATGCACTTCGTCGAGCTGTTTCTTCTCGACGGGCGAGGGCGCGTTCATCATGAGGTCGCGCGCCTTGGCGTTCATCGGGAAAGCGATGACTTCGCGGATGTTCGTCGTGTCCGCAATGAGCATGACCATTCTGTCGATTCCGGGGGCGACGCCCGCATGCGGCGGCGCGCCGTATTCGAATGCGTTGTAGAGCGCGGGGAACTTCTTGACGACCTCCTCTTTGGGCGTACCGACGAGAGAAAACGCTTTGAGCATGATCTCGGGGTCATGGTTTCTCACCGCGCCCGAAGAGAGCTCCACGCCGTTGCACACGATGTCGTACTGCCACGCGAGGATCTCGAGCGGGTCCTGCGTTTCGAGCGCTTCGAGCCCGCCCTGCGGCATGGAGAAGGGATTGTGGCAGAATTCGAGCTGCCCGCTCTCCTCGCCGATCTCGTACATGGGGAAGTCCACGATCCAGCAGAAGCGGTATACGTTCTTTTCGACGAGTCCGAGCCCCGTGCCGAGCATGGTGCGCAGGATTCCCGCGCGCTTTTGCACGTCCCGCAATTTGCTCTCGGCAACGAGGGCGACAAAGACGTCTTTCTCCGCGCCGAGCGCCTTTTTCCATGCGTCGCCGTTCTCGGCGATAAACTTGGAGACGCCGCCTGCGGGGGTGCCGTTCTCGTCGAGCTTGAACCAGAACATCTGCCCGCCTTCGGTCTTGACTTTGAATTCCTCCGCCGTCTTGTCTATCCACTTGCGGGGAACGTTCACGCCGGAGACGCAGATCGCCTTGACGTGTTTCAGCATGATGGGGTCGAACCCGCAATTTACCGCAAGTTCGGTCACGTCCTTGATCAAGAGCGGGTTGCGAAGATCCGGCTTGTCCGTGCCGTAATCTTCGAGCGCGGTGAGATAGGGAATGCGGCGGAACGGGGGTTTGTCCGCCGCCCAGCCCGAATACTTCGCAAAGACAGGCGGGAGCACGCGTTCCAACACGCCGAACACGTCCTCCTGCGTGGCGAACGCCATCTCGATATCGAGCTGGTAGAACTCGCCCGGGGAGCGGTCGGCACGGGCGTCCTCATCGCGGAAACACGGCGCGATCTGGAAGTAACGGTCGAAGCCCGAGCACATCAGAAGCTGTTTGTACTGCTGCGGCGCCTGCGGAAGAGCATAGAACTCGCCCGGATAGATGCGGCTGGGAACGATATAGTCCCGCGCGCCCTCGGGGGAGGAACTCGTGAGGATGGGCGTGGAAATTTCGAGAAAGCCCTCCTCCGTCATGAGACGGCGAAGGTCCGCGACGATCTTCGAACGGAGGACGATCTTGTCCTTGACGGCGGGGTTGCGAAGGTCGAGGAACCGATAGCGAAGGCGCGCATCCTCGCCCGCGTCGGCGGAATGCGAGACCTCGAAGGGAAGCGCGGGGGCGAGCCGTCTGCCCAGCACCTCCACCCGCTCGGGAACGATCTCGATCATGCCCGTGGGGAGCTTGTCGTTGGGCGCGGAACGGAGCACGACCTCCCCCTCCACGCTCACCGTGGATTCGGTGGATATGCCGCGGAAGGCGGCGATGCTCTCCTCCGAGGAACAGACGACTTGCGTCGTTCCGTAGAAGTCGCGAATGACCGCAAACAGAAGCCCTCCCTTGTCGCGCTTGCTGTCCAGCCAGCCCGCGATCTTTACCTTCTTGCCGACGTCTGCCGCGCGAAGTTCGTTACAGTTGTGCGTACGATAGTACATACCGACCTCTTTCCGTTGTTTTTTAATATTGTAGTCCCTGCGGGAAAAATTGTCAAGTTTTCACGGCGGTCGGAAAAAAACCGCTTCAAAAATTTTTCAGTAGTCCTTGAGTCCGACGAGATAGTCGATCGAGACGGAGAAAAAATCGGCGAGCTTGCACAGCGCCGCAAGATCGGGCTCTACCGTCCCCGTTTCCCAATAGGATACCTTGCGCTGCGTCGTCCCGAGCGCCTCCGCGAGCGCGCTCTGTTTGAGCCCCCGCTCCGTTCTTAAATCTCTCAATCTCTCTGCAAACATCAGTTTCATATCAAAAATTTTAGAAGAAATTTGTCTAAAATATTTGACATAGACGGAAAATGTCTGTATAATGAACACAGACAAAAACTGTCTGAAAATCGCAAACGGAGGAAAAAACATGCACAACTGTCAAAACTGCGGCAAAGCGTTCGAAGGGAATTTTTGCCCCGAATGCGGAACGCCCGTGCCGCCCGAAGTCTGTCCCGGCTGCGGGGCGGCTCTTTCGCCGGAGAATAAGTTCTGTCCCGAATGCGGCAGAAAATCGGACGCGCCGCAACAGCCGCGGATCCATTCGGGCTCAGAGATTACGGAAAAGCCGAAAAAAGAGAAAAATGCGCAGGGCGCATCGCCCGCGCTCGTGAAGGCTTGTTCCCTGCTCCCCTACGCGGCGGCAACTTTCTTCGCCTTGTTCTCGTTTATGATGTATCTTATGTGTTGGGGGCAGGTCTCTACCGTTATGGGGATGGGGACGGGAAGCATCTACGACTACCTCTCCATGGGCGGCTCGGAGCAGGGCGAACTTATCCAAGCGATCATCGGCAGAACGGCAGACGTCTGCACCGCGCTCGTTGTCTTTACCGTGCTCGGCGCAGTGCTTGCGGTGTGCGCGCTCGCGTTCCGTCTGTATACCCCCCTGCGCGTCAAGAAACTCGGTCGCATGCGCATCTGTACATGGCTGGAAGGCGTTATTCTCGCGTTTTACTTCACCGATTTCCTGCTCGGATGCATTCTCTGCGGCAGCGTGAGCGACGAGATCACGTCCCCCGGCGCGGGAACCGTGTGCATTCTCGTGTTCGCGCTTTTCTTCGGTCTGTGCTCCGCGGGCGCGGTGATCTTGCAGAAGTTCTTGCCCAAATTCTCCCCTGCCGTTTCCGCCGAATTGCAACGCAAAAAAGCGGAGCGGCGCGCCGCCATGGAGCCGCCTGTAAAACCTGAAAAGCAGGAGCTCCGAAAACCGCAGAAGCCGCAGTACCGGGGAGCGGAATGCTCCGATGAACTCAAAGAAAAGATCGTAAAGCATGTAAAAGCAAAAAATTTGCTCATGGTCTTTTCGGGCATCGTGTTTGTTTTATGCGTATCGATCTATCTTGATGTGTGGTGTGTCTTCAATCAAGATGAGAGTATTTTTGTGAAAAATACGGGTATATTCATGGAAATTTTTATTAGGATTGCCCCGCCCCTCATGATCATTCTCGGCGGAATTTTCGGCGCTTTGTATCGTAAAAAAAGAGTCCCCGGCTTTGCTTGGCAGAACACGCGGGCGTGGAGCAACAAAGCGATGCTTTGGACGGTATCGGGCTTTTGTATCGCCCTATTCTTATGCGGTGCTATTATAATCGGCGACTTGATAACAAATGACCCTAACCATTTTAGCCACAGTTTCCGCGTCATATTATTCGTTTACTTCATCCCTATCGCCTTGATTTATTGCATCACAGTGTTTTCCGTTGCGGGGGCGATTGTCCGCAGCGGGAAAAAACTTTCGCTTGCCGTTTACGGCGCAAAATATCCTTGGCTGAATCGCGAATTGCAAGAGCAATACCTCGCCGATTCGGAAGCCTATCTCTTACAGGAAAAAGAATACCTCGCCAAGCGGCAAGAACAACAAGCCGCTTGGCACGAATACCGCAAGCGGCTCGCCTACTATGAGGAGGGCATCGCATATCCGAAGTAAACTTCCGCCTGTTCTTACGGGACGCCCCGCCGACGAATTACGTCGGCGGGGCGTCCTGCATTCTCCCGAAAGCGACGGTCAACGGATGATGACGAGGCGGTCGCGGGCGCGCGTGATCGCCGTATAGAGCCATGACGCTCTGTTCTCAAAGAGACGGCTTTCGTCGAACACGACCACTTTGCCGTACTCGGAGCCCTGCGCCTTGTGGCAGGTGACCGCATAGGCAAATTCGAAGCGGCAAACGGTGTCCTCGCGGCGCACTTTCCACCTGCGCAGCGCCTCGACGTTGTCCTCGTGAACGAGTCTGCCACCCTCCAACAGACACGCTTTGTCCCCGTATTGATGGTAATACGTCCCCTCCGTGAACACGCCCGTGTCGAAGGGAAGATCGAATACCGGTTTTTCGAGAAAATCCGCTTGAAAATCGAGAAGAGCGAGCCCGTCCTCCCCCTCGCGGACGTTGTACGCCGTTCCGATGATGCCGTTGACGAGATGAAAATCCCCGCGCTCGTCGAGCGCTTTCCCCCAATCGTTGAGGGTGCAGACGAGCTTTTCTCCGTCGGCGGGAAGCTGCGAACAGATTCCGCGCAGACTGCGGATCTCCGAGTTGAGGCGGCTGCGCAGACGGTTGGTGCCCACGATGACCTGGTCTGCTTCGAGGAGCAGGCGGGCACGCTGCTGCGAAGTCAGGCTGCTCCTCGGGATGACGGCGGCGCTGTCTCCGTACCGACCGAACGAGGGCTCCATGCCCTTGCGCACCTGTTCGGCGAGGCGGATGATGGGGTCGCCCTCCGCCTGCCGCACGATCTGGGTGAGCGTAAAGACGGGCATGGAGAGGAGAGAATTCGTCCCGCCCACGGGAGGGAGCTGGGCGGGGTCGCCGCAAAACAGGCACTTGATGCCGAAAGACAAAAGATCTTTCAAGACGTCGTCGGAGACCATGCTCGTCTCGTCCACGACGATGAGACGGATGTCCTTGGGGAGACTCTCCTTCCGCACAAAACGCAAAAAGCGCTCGGAAATGACCTCGCCGTCCTCGTTGACTTCGATGTCCTCCTCGCGCGTATAGATGAGACTGTGTACGGTGCCCGCAGGCGTGCCGCCGCGGATGAGCACGGATGCGGCTTTGCCCGTCGGCGCGACGAAAACCGCGCTCTCGCCCGCGACCAGACCGAGCTTGCGCACGATATAGTCCACGAGAAAGGTCTTGCCCGTCCCCGCGTAGCCGCACAGTACAAAGATCTGCGTATTCAGATGCAGGAACCACTCTTCGATGAGCTCCGCCGCCTCCGCCTGATCGCCCGTGAGAACGACCTTGCGGGTAAGTTTTCCGTCCATACCTCCAAGTATATCACGGACGGACGGAAAAAGCAAATATTTTACATTTTGAACTCGGCGAAGAGCGGCGTGCCGAGAAAATTTTCCTCGACGAGAACGACGCCCTTTTTCATCGGGAAGGTGCGTTGGAGCGTGCGCCTGCCGTATGCGGCGCGGAAGGTGATCGTCTCCCGCTCCGTATCCACCGTATAACTTCCGCCCAGCGAGCCCGAGAGCCCGTCCTCCGTGCGGTATGCGACGGCGAACGCGCCGTCGTATTTGAGTTCGAGACGGACGTATTCGAAGTCTTTGAGCTTGTCTTTGCCGCCGAGGTCGAGCCGCTCGCATTCGTAGACCCCCGTATAGGGCAGAGAGAGGTCTTCGAGCGAGCCGAGCTTTTCGGCGTCGCAGCCGCAAAGCAGGCACAGCAAGAACAGGAGCACGACCGGCAAAAATACTTTCTTCATCTGTATCCATTGTTCCCCAAGCGGCAAAAACCTATACCGACGGTCGCCGCGCAGATTGTTGACTTTTGCGCGCGCGTATGCTATGATTTTCGTATGAAGATTTATTATGCCGAGAGAACGCTCTGCCGCGAAGAGCTCTTTGCCGCCCTCGCGCGGGCGGGCTTGGACTGCGACTTCCCCCTCCTTGCGACCGGGAACGGCAAACCGTACTTCGCCGCACCCGAAGCGCCGAAGTTCAATCTCACCCACACCGAGGGGCTGACCGCGGTCGCCGTGGGAGACTGCGAGGTCGGGCTGGACGCGGAAAGACGGACGCCGCGCGCCCTCCATGCGCTCATCAAAAAACTCTCCCCCCGCGAACGGGAGGAGGATTTTTTCAAACTGTGGACGGCAAAGGAGTCCTATATCAAATTTTGCGGCGGGACGCTTGCCTCTATGCTCAAACACCTCGCCTATTTCGGCGGCACGCTCTACGAAAACGGCGTGCCCGTGCACGCCGCTCTCCGGCATTTCGAGCTCTGCGGGTGCACGCTGTGCCTGTGCACGCAGTCGCCCGTAGAGACCGAATTCGTCGGAACGTTGTAACCTCCCGCGGCGCGGGATTTAACCGATCTTGCGCTTTTCGGGGAGGATGACTTCGAGAGAGGTCGCCGACGCGTTCGCGCGCGTCCAGCCGACCTTCGCCATGACGGGGTCGAATACCGCGTACACATCGGCGACGCTCGTTGCGAAAGACGCGTCGGAGCCGTGCCCGATCGCCCCCGGATGGATGGAGAGGATAGAGCCCTCGCTGTCCGCAAAGAGGCTGACGGGAACGCCCGAGACGGGCGTATATTGGTTGTTTCCGTAGGGACCTGCCATCAGCTTGGTGTAGTTGAAGGGCATGCGCGCGATGAAGAAATCGTCGATCTTGTATTTTCTCGCCCACTCCATGATCGCGGCGTCCGTATCCGAAGCTACGGTGTTGAGGAATACGATCGCCATCTCGCTCTTATATTCGGGATACACCTGTAAGATAGCGGGAATCTCGATCTGGCAGTAGCGGCAGCCCACATAGAAGAAGCTGAGCAGCACGACCTTGTAGTCCTCGTACAGGTCGGAGAGTTTGAGCGTGGCGCCGTCCCCCTTGACGGAGGTGAGGGTGTAGTCTTTGAGAACGTCCCCCTGTCTATAGCTTGCGGGCTCCTGCGTCGGCGGATTTGTCTTGATGCGAATCTTCGCTTCGGGAGAATCGGGCGAGAGGGTGAGCGAAGTGTCGAGCAAGGTGTGGTTTTTAGAGGTCGTCGAGACGGCGACGTTGAACACGCCGTGCCCCGCGCCCGCTTGGAGGCGGAGGACAAAGCTCTGCGAATACACCCCGCCGCGGAACTGTTCGCCCTGTTCGTCCAAGGGGAGATTCCCCTCCGCGTCCGTCACGGTGACGGAAAGGCGGACGGAGCCCGTGAACGGCATCCCGTTGGAGCGCACAAAGGTCAGAGAGTATTCGAGCACGGTATCTTCCGTCAGCATGGGAATCTCTTCCGTGACGGTCTTGCCGCATTCGCAGGTCTTTTTCTTCGAGCCCGCCTGTCCGAAGGACGGTTCGCGCTCGGTGACGAAATCCGAGAAGTGATGCTCCTCGCGCGTGCCCGCCTGTTCTGCGCTGTCGGCGGGGCACATGCGCCAGTGCTCGGTATCCGAATATCCCCATGCGGTGTAGCTATGGACATGGTTCTCCTCATAGCCGCACGTGCACTTTCCGTTCGTATAGGTATGCGGCGCGCGGGACCCGGGCTCCTCCGCGCCGTCCGCGGGACATTTTCTCCAATGCTCCGTGGGAGAGATGCCCCACTCGGTGTACTCGTGGGTATGCTCCGTCTCGTTTTCCTCGGGCGCGCAGGCGGCGACCGCCGCTCCGAGCGCGAGCGCAAGCGCTGCCGTGAGGGCGAACAGTAAGATCTTCCGAAGGGTTTTCATACAGACTCCTTATCGTCTCTGCGGCGGACGCCGCAGCCGATTTTTATCCCATTATACCATGGACGAAGAGGCAAAGTCAAATATTTTGCTGCGAAACATGTGCAACGGCTTCGGCGAAAAGCTTTTCTTTGAAAATCTTTTCGCCGAGGAAATACGCTTTCTTGCCTGAACGCATATATGTCGCCCGCGCCGAAGCGCGGGCGAACCGTTATTTTCCCTTGACGCGGGCGACGTCGAGATTGTCCCTCTTGCGGTCGGCGAGCGCCTTGATGGGATGGTCGCCGCTTTGGATGCGGTAATCCTGCCCGAGATTGGCGATCGCCTTTTCGATGACGGTGTGGGTGCCCACCGAGGCGGGTCTGCCGTTGATCTTGGCGTTGTAGCCGAAATAGCGGAAGGTGTCCGGTACCTTTTCGAGCTCCTCCCAGCCCTCCTCGACGCCCGTGAGACGGACGCTCTTCAAGATCTCGCGCACATACTCTTTCCGGGAGCGGAATTTGAGGAGCTCGGGGAACTCGCCGCCCTCGCACAGAACCTGCTGCCAGACCTTGCCCTCGTACGTTTTGAGAAGGTCCGCCGCCTCGTGCAGGTGGACGACTTCCTCCTCGAAGTGCTGCTCCCAAATCGCCTTGATGCGCTCGTCCTTCTCGTCCTTATAGCACGAATAATAGAGATAACATTCGGTGTATTCATTCATGAGGAGGCACTCCCACCACGACATGGTGGGGTCCTTTAAGCTCCCGTAGCCCGTGACGTGCTGCTCTTCGATCATGGCGATCTCGTTGTAGAGTTTTCTTCCGAGCGGCGTATTGTACAGGTTGGCGACGTTCATATAGAAGTTCATCGTCTGCTGCTCCGCGCCCGTGATGATGTTGATGTTGAGCTTGGTTTTGAGATCGTTGAGATAGCCGTTGATATAGAAGTTGACGTCGTCGTGCGGGTGGCGGTACTCGGCGACGGTGGGTCGCCCGGGCATGATCTCGGTGTAGTCGCCGACGAGCTTGGCGGGGTCTCCCCCCTTTTCGAGCTCCATGAGGTCGGAATAGCGGTACAGGTGGTCGAAATCCTCCAAGAGCGCGAAATCGAGCTGCTTCTTTACATAGCTGTTCTTCTCGGTCACGGCGAGATTGGCGGTGAGGTCGACCGCGAGCTGTTCGTAGCCGATGGTGTGTTCGAGAATACTTTCGTTGATGGGTTTGAGGGACGCGATGCGCTTTTGTTGAATCTGCTCCCCGCGGCGCATGCGGGCGAGACGGCGCCTCACGTCGTTGTTGGGACAGTTGCGCGTGAACGAATTGGAGAGGCGCACGCTCTCGAACTCCGTGCCCGACATCAGAATGACCCGAAGGCGGGTGTAGGGGTCGACGGCGTTCTTGTCGTAGGGCTTGACGAGCACTTTATTCCAGCTGGTGAAAATCTTGTCCGCTTTCTGCGGCTTCAATTCAAACGGATTCATGAGATCCTCCTTTTCGGAAAAGTTTTTTCCCATCCCCGAAAAAAAGTATGCGCAAGGTTGCAATGTGCGGAAAAAATTGTTATAATAAAAACGTTCGGCTCCCCGCATGGACGCGGGACTGCCGACGGGGGCAATATGGAACTTTGGGATATCTATGACAAGGACCGCCGTTTGACGGGGCGGACCGCCGTGCGCGACGTCACCCCGCTCGCCGAGGGAGAGTACCACCTCGTGGTGCATGTGTGCGTGTTTTCCCCCGACGGGAAAATGCTCATCCAGCGGCGCGCCTTGGAGCGCATGAGCGCGCCCGGGCTGTGGGACGTCACGGCGGGCGGGAGCGCCCTTGCGGGGGAAGATGCGCTGCAAGCGGCGATGCGGGAACTCAACGAGGAGATGGGGCTTTCGCTTGAACTGCCGCCGCCCGCGCTCACGATTCACTTTTCCTGCGGATTCGACGACGTATTTCTCGTGCGCGCTGACCCCGCGCTCAACCTCACCCTGCAAAAGGAGGAGGTGTGCGACGCGAAATGGGCGGACAAGGAAGAGGTCCTCGCCCTGCTCGAAGAGGGAAAATTCGTCCCCTACCGCAAGCACTATCTCGAACTGCTCTTCGAAATGGACTGCGGCTACGGCATGATCTTGCGCGAGACGGCGGGAGGGACAACATGATCGGATGCGTGGTCGCGATGGACAGCGAGGCGGAGATCCTCCTCAGCCAAATGGAGACCGAAAACATTCTGACCGTCTACGGCAAGACGGTGCATATCGGCAAGGCGTTCGGCAAAGACGTGCTCGTCGTCGTCTCCGCGGAGGGCAAAGTCAATGCCGCCGCGGGCGCATGCGCGGCGATCTATGCGGGAGCGGACGTCATATTCAACTTCGGCGTGGCGGGCGGTCTGAACGCGCGCACCGGGGTGGGAGAGACCTATCTCATCGAGAAAGTCGTCCAGTACGACTTCGACATCACCCAACTCACGGGCAAACGGATGGGGACGCTGCCCAACGAAGAGGAGAACTTCTTGCCGCTTTTCGTGCCCCGCGGGCTCGGCTTGCCCCTCCGCAGCCTCGGCACGGGGGACAGGTTCAACGACAGTCCCGCCGACCACGCGCTCCTTATCGAGCTCGGCTGCGACGTCCGCGAAATGGAGGCGGGCGCCATTGCGCAGGTCTGTAAATATGCGGGCGTGCCCGTCATCTCGGTGAAAGCGATCTCCGATGTGTACGGGTCGGGCTCCACGACGGAGCAGTTCGCAAAAAATCTCAAATATGCGCTGCTCGATCTCAAAGCGCACCTTGGCGAGATCTTCGCGGCATTGGAGTAGACTATGGTAGATTTGGGGGATTGGAACGAGGTACTTTCGCCGCTGTTTGCGGACGAACGGTACCGCAAGATTCGGGAATTTCTGAAATACGAATATTCCCATTACATCGTCTATCCGAGCATGTACGACATCTTCAACTGCTTCCGCTTAACGCCGTTTGCAAAGGTCAAGGCGGTGCTGCTCGGACAAGACCCCTACCACAACGAGGGACAGGCGCACGGGCTGTGCTTTTCCGTGCAGGACGGCGTGCCCATGCCGCCCTCGCTCGTCAATATGCTCAAAGAGCTCAAAGACGACCTCGGATTCGACCCGCCGCAGTCGGGGAATCTCACGAAATGGGCGACGGAGGGCGTGCTGCTTCTCAATACCGCGCTCACCGTGCGCGAACATCAGGCGAATTCGCATGCAAACTGCGGTTGGAGCTGGTTCACCGACTCCGTCATCGAGCTCTTGTCCCGCGAAAAGGAGCATCTCGTGTTCCTGCTTTGGGGCGGCAATGCGCGGAAAAAGAAGCCGCTCATCGACCAAACAAAACACTGCATCCTCGAATGCGCGCACCCCTCTCCCCTCTCGGCGTATGCGGGATTCTTCGGGTGCAGACACTACTCCCGCACGAACGCCTATCTGACAGCCCACGGCATTGACCCTATTGACTGGAAGCTATAAATTTCGCGCGATTTCTTTTGCATTCGCAAAATAAATGCGCGCGAGCGAATGGGCGTTTGCGGTTTAATAAACTTGGCTCCGATTGGATGTTTCATCGGACAATAAGCCTGCGGTGGCGTGGCAAATGGGGACGCGCAGCGCAAAAGCGTGGTTTTGCTCGCGCACAAAATTTGAGAGTTTCGGCGAAAATCTTTGCTGCGCAAATATTTTCGTCGAGCGAATGGGCGTTTGCGGTTTAACGAACTTGGCTCCGATTGGATGTTTCATCGGACAGTAAGCCGAAAGGGTTCGGCAACTTGGGTCGCCCACGGCGGAAGTGAATTCCGCCTAAGGCACAAAATTTGGAATTTAGGCGCGCGGCGGCTTCTCTCGAAGCCGCCGCGCTTTCTATTCTCAAAAAAAGGAAAAAGCAAAAATCACACTTTTTGCTTTTTCACTGCATTTGCGCACCACGGTACGCACACTGTCGTTGAAACGACCGAGAGAACAAGCCAGTGAAGGCAACAAGGTCAATTTCCTCGGCGAAAAGATTTTCGCCGAAAAGAAAAAAGCGCGGCGGCATCGAATGATGCCGCCGCGCGGTTCGCCCTGTCCCCTTTCGGGGGGGACGCGGTTTTGCCGCGTCCCCTGATACAATGAAGAAGGAATGTAAGGGTCAAGGGCTTTGTTGCAAAAGTCAGTGTTTGCGGTCGGGGATGAGCGCGACAGGCGCAGCCGCCGCGGTCACGGTCGTGTGCGTGAGCTTATCCGTCTTGGAGTTGTAGCTCATCTTGACGTTGCCGGAAGGCGTCGTATGGTCGCTGTCGTTGCTCCAGTTTGAAGCGTAGGAGACCGTGCTGCCCTTCGTCGTCTTGGTGAAGTGAATCGCCTTCATCTTATACGAGGCAGGGAAATTGAAGGTGCCTTCCCAGATGCCGCTACCTTCGCTCGTTTCGGTGAGCTTGTAGAGCGGGTTGGGTGCGGTATCATTCCAACTGTTCATGGCGCCCGTGAGGTACCAGCCCATGTCCTCGGTCACGACGTTGTAGGATTCGACGAGCTCGAACGTGAAGGAGACGATCTGCGTTTCCGCCTTCGCCGTCGTGGAGGTGTTGGCGCCCTTCGTGACGAGGATGATGTTGTACTTGCCGGACTTGCCGTCGGCAACCTTTGCGTTGTCGTCCCATGCGCTGCTCTTTTCAAACACATCGGAAGTCTTGGAGAAGAAGTACGCGCCGAACGCATAGTTGGAATCGCTGTTCGTTGCGCCCCACTTGCTTGCGAAGCCGAGTTTCATCTGGTCGCCGACATAGAGCTCGAAGTTGTTGATGCGGTAGGTGTTCGTGCCGGGGTCACGGGTGAACTTGCAAGACGCGGGAGCGCTGGCGCCGAGCGCCCACTTGCTCGCCTTGATGGTGCCCTGCCCGTTGCCGACGAGGAAGTAGTCGCGCTGGTCGAGCTCGATGTTCTCGCGGAATTCGCCGTAGAAGTTCTTCGCTTCGAGGACTTCGACGGGGAAGTCTACCTTCTTGGTGCAATTCTCATCGGAGTACCAGCCGTAGAAGGTGAAGCCCTCTCTCGCGTCGGGCGTGAAAGCGTCCTCTTCGTTCAGCGTTTCGCCGGAGGTCACTTCCTGCGTGTGGGCGGGTTCGTCCGTGCCCTTGATGTACCAATTCACCGTGAGTTTTTGGTCGGGGTCGACTTCGGGAGCGGCTTCGA
This sequence comes from uncultured Clostridia bacterium, assembly GCA_947625385.1. Taxonomy (GTDB): domain Bacteria; phylum Bacillota; class Clostridia; order Christensenellales; family Borkfalkiaceae; genus Gallimonas. The sequence continues at coordinate 17,436 of CANQOB010000002.1, forward strand.
TGTACTGCTCGAGGAGCTTCCAGTTCGTATCCGCCTTGTAGTCGTCCACGAGGTCTGCGGGGACGTAGATCTTGCCGTCTGCGGAGAAGGTGAGACCTGCATTCGTCGCGGTGTTGGGGCTGAACGTCAGCACGCCGTCCGCCTTTTTAATGGTCAGGCTATCGAGGGTGTCCTCAAAGAATGCCTGATAGGACAGTTTCGTGAGCGTGGAAGGCAGGACGACTTCGCGAAGGGACGTGCAGCGGCGGAACGTCCAAGAAGTGAGACCCGTGACGCCTTCGGGAAGCACGACCTTGCGGAGAGAGGTGCAGCCGAGGAAGCTGTTCGAAGGAAGCACGTGATACTGAGGGTTGGGCTCGAAGGTGAGCGTTTCGAGGCTCTCCATTTCTTCGAACGCAGCGCCGGAGTTGTTCATCTTGTTGAGCGTATCCTCGGTGAAGTTTGCGGGAATCGTGAGGCTGGTGACGCCCGATTTCGCAAATGCTTTTGCGTAAATCTGCTTCATGCCGTCCTTGTGCCACTCGATGCTCTTCAAATGGGTGAACCCGTAGAAGGTATTCTCACCGATGACTGCCTCGGGGTTCGTGATGACGAGCTTGACGCCACCCTCCGCTTCGGAGCCGATCACATCGTCGAACGGGTGCATCTTGGCAGTCGTCTTGAAGTTCATAAAGTTGCCCCTGGTCAGCGCATAATTGATGGTCTCGAGCTTCTTCATGCCCTCAAACGCACTGCACTGCCACGTGGTGAGCGAGGCGGGAATGGTGATCTCCGTAAGAGGCGTGTTCGCAAAGAGGTTCGCGCGATAGGACTGGACCGCGCCCTTGAACTCGACGCTTTCGAGAGCGGTCATGTTCGCGCAGCCCGCCTGCGGCGTATTCAGGACGTTCTCATTGAAGGTGACTTTCTTGATGTGGGCAAGGAAGGTCTTTTGGTTGTAGATGACCGAATTCGTTGACGTCTCGAACTCTTCGTTGTAGATGACCTCGGTGCAACCCGTAAGGGCGTCGAGCGCGCCGCTTTCAAGGAAGTTGAAACCATCCTTAAAGTAGCCGACGGTGAGCTTGGTGATCTTGGCTGCGTTGGCGTTGTCCGCAAACGTCGTTGCAGCGATCTTCTTGACTTCTACATCTTTGACGGTCTTGGGAAGGGTGAGCTCCGTTCCCGTGCCGTTCCATTTGGTGACGGTGCCATCCTCACCGATGACCCAATCGCCTTCGGTCACTTCCCCGCCGGGGGTGGTGCCTTCGGTCGCGCCGCATTCGCAGGTGCCGCCCACGAAAGTGTGGTTCGCGCGGGTCGTCTCGTCGATATTCGACTTATCCGTCCCGTGCTCGTCGCAGTACTTCCAGTGCTGCGTCTCGTTGTAGTCCCACGCGTCATACGTGTGGGTGTGCGTTTCGCCGGAGTCATCGGGTTTGTTGGGCTCCGTGGGAGCGCAGGCGGCGACCGCCCAGCCGAGGCAACCGGCAAGAGCTACCGATAATCCGGCAGCAAGCCATTTTTTGATGTTCATACATCCCTCCTAATGAATTTTATTACCGAGTTATCCACGGGTTCTCCGTGCCCCGGCAATTTCTATTATACCACCCCCCCCCATACACCCGTCAAGCCCTTTTGTGAAAAAATTTAAGAAAATGGAAAAAATTTTTCGAAACCCGAAATTTTCAAACGAGCGCCAAATCATTTTCAATTTTGATTTTTTCTCTTTTCGGGGTTTATTTACAAAAATCTTGTAATTTACGCTGAAAAAGCGCCCATCCGTGACAGATTTTGCCACGAACGGACGCTTTATTGTCGACGCCTTTGACCCTTTCCAATAGGAAGCGTATTCAGTTGCGGAAGAAAAATTCGCCGTCGTTTTCGTCGAGGATGACGCGGTCGCCTTCCATGACGCGCCCGCCCAAGATCTCCTCGGAGAGCCTATCCTCGACCTGCCTTTGGATGGTGCGCTTCAAAGGACGGGCGCCGAACTCCTCGTTGTAGCCCTCCGCCACGAGCTTTTTAATGGCGCGGTCGCTGACTTCCAGAGAGATGCCCCGCTCCTTCAACCGCTTGCAGAGCGCCGCGATCATCTTGCGGCAGATCTGCTCCGCGTCCTCCTCGGAGAGCTTATGGAAGATGACGATCTCGTCGAGACGGTTCAAAAATTCGGGTTTGAACTGCGCTTTGAGCGCGTCCTCGATGCGCTCCTTCATGTCCTCGTACTTGCTGTCCCCGTCGACCGAGCGGAAGCCGAGCGCCGAGACCTCCTTGACCTCGTGCGCGCCCACATTGGAGGTGAGGATGACGACGGCGTTCTTGAAGGAGACCGTCCTGCCGCGGCTGTCGGTGAGCTGCCCCTCGTCGAGAATCTGCAAGAGCGCGTTGAACACGTCGGGATGCGCTTTTTCGATCTCGTCGAAGAGCACGACGCAGTACGGGCGCTTGCGCACGCGCTCGGTGAGCGTGCCCTTGCTGTCGTCGAACCCGACATAGCCCGGAGGCGCGCCGATGAGCTTGTTGACGGCGGCTTTCTCCATGAATTCGGACATGTCGAGGCGAATCATGGTGCGTTCGTCGCCGAACAGGCTCGCCGCGAGCGCCTTGGAGAGGTCGGTCTTGCCCACGCCCGTGGGTCCGACGAAAATAAAGGAGCCGATGGGACGGTTGGGGTCTTTGAGCCCCGCGCGGGCACGGCGGACGGCGCGCGCGACGGCGGTCACCGCTTCGTCCTGTCCCACGATGCGCTCGTGCAGCTCCGCTTCGAGGTGCATGAGGCGTTCGCTCTCCTCCTCGGTGATCTTGACGACGGGGATGCCCGTCCAGTCGCTGACGATGGCGGCGACCTCCTCCGCGCCGATGGAGATGCGCGTCTCCGTGCGCTTGGAATCCCAATCGAGGCGCAGCGCTTGTTTGCTCTTATTGAGCTCATCGAGGGTGACCGTGAGCTCGTGCGCGCGGGCGAAATCCTGCCAGCGCACCGCCTTCGCGCGGTCGGAGGCGACCCGTGCGATCTTTTCATCGATCTCCCGCAGCTCCGCGGGACCCGTGAACGCGTTGAGACGGGCGCGGGACGCCGCTTCGTCGATGAGGTCGATCGCCTTGTCGGGAAGAAATCGGTCGGTCACATAGCGGTCGGAGAGCTTGACGGCTGCCTCGATCGCGGCGTCCGTGATCGTGACGTTGTGATGCGCTTCGTACTTGTCTTTGAGCCCTTGGAGAATGGTGATGGCGTCCTCCACGGTGGGCTGTTCCACGACGACGGGGGTAAAGCGGCGTTCGAGTGCGGAATCCTTTTCGATGAATTTGCGGTACTCCTCGCTCGTCGTCGCGCCCACCGTCTGCAATTCGCCGCGGGCGAGCAGGGGTTTTAAGATGTTCGCCGCATCCATGTTGCTCTCCAAAGAACTGCCCGCGCCGACGATCATGTGAATCTCGTCGATGAAGAGGATGATGCGCTTGTTGCGCATGATGGAATCCGTGACGGCTTTGAGGCGCTCTTCGAAGTCCCCGCGGTAGCGCGTGCCCGCCAACAGTCCTGTCAGATTGAGAGAAAAGACGATCTTTCCGAGGAGCAGGTCGGGGACGTCGCCGCTTACGATCGCCTGCGCGAGTCCCTCGACGACCGCGCTCTTGCCCACGCCCGGCTCGCCGATGAGCACGGGGTTGTTCTTGGAGCGGCGGGACAGAATCTGGATGACTTTTTCGATCTCGTGCCGCCGCCCGATGACGGGGTCGAGCTTGCCCTCCCGCGCGCGCCTGGTGAGGTCCACCCCGTACGCTTGCAGATTGGAGAGCGAGGAGTCCTCCGGCTCCGGCTCGTGATAGGATACCCTGTGAATCTCGGGGCGGGGCGGCGGGGGAGGCGGTGTCTCCTCTTCGGGCTCGATGAACTGCGAGAGGCGCGTCTCCAACGTGGGCAGGTCGGTGCCGATTCTGTTCAACAGGCAGACGGCGAGGCAGTCCTCTATGGAGAGAATCGCGAGCAGGACGTGCTCCGTGCCGACGAGCGTATCGTATGCCCTGCGGCTCGCAAGGGCGAACTCGAACGCGAGATCGAAGAGCCGCTTCGTACGCGGGGTATAGCCGCGCACCCCGATGTCGTGCTGCACGCACTGTTTGAATTGCTCCTTATATTCGTCGAGGGTGGCTCCCGCCTCCCGCAAGAGTTTGCAAGCCGTGCTGTCGTTGACGCAGAGCATGGCAAACACGATGTGCTCGGTGCCGATATACGTCGTGCTGTACCGCTTGGCGCATTCGTCTGCGATGAGCAGCACCTGATTGAGATGATCGGAAAATTTGGAACGGTCCATATATCCTCCTTAAAAATCCGGGAATATCTCGCGGAGCGCCTCCGCGACAAAGCGCGCGCGGCAGGCGTTCTCGTCCTCCCCCTCGCGTTTGAGTTCGGCGATTCCGTAGGGGCGCATGGCGACGACAAGGTCGTCGAGCCGTTCCAGCCTGTCGTCCTCTTCCGTCTCCCCGAAGAGACCGAGCGCCGCGCCCAGTTTGACGTCCGCGATGCGGGCGGTGAATTCCTTTTCCCCGAGCAAGCGGCAGTGCGTGAGCTCTCCCAGCGTGCGCAGAATCCCGTCCTCCAACGCGACGCCGCCCTCTACCTTCATGCGGCCGCGCTCGCCGATCTCCATCTCCACGATCTTTTCGACGGCGCTCTGCACCATGCCGAGGATATCCATCTCCGAGATGCCCAGCGTGACTTCGTTGCTGACCTGGAAGAGGTCTCCGTCCGCGCCGCTGCCCTCCCCGTAGACGCCGCGCACGGTGAGCCCCATGCGGGTGAGCGCGGGAATGACGCTGCGCAGTTTCCCCCTCCGGGAGAGCGCGGGCAAAAACAGCATGACGGACGCCCTGAGCCCCGTCCCGAGATTGGTGGGACAGGCGGTGAGATACCCGAATTCGGGGTCATATGCAAGGGGGATGAAGTCCGAAATGATCTCGTCGATCGCGGCGATGCGCTCATAGGCGCGCCGCAGATCGAGCCCCTTGACAAAGTATTGCGCGCGGATATGGTCCTCCTCGTTGATCATGACGCTCACCCGCTCGTCCGCCGAGATCAGCGCGCCGGCGATCGCACGGTGGCGCATGAGATCGCGGGAAATGAGATAGCGCTCCTGCAAGAGCTTGGCGGTCGCGTCCGGGATGTCGCTCATCTCATACAGGGTGAATTGCTCCATGCTCGTGAGCTCCGCGGTGAGCAAATGAATCATCTCCCCCGCCTGCTCCTCGGCATGCGCGCCCCGCATCAAAAGGGCGGGGAAGGGATAGTCCCTGAAATTGCGCGCGAGCCGCACGCGGGAGGATACCGCGACGCTCTCCAAGGTCTTGTTCATTCTTCGCTCTCCCCGCCGTACAGGCTGCGGTCTACCTCCCGAAGCTGCGCCCTCAAACGCAGGGCGGCATCCCTGTCCCCGCTGCGCCGCGCAAGCTCGAGACGGCTTTCCAGCTCTTTCTTTTTGGAGACGAGGCGGAGCGTCTCGTCATATTTCGCCTCCGCGCCGCTGCTCGGGGCGCTTCCCACATGGCAGATGTGCCCCTGTGCCGAACGCACGGCGGGGATGAGGTCGTCATGGAAAAACGTATAACAATAGGCGCAGCCCAAAAGCCCGCTCGCACGGAAATCGGCGAACGTCGTGCCGCAGGTCGGGCATGCCCGCTGTTCGTCCTCCGGGGCGGAGAATGCCGCAAAGAATTCTCCCTCCCCCAAGTCCTTATAGAGCTCCCTGAAACAGGCGGGACAGAGGCAGAGCTTCATGACCTTTCCGTCCGCTTCCCGCTCATAAATTTTCGCGGCGTTGTTGCCGCAATTCGCACAGCGCATCAGTCCGTCTCCTCAAAGCGGTATTTTTGCGTCGCGGCGGGGTATTTCTCCCTGTCGACTTCGGAGAGAAACATGCCGAGCGGACGCGCCCAAAGCCCGCCGCCCGCTTTCGGACGGTACAGAACGAGAGGCTGCCCCGTTTCGCTGTCCGTCGCCGTCCCCTCGACGACATATAGGTTCCCCTTGAAATGGCGGTACGTCCCGCCGATCTTCAATTCCCGCACGCGACGTCCTCCCCGTGATGTTCTTCGAGAAATTCAAACGCGCCGGCTGCCCGCGGGAAGTGATAGGTCCCATAGGGAAGCTCGGCGATGATGACGGGCAACCCGTTTTCCTCGTCCCTGCGCAGGCGGAGAAGCTCGCCCCACTTCAAAAATACGCTGTCTCTGCCCTCGGATTCCCGCCAGAAGATTCCCTCGCGGTACACGGCGAACAGCGCCCGCGCACGGAGCAGCCCGACGACCGCCCGCGCCGCCAAAAGGGCGCCCAACACGATGAGCGCGCTCCCGACCGCCTGCTGAAACCAGATGACAGCCACGCCCGCGGCGAGCATTACGCCGCCTCCCGCCAAAAAGAGCAGGGCGCTTTTGCGCTTTTTGCGGTTGGGGAGATAAAATTTCTTCTCCAACCCGAATTTTGCTTTTTTCGACCCCTCTTCCGCTTTTTCCCCGCGCAAAGCGATGGAATGCGCTTCGAGAGCGCGGGTCAGGCGGGGTTTGAGCTCCGTCTGCACATAGAGCGGAGGCGCGTCCTTTTGCGCCTTGGAAAAATACCGCGCGGGAATCCCGAATACGACAAACCATTCCCCCTTCTCGCGGGGACGCCTGCGCGTGCACACCGAATAGAACCCGATGTCCGCATACGGTACGAACAGTTCCCGCTTTTCGCCGTGGATAAGCATCCCCGTCTCACGGAACGAGGCGAGCGTGCCGTCCCCGACGAAAAAGCTTTCCTCTCCGTCGCAGCGCTCGAAATAGTCGAGCGTGCGCGCGTCCGTCGCCGAGGAGAGACGCTCGAAGAGCACGGTCAAAGCGACGAAACAGACCGTTCCGCCGCCGAACGCGCCCGCGAGGATAAAACAGAGACGGGACGCGTCATGGACAAACTCCGCCGCGATCACCGCCCCGAGCACGGCGAGCAGCATGAGGACCGCGCTCACCGCAAAGGTGACGGTCAATACGCTGCATGCGGAACAGAGCCGTCTCAACCGCGCGCCCTTTTTTTGGCGCGCATCCTCGGACATGGGTATCGCAAACTCTTTCATACGTCCTCCTTGTTCTTAAAGAACGGCAGGCGCTTCCACCAGAGGAAGAAGAAGAGCGCCAGAACTTGAAGAGGCACGCCGATGAGAAAGATCAGCCATACCGTCTCATAGAATGTGGTGAAGTAGACAGTCAGATAGATGCAGAGGAGCGCCGTCCAGATGAGAACGGTGATGGAGAAAAACCGCACCCATTTCCACGACCAGATGCAGCTGAATACGAGCACGACGATGCAGGATGCGGGAACGGCATAGACAAAGGCGAGCCAAAGAAGGTCGAGCCCGGGCGAGATGACGCCCCCGAGCACAAAGGAAATGACTGCGGCAAGCCAGCAGAGGACGACCGAACAGCACAGAATGATACATCTGCGCAGCATCCGCATGCGTTTGGGCATCACGGGACGCTCGCTCCGCTCATGGACGAGGTCGTCCAAAGAGACGTTGAACACCTCGGAGATCTGCACCAGGATGCGCACATCGGGGATGCCGTTGCCCTGCTCCCACTTGGAGATCGATTTATCGGAATAGTTGAGCTTTTCGGCAAGTTCGAGCTGGGTCATGCCCGACATCTTCCGAAGTTGCATGATGTTTTTGCCGATGATTTCGGCGAGGTTTTCTTCCATGTCTCTTATTATAGCTTGCGCGCGCGCAAATGTCAACCGTTCTACCGGCAGTAGAGTTATCTTTTTGCGTCTCTACTTCCGTCGTCTTTGCGGTAGAGTAGCAAAAAGACGGGGGCTGCCCCGTCTTTTTTTCTTTTGCGCTTCTTTCGTGCTTCCTACGCCTTAAAAGTAGCGTTTGAGGAGTCCTTTGAAACCGGCGCCGTGACGCGCCTCATCCTTTGCCATCTCATGCACGGTGTCGTGAATCGCATCGTAGCCGAGTTCCTTTGCGCGCTTGGCGAGCATCAGTTTCCCCTCGCAGGCGCCCGCTTCCGCGGCGGCGCGCAGCTCCAAATTCTTTTTCGTGGAAGGCGTGACGACCTCGCCGAGAAGTTCCGCGAACTTGCTCGCGTGCTCGGCTTCCTCGAACGCATAGCGCTTGTACGCTTCCGCGATCTCGGGATAGCCCTCGCGTTCGGCGACGCGCGCCATCGCAAGATACATGCCCACTTCGCAGCATTCGCCGTTGAAATTGGCGCGAAGCCCGTCCATGACTTCCTTGTCCTCGACCACGCCGTCACCGACATGATGCTCGCAGGCAAACGCCTTTTCTTCGATGGGTTCGAATTTTCTCGCCTTGCAGACGGGACATACTTCGACGTCGTCCGCGACGATCTCTCCGCAAACCGCACATCTTTTCATGATCATTTATCTCCTTTGAAACTCTTTTTCGGTATTATATCATAAATCTTTGCGGATTTCAATGATTTCGGAAAAAATATTTTTGATTTTTTTCCGCGCCGCTCCCCCCGCTCGTCACATTTTTTCGGGAATCCCGATTCCGAGCAAGGTGAGGGCGTTCGTGAGCACCGTCAGGGTAGCGCGGGTGATGCGCAGCCGCATGCGGCGCAATTCTTCGCTCTCCGCCTGCATGATCTTGCAATCGATATAAAATTTATTGAATTTTTGTGCCGTATCCACCGCAAACCGCGCGATCACGCTGGGCTCGTATCCCGCCGCGGCGCTCTTGACCGCCTCGGGGAACGCCGCGATCGCCTTCACGACTTCCGCTTCCTGCGGGCAGAGCTCGTCGATTTTCGCACCCCTGTCCTCGATTCCGAGCGCGCGCGCCTTGGAGAGGACGGAAAAAGCGCGGGCGCAGGTATATTGCACATAGACGCTCGTTTCGCCGTCGAAATTGAGCGCTTTGTCGTAAGAAAACACGATATCCTTGATCTTATTGTTGTAGAGCGCGCCGAAAATGACCGCGCCGACGCCGACCTTTTCCGCCACCTCTTCCTTGTGTTCGAGCGCAGGGTTCTTTTCCGAGATCACGGCATACGCCTTCTCCACGCACCGCGTGAGCACGTCCTCGAGCCAGACGACCTGTCCCTTGCGCGTGGACATCGCGCCCTCTTCGAGGCTCACCATGCCGTAGGCGACGTGGACGAGGTCTTTTGCCCATTCCTTTCCCATGAGTTCGAGCACCTTGAATACCTGCTTGAAGTGCAAATTCTGCTGATAAGCGACAACATACAGGCACTTATCGAAATCATAGGTCTGCTTGCGGTAGATCGCGGCGGCGAGGTCGCGCGTGGCGTAGAGGGAAGCCCCGTCCGAACGCAAAATGAGACAGGGCGGCATGCCGTAGGGTTCGAGGTCGACGATCTGCGCCCCGCGGCTCTCGGTCAAAAGTCCCTTTTGGCGCAATTCCTCGATGACAGGCGCCATCTTATCCGTATAAAAGCGCTCGCCCGCGTAACTGTCGAAGGTGACGTGCAGGCGGTCGTAGATCGTCTTTACATAGTCGAGCGTGAGCTCTTTGAACCACTCGAAGAGCGCGTTTGCCTCGCGGTCGCCGCTCTCGATGAGGCGGAAATACTCGCGCGCCTCTTGCTCCATTTCCTCCGTCGCTTCGTTGTTGAAGCGCACATAGAGCGCGTTGACGGCATGGATCCCCCCTCTTTGCACCTCGTCACGGTCGCCCCAATGCCGATATGCGGCGATCAGCTTCCCGAACTGCGTTCCGTAATCCCCGAGATGGTTGATGCCGACCGCACGGTATCCGAGAAACTTGAAGATGCGCGAAAGGCTCGCGCCGAGCACCGTGGTGGAGAGGTGCCCGATATGGAAGGGCTTCGCGATATTCACCGACGAATAGTCGATACAGACCGTTTTCCCCCTACCCATGTCCGAGGATCCGTATCCGTTTTGCTCTTCTTCGACGCGGGAGAGCGTTTCTTCGGCAAAGCTTTTTAAGTCTATCCTGAAATTCAGATACCCGTTTTGCGCCTCCGCCGATTTGATGACGCCGTCCGCGGCAAACCCCTTTGCAAGCTCTTCCGCGATGGCGACCGGCGATCTTTTCAAAAGTTTCGCAAGCTTGAAGCAGGGGAGCGCGAAGTCCCCCATGGCGGGATCCGGCGGGGTGACGATGAGCGCGGCGAGCTCCTCCTTCGAGAGCCCCTCGACGGGCAGACGGTCTGCGATATAAGCCTTGTGATCCATAGTTCCTCTCCGATTTGTTCTCAGCGATGATTGTACCACTTTTTCCGCGTTTTGGCAACCGAAAGACTTGATGTTTTTCGCAAAAAGTAATATAATGGTATGGAAATACGGAGGATACTATGAAATTAGGTGTCGTGGGACTTCCCAATGTCGGCAAATCCACCCTGTTCAACGCCATCACGCAGGCGGGCGCAGAGGCTGCGAACTATCCCTTCTGTACGATCGAGCCCAATGTGGGCGTCGTCGCCGTTCCCGACGAGCGGCTCGACAAGCTTGCCGCGCTCTATGCGAGCAAAAAAGTCACGCCCGCCGTCGTCGAATTCGTCGATATCGCGGGGCTCGTCAAGGGAGCGAGCCGCGGCGAAGGTCTCGGCAATAAATTTCTCTCCCACATCCGCGAGGTGGACGCCATCGTGCATGTCGTGCGCTGTTTCGAGGACGAAAACGTGACCCATGTCGAAAATTCCGTCGACCCCGTGCGCGATATCGAGACCATCGAGCTCGAACTCATCTTCGCCGATATCGAGACGGTCGAAAAGCGCATGGACCGCATCCGCAACGCCGCGCGCGGCGGTTCCGACAAGACGGCGGCGGCAGAATTTATCTTCCTCGAAAAACTGTTGAAACATCTCGAACAGGAGCAGCCCGCAAGCGAGCTCCCCGTCGGCGAGGAGGAAAAAGCCCTTCTCGACGCGCTCTTTTTGCTCTCGGCAAAGCCCGTCGTCTATTGCGCGAACATTTCCGAGCGCGACATGGGAAAGGATGAACGGGAACTGCCCCTCGTCGCCGCCGTCGGAAACTACGCGCGTGCGCACGGCGCGGAGGTCATCGTCATCTGCGCCAAAACGGAAGCCGAGCTCGCGGAAATGGACGAGGCGGACAGGGCGCTCTTTTTGGAAGAGTTCGGGCTCAAAGAGAGCGGACTCTCCAAACTCATCCGCGCCTCCTATTCCCTTTTGGGGCTCATCTCCTTCCTCACCGCAGGAGAAAAAGAGACGCGCGCATGGACGATCGTCAAAGGGACCAAGGCGCCGCAGGCGGCTGGGAAGATTCACACCGACTTCGAAAAGGGATTTATCCGCGCAGAGGTCGTCGAATGGCAGACGCTTTTGGACTGCGGAGGACTTGCAGGCGCGCGCGAAAAGGGAAAAGTCCGTTCGGAAGGAAAAGAGTACGTGATGAAGGACGGGGACGTCGTCCTCTTCCGGTTCAACGTCTGAAAACAGGTTGCCCGCCGCATTTTGCGGCGGGCTATTTTTTTACGATGCTTCCCGCGGGGACGCAGCCGCGGAGAGAGACGAGCGGATAGACCCTGCTCCCCTTGCCGACCACACAGCCGGGATTGAGGACGGCGTTACACCCCACTTCCACGCCGTCCCCGAGAAAGGAACCGCATTTTTTCAGACCGGTCGGAATGCGTCCGTCCTCCGATGCGATCGTGACGAGGCTTTTGTCCGCCTTCAAGTTGGACAGAACGGCACCCGCGCCGAGATGAACGCGGGCGCCGAGCACGCTGTCCCCCGCATAATTGAAATGGGCGAGCGTCGCGCCGTCCAGAAGGATACAGTTTTTCACCTCGCAGCAGTGCCCGACGACGCAGCCCTCCCCGAGCAGCGTGTTGCCCCGCAGATAGGCGCCCCGCCTTATCTCACTCTTTGCCCCGATCACCGCCGGCGCGCAAATTTCGCAAAATGGGGAAATTTTGGCGGTTTGATGGACGAAAACCCCCGGTTTCAGCTCGGTATATGATATTTCGATATTTGTCGAAATAATGGAAATAAGCGTCGGGATATGCTCGATGATGAGCCAAGGATAGCGGAATCGGGCGAGCAGATCGCCCCATCCGCAGCTTTTCAGATCGAAGAGATTTGCGGTCTCCCAAACGTCGGACGTCATATACCCATCGTATGCGGAGCCCCGAAAATGTGTGTTTATACTATTTCGAAAATTATCGAAATATACGGATTTTCGGCGAATTTATTGATTTTTTTACAATTATAAGACTTCGCCCCCGCTTTTGCGGGGGCGAAGTTTACGATTGTCCCGTGGAGGAGATGTCCTTCTCGTTTTCCTTTGCCGCATCGGGCAAGATCATGCAATAGCGCGGATTATGCGGATACAGCTCTTTGGCATCTTTCTTTTTCTTCTTTTTCGGCATACTTTCCTCCCATGCGCATATCGGCATGCGCGCAACTCATGAGACGAGCTGCTTTTTGACTTTTTCGAACTTCTCGGCGTTTTGGTCGAGCATCATCTTCTCGGCGGGCCGGACCTGATAGTACCCGCGGTCGAGCATCTGTTCGAATACGCGGAACTGCGTCTCCGCATGCGCCGTATAATTTTTGAGAATCTGCTTGCGGAAGGGCGTCGAGCTGCCCTCGGTGAGCGCCGCCGCATAGTAGGTCATGAGCAGTTTTTCACAATCGAGAAGATCTTGCAGCGCGTCTTTTTCCGAAAGTGCGATGTCCTTTTTTGCCTGTTTCATGATTTCCCTCCCAAAAGCTGTGTGAGCGCATTGAAGCGCTGTTCGTGCTGTGCGGCGATCTCGCGCATCTCCTCGGCGAGCGCGACGTCGGTCAGGGTGTTGGCATACACCCGTGCCTTCTTGCACGCCATCTCTTCTCCCGTGAGTACTTGGACGAGGACGTCCAGATCTTTTGCGGTCAAATTGGTCATAAAAAACCTCCTGCATGAGTTTTGCCCCACGCGGGAGGTTTTCATACTTGGGTGCAGGAGATGGGGAAATTACACAGGGTGGCTTTCCGAATATGCTCTGCAATAGGGAGCGAGCGTACAGCGTTCGCACGCAGGTCTTTGGGAATGGCAGACGAGCCTGCCGTGCCAAATGAGCAGATGGTGCGCCTTCGACCACATGTTTTTGGGGATCGCCCGCATGAGTCCCTCTTCGACCGCCTCGGGCGTCTTGCCCGACGCGAGTCCCAGCCGGTTGGCGACGCGGAACACATGGGTATCGACGGCGATGGCGTCTCCCCCGAAGGCGACGGAATACACCACGTTGGCGGTCTTTCGCCCGACTCCCGCGAGCGTCCGCAGCGCCTCTGGGTCGGAAGGGACTTCACCGCCGAACTTTTCCACGATATCCCGCGAAGCGGAGAGGATGTGCGCCGCCTTGTTGCGATAAAATCCGCAGGAGTAGATCGCCTGTTCCAGCTCCTCTTGGGAGAGCGTGAGCATGGAACGGGCAGTACTATGCTCCTTGAACAGTTCCGCCGTCACTTTGTTGACGCGCTCGTCCGTACACTGCGCCGACAGGATGACGGCGACGAGCAGCTCGTAGGGAGAGCGGTATACAAGCGCGGGCTTGGCTTCGGGGTACAGCCGGGAGAGTTCATCGAGAATTGCTTGGGTGTTCATACGTACAGTATAGCATTTGTTCACCGAAAAAGCAAGCAGGGGGCGGCGAAACTTTCAGTCCGTCCGCAAAAATCCCGCAAACGAGGAATAGCATTTTTTGGACAGAACGAAGTTTGCGCGTTCGAAGAAGCGCCCGTCGAACCTCGCGGAGATGCCGCAGCCCACGCCCGCTTCCTTGGGCGTGGAGACCGCCTGCGCCGGGATTCCCATGCCCTTCAACGCATTCAGGTAGTCCAGCGTCTGCGCGCGGGACTTAAATACCGCTAAAACCGTCATGATCGCTCCCGCTCCCGCGTATAATACAATATCATTTTCGGGGAGAACTGTATGATATATCTCGATAACGCCGCCACGGGCGGGTTCAAACCCGCCTCCGTCGCCAACGCCGTCATTGCTTCCATGCGCTCCTGCGCCAACCCGGGAAGGAGCGGTCACCGCCTCTCCCTTGCGCTCGCAGAGCATGTGTTTGCCTGCCGCAATCTGCTTTCCGAATTCTTTTCGGGATACGGGTACGAGCGCGTCGTCTTTACGAGAAGCTGCACCGAAGCACTCAACATCGCCATCCTCGGCACCCTGCACGAGGGCGACCACGCGCTGTGCTCCTGTCTCGAACACAATTCCGTCCTGCGCCCTCTCGAACATCTCAAAAAGACGAAGGGGGTGGAGTACGACGTCGTTCCCCTGCGCGGCGGAAAGCTGTGCGCCGAGGACTTTCGGTCGAGAATCAGACCGAACACGAAGGTCTGTCTCGTCACCGCCGCTTCCAACGTGACGGGATATATGCCCGACCTCGCCGAAATACGCTCTGCCGTTCCCGCCCGCGTCCTCCTCTTTGCGGACGGCGCGCAAGCCGCCGGTCACATCCCCATCGACATGAAAAAGTGGGGCTTGGATGCGCTTGCGGTCGCGGGACACAAGGGCATGCATGCCATCCAGGGCGCCGCCGCACTGCTCTTTTCCGACCGCGTCGACCCCGAACCCGTGCTCTTCGGCGGGACGGGAAGCGAGAGCTTCAATCCGGATATGCCCGCGTTTTATCCCGACCGTCTCGAAGCGGGCACGCTCTCCTATCCCGCGATCTGCTCGCTCTTCGAGGGAACGCTCTTTGCAAAGGCGAAGATGACGGGCGGGGCGCAAAATCTCTTGCGGCTCACCGCCGCGCTCAAAGACGCGCTCGCCGCCATGGATATAGAGCCCTTTTTCGAGCCGAACCCCTGCGGCATCGCGGCGTTCCGCCACAAGAGGCTGCCCTCCGAGGAGGTGGCGGGCATCCTCTCCGACAAATTCGATATCGCCGTGCGCGCGGGGCTTCACTGCGCGCCGCTCGTGCACAAAGCGCTCGGGACTTTCCCGGACGGACTCGTGCGCGCGTCCTTCTCCCCCTTGCAGGGCATGCGGGAAGTCAACGCGCTTACAGGCGCGCTCCGCAAGCTCTGATCACAGCTTTTTCAGCTCGGCGACGAGCTTTTGGAGGCGTTTCCTTTTAACGCCGTCCAGCATGGGCGCGAACTGCGCATAGAACAGATCGATCTGTTCGTTGGTGAGCGTGCCGGCTTTCTTGCCCTCGACGGCGCGGGCATAGATCGCTTTCAGAATCTCCGATTCCCCCTTTCCGCCGTATGCGCGGACGATGTCCTCCGCTTCCTTCTTCCACTCTTCGTCCGACTTCTTGCCGGACGGAACAAAACTCGCAAAATCGCCCATATCTGCCTCCATTAGCATAGTATGAGGGGAACTTCGGATTTGTCCCCTCGCATAGGATAAAAGCATGGAAAATTTTATCGTTTTGCTGCTGCTCTTCGCCATGAGCGATCCCGCCTTCAAAGAGCGGTTGACCGCCTTCCTCGCTTTTTATAAGGAAAACCGCGAGCTGCTTGCCGCGCTCACCGAAAACAAGGCACCCATGTCCGCGACTCCCCCCGAAAAAAGCGAAAAAGAGAGCCGACCCAAGAGCGAGGTCGGCGATCTGACCGTATTGGAGGAATATTTGAGGCGTCTCTCGGAAAAGAGCTAACTTTGCCGTGCGAAAAATTCCGCGAGGAAGCCGTCGTGCTCGCGCGGGATGCCGTCCGATTCGATCGCGTGCGCTTCGTCCGCCGCCAAAACGCCCTTTTGGTGGATGGTTTCGCCGTTCGGCCAGAAAATTTCGGCGACGGTGAGTTTGAGACGGTTCCCCTGCGGGTCCGTGAAATAGCTCTGCATGATTCCCTTCCCGTAGGTGCGCGCGACGCCGTTCGTCTCGCGGATATAGATGTCGTCCGCCGTCACCGTCCCGTAGGAGACCATCGCGCCGATCAGGCATTCCGAAGCCGAAGCCGTTCCGTAATCGGCAAGGATCCGGATGCGGGAAGTTTCGTTGAAATATGCATGATATGTGTTGCCGGGAGCGGTGAAATCGAGATGGCTCCCGTCGCGGTAACGCGCCGTGATGACGACGGGATTTTCCCCCTCCGCATCCTTGATGAGCATGGAGCAGATCCGCGCGCAGATGTCGATGGAACCGCCGCCGTTCGCGCGGAGATCGAGAATGAGGTCGCTCTTGCCCGCGTCGCGCATGCGCGCAAGGCAGGCGGCAAACTCCTCCGCCGCCGTCCCGTGGAAGGAAGTGAGGCGGACATATGCGGTGTTTTCGGAAAGAGGGAGCTCTTCGAAGGGAACGGAGAAGGCGGTGAGATCGGCGGGGTCGAACCGGACGGCGCCGTCGCTGTCCGCATAGAGGCAATAGCACGTGCGGTAGGCGCCCGGGACGATCTCGTACAGTGCGGCGTCCTCCGCGGAAAACCCGCAGCGGACATACAGCGGCACGTCCGCGGGAGACGACCCGAGTTGGGACGCGATCTCGGACGCCGTCCCGCCCTGCACCGTCTCCTCGGTGGCGCCCACGCCGTACACAGTCATGCCCACGCGCAGACCTGCGTGCTCCGCGGGAGAATTGCCCGCCACCGTATAGAGAACGGGCTGTCCGCCGAGCTCCGTGACGGATACGCCGATGCCCGCGCGGTTGCCCGCGTTGGACGATTGCACTTCTTCGTACTCCACCTTGGGGTAGTACGCCGAATACGGGTCGAGCCTGAACGCGGAATAGAACCCTTCCCAGAGCGCGTCCTCGTCCACCTCCTTATAGAAGCGGTCCTTCGCGGTGTCGACCGCCCAGAGCAGGCTGCGTGTGCGCCCGTCGAGCGCCCAATAGCGCGAGAACCAGCCGAGCGCAAAGACCGCGGCGAAGATGAGAAGCGCGGCGATGGCAGCCGCCATGCGTATTGACGCCTTCTGATGCGATGTTTTCATAGCGAAACTCCTTTGCGGTTTTATGCCGACGAACAAAGCAAATTATACCACTTTTTCCGAAAGATTGCAAGCTCTCCTTCCCCGCCACGCAAAAACCGCAAAAAAATTGTATCAAAATACAAAAGTCGGTGCATTTTTTTTGTTGCGAGTATTGACATAAATAAAGTTTCGTGATATAATATTCCCGATAAAGTTTCCATAGGAAAACTTCGGAGGTTAGATATGAGCGATCATGCAAATTATCATGCGGCAGCTTTCCGCACGGTGACCAGTATCTTCCTTGTGCTGGCGCTGGGCGGACTCTTCATCGGTCTGCTGCAACCGACGCTCGCCGGTGTCCACAATGTGTTTGCGGTGAATTTCTTCGGAACGGTGGGCGACGTCGTCCCGGCAGCGTTGAACGGCTCTCTGTTCGGCTATCTGTGGGCGTTCTTCGCAAGCGCGTTCACTGCGTTCGATTTCTCGTCGCTGACAAGTTGTCTGGGCTATCTCAGAGTGTTCCTTCTTGCCGGCTCCGTCGTCGCGGCGATCGTATGCTTCGTCGTCTCCATCTGCTCCAAGGCGGCAGCCCGCCGCTGCGCGCTCGCGAGCGCCGTGCTGGTGACGATGGCTTACACCTGGTTCTATGCCGCCGCTATGTTCTACAGCGTGGCGGTCGCCGATCTGTACGCGTATGACTGGCTGCATCTCATCTTCGTCGCCATCATGCTCATCGCCCTCTTCGTGACGGGCATCTGCACGGGAAAGGGCGCGGGACTGATGAATGCGCTCGGGCTTCTTCTCACGCTTGTATTCACGGTCGCCTGCGTCTATCCCGGCTCGACCGTGCAGGCGCTCCTCGGCGGGTTCCTTGCGTCTCCCGTGCGCGCTTACTTCCAGTCCATCGATTTCGGTGCGGCGTCCCCTGCGTTCTTGCAGTGCATGCCTGTCGTCCTGTTCGTGCTCCTTGCGCTCAACTTCGTCTCCTCCTTCATCCGGATGGCGACGAAAAAGGGCTTTGCCTATGATGCGGTGCGCTACACGCTGCTCTTTGTGGGCGCCGTCCTCTTCATGGTGGCTGTCGTCGCGAACGGCGTAGGCTTCACGGAATTCTTCAAGAACGGAGAATCCATTGCGCTCGCGCCCGTCCTGTTTATCGCGGTGAGCGGCATCCTCTGCATCGCCTTCCTCTGCGCGGCGCTCGTCGCTCGCGGCAAGAGCCGGAGAGAATTCGTCGAGACCCTCGCCGATACATACGACGAGGACGAGGAGGAGGACGAGGACGAATCGCACCGTCTCGCTCCCGTCTATATCAATAATGTCAATGTTCCGCCGGCAACGCCCGGGGCTCCCGTAATGCCCGTTGCGACGCCCGTGGCGCCTATGGCTCCCGCGACGCCCGCGCCTGCGACGCCTGCTCCCGCCTATCCCCAGCCGCAAGTGTATGTGCAGCCGCAGCCCGTCTATCAGACGCCCTATGTGCAGCCGTACGTGCAGCCCGTCTATTATCCCGTCGCTTCCCCCGTTGCCAACAACGGGACGCCCGCGAATCCCAACCCTGCGACGCCCGCGAATGTGCCCGAGGAGCCGATGAGCGAATTCGAGCAGAGAATGGCTGCGCTCGCCAAGGGAGAGACGCCCGTCTCCGACAACGGAATGCCCGCCAATCCCAATGTGCAGCCGGCGCCCGCGCCCGAGACATACGGCACCTACGTCTATGACACCTTCTTCACCTCTCTCCCGACCAAGGAGAAGAACGAATTCGGCGATCTGTTCATCGGCAAGAAATACGGAGATTTCGGTCTGCCCACCTACAATATCGGCGAGGACAACTCGGAATTCTTCCAGAAATTCTTCATCTATCTTGCCAAGATCCGTCCGCATATCTCTTCCGAACTGCTCGCGAAGATCTACAATTACATCAACCGCAAATGATCAAAGACATGAAAAAGAGGAGCCGCGCGGCTCCTCTTTTTTGATGTCTATTCGTTATTTGATCTTGACGAACACGCTCATCCCGTCCCGCTCCGAATAATCGCGGCGGGCGGACAGCGCCTCCACGAGGAACAGCCCTCTGCCGTGCTCTGCGGTCACGTCTGCGCAGGGAACGTGCTCCGGCGGGCGGAAACCGTGTTCTCCGCGCACGGTGATGCGAACCTCTTCCCCTTCGATGCCGAACGAAAGATATGCCGCGCCGCCGCCGTAGGTCAGCGCGTTGGTGAGCAATTCGTGCGCGATCATGCGCAGATCGAAGAGAGATTCCTCCCCGACCTGCGAAGCAAGGCGGGAACACATCTCTTGGAGCACTTGTTTGATCGCAAACAATCCGTCTACTTCTATCATGCCATGCCCTTCTTGATCTCTTCTCTCAGTTTTTGCAGTACCTTGCGTTCGAGCCGCGAGACGTACATCTGCGAAACGTTCATGCGCTTCGCCGTCTCCATCTGCGAAAGTTCCTTGCCGTAACGGAGCCCCACGAGGGTGCGCTCCGTCTCCGTGAGTCCGCCGAGCGCGGTCTTGACGGCGTCCGCCATTTCGAGCCGCTCGAAGTCCTCCCCCGAATCGCCGAGGATGTCCGCAAACCGCAGTCCGTCCTCTTCGCCGCCCACGGGACTGTCCAGAGAGAGCGTCACGCCCGCTTCCAGACAACGGACGACCTCTTCTTCGGACATGCCCGCAGCCTCTGCGAGCTCACAGGCGGTGGGCATGCGCCCGAGCGCCTTCGCGAGCTCCTCCGTCTTTCGTTTCAGCTCCGTTTTGAGCTCGGCGATCCTGCGCGGCAGGTGCACGAGACGGGAACGGTCGCGGAAATAGTTCTTGATCTCCCCCGTGACCGTCGGCGTGATAAAGGTGGAAAATTTTACGCCGGCGTCGGGGTCGAAGCGGTCGATGCCCTTGATAAGCGCAAGCGCGGCGACCTGATACAAGTCGTCGTATTCCACCCCGCGCCCCGCAAACTTCTTTGCGATCACGGAGGCAATATAGAGGTACTTTTCGGCGATCTCGTTGCGAAGGGCGATGTCGCCGCTCTCACGGTACCTTGTGAACAGTTCGCGCTCTTCCATCAGAATTGGAAGCTCACCCGCACGATCGCGCCGTCTGCGCGGTCGAATACGACGCTGCCGGCAAGCGCGCCGAGGAGGGCTTCGGAGATCTCATCCGCGTCCGAGGGAGCGCTCTCCCCCCTTTCGAGCCCTTCCACGCGCACAAAGAGCGCATCTTCGCCGAAAAACGAGATGCGGGCTTCCCGGAATCCCGCGTGCATCAAAAGAAGCAAACTCTCGGTGACGCACACCTTGCAATCCTCGCTGCGGTCGAGGTCGAGCCCCGCGAGCGAACAAATGCCGCCCGTCGCAAGCCGCACGGTCGTCATGATCTCGCTCCCCAAAGGGAGATCGAGCGATAACAGACGTTTCATTCCTCTATCTCCATAATGGTGTCGAGCGCGCAGATGACGAACAGTTTTTTCAGCCGCGGGCGCAGATGCCGGAGCGTGAGCGTAAAGCCGTGCTCCTTGGCGAGTTTCAAGAGCTTGACGAAGGTGCCGAGCGTCGTCGAATCGATAAATTCGAGCTTGGCGCAGTCAAACACCAAAGGCGCGGGAGAGATACGAAACTGTCCCGCAACTTCGGCGTAAAAGTCGTCGGCATTCTGTGAATCGAGCTCTCCCGCAAGCCCGTATTCGAGCGCAGGCGCTCGGGACAGAAGGGTGAGTTCCTGCATAAAGACCTCCTCGCACGATGTGCTTTCTTGATTCATACCCCGCTTTCGGGGCGTTCAAACGCTTTCAGAGCCCGAAATCCCGCATGACGGCGTGCAGCCCTCCCGCCCTTTCGGCGAGCGTGGAGAGCGCCTCCTGCGGGGCGGCGGGCGGGATCTCTCCCCCCAATGCGCGGATAGCGGCAAAATGCGCCTCGTCGGCGCGCGCGAACCAGTCGAGTTCGCCGAGAAATTTCCCGCGCAAACGCTCGAACAGAGACGCGCGGCGGGAGATCTCCTCTGCCGTCGGAATGACGAGATCGGCATACCTTACGCCTGCGCGCGCTGCCCGTGCCCGATAATCGGCGACAGCAAGGCGCGGCTTTCCGCATTCGAAGAAGGCGCGGTAGGCGACAGAGAGCGCACGGTACGCCGCAAGGGAGCCCGTGGCGCGGGCAAGGACCGCTCCTTCACCGACTTGTCCTCCGCGGCGCAATGCCGCGTTTGCGGCGAGGACGGCGATCGCGCCGAAGGGCGCGGGACGCCAGACGCCCATTCCCTCACGGGGCGCCGGGAGCCCCCATGCCGTCAGCACGCCGCGCTCGAACTCCGCGAGGCGGGAGAGAAGAATCTCCCCGTACGCGGCGGCAAACGAGGGCGCCATGTCCGAAGGGTCGCATACGATTTCGCTCTCGGCGAGGGGGACCGTTCTCTCTTCGCCGTCTATTTTGACCTCTCCCTCCCGCTCCACGGCGCCGAAGAGAGACGCCTCGGAGGGCAGAACAAGGCAAGCCGCATGCTGCATGGCGGCATAGAAGCGCGCCGCACGCAGCGCGGCGGCGCCGCCTGCCGCGATGACCGCCCCCACGCCGTCCGGCATGGAGAAGAGCGGGAGCGCGTCGCCGTCGAACAGGACGAACAGCGTCCGCGGCGCCGCCGAGACGGCGGAGAGCCGCGCAAGAAGGAAACCGTCCGTCACAATGACCGCCTTGCCCGCCGTCCGGGCGAGAAAGGAGGCGACCGCCGCGCGCGCAGGCGCGATTCGGAGGGAATAACTCTGCCCCATAGCGGGTTTTTTCTCGGGTAAGGAATAGGTTTCCGTCATATTCCACCCCTGATCTCGATTCAGAATAAGAGAGACAATGCACTTGCGGCATAGCCCGCCGCGATCGCGAATACAGCCATTCCGAGAAGGATGAACAGCCCTCTCTTCCCCATCCCCCGCTTGAAGAGGACGGGATAGCCGATTCCGGCGTTGACGATGAGACCCGCAAAGAGTCCGCCGAACCCGATGCCGCCGAGCGCATACACTTCGGCGAGAACGACAGAGGACGCGCAGTTCGGAATCGCGCCCACCAGCACGCAGACAAGCGGTTGCAGCCAATATCCCGCGCCCCGCATGAAGCCGACGACGTTCTCTTCGCCCAGCCCGAAGAACAAAAATCCGAATGCAAGATTGACCGCAAAAACGAACGCAGCCACCTGCAAGGCGTGCAGGAGCGGCGAGACGAGATAGAGCGTCACCTTGCTCTCCTTCTTGTGCTCGCATGCGGAGAGCTCGTCGCAGGCGCATCCGCCGTGCTCGTGATCTTCGCCGTGTTCGTGTTCCTCATCATGCGCATGACCGTGCCCGTGTTCCTCACCGTGCGCATGTTCGCGGTGTTCGGGAAGGGGCGCGGGCTTCCCCTTGACAAGGAGGTCGAGGACATATCCCGCCGCAATGCCGAGCACGAGCTTTCCCGCAAGCAGTCCCAGCACGGAGAACAATTTCGCATCCCAAGCGAGCGTCGGTTCGAGCAGGAGCACGAGGAGCGCCTCGTCGCTCGTCGCGGCAAAGACGGCGACCAGCGTGCCCACGGTGATGTGGCGGTACTGATAAAGTTTCGCCGCCATGACGGAGAAACCGCACATGGGGACGAGCCCGAGCGCCGCGCCCAGCGCGGGTCCCCAACGCCTC
Source organism: uncultured Clostridia bacterium (assembly GCA_947625385.1). GTDB lineage: Bacteria > Bacillota > Clostridia > Christensenellales > Borkfalkiaceae > Gallimonas. The sequence continues at coordinate 39,926 of CANQOB010000002.1, forward strand.
GACAGCGCAGAATGGGGTCTGCCCAACGCCGTGTTGTGCTCCATGAGCTCGATGAGGATATACAGGACAAAGAGGAAGGGAAAGAGTTTCAGCGTATCGAGAAAGGCGTCCCAAAGAACGTCATACCACATATTCCCACCTCCTTTTCTGCATTTTTATAGTGAGAGCGCCCCGAGGAGCGCTCTTTTGTTACTTTTTCTTGCGAATTTTTTGCGGCTTTGCGCGCTCGATCGCCTCGCGCATCTCCTTGGGCGTCGGCGGAAGGAACTCCGCACCCGCCGCAGCGCCGTCCCGCGTAAGCAGCGTACGCTCCGTCTCCCCGTCGAAGAGCATACAGTGCGAAATATCCAACCCGACGCGCGTGTCGCCCTCGAAGGAAGCGTCCTCGGGGCGATAGGCGAAGATGACCTCCCGTCCCGTCTCCGTATAGGCGTCGAGGTCGGCAATGCGCCCGCAGAGCGCGCCGAGCGGAATGCGCTCGCCCTCCGCTTCCACGGCGACGCCGTCCTCTCCTTTTACGAGATGCGCGCCCCGCACGAAGGAAAGCGAACCCACCATGTCCGCGACAAACAGGTTCGCGGGATAGTCATAGAGGTTTTGCGGCGAGTCGATCTGGAGCAAAAATCCGTCCTTCATGACGCCGATGCGGTCGGCGACCGTCATGGCTTCCACGGGGTCGTCCGTGGCATAGAGGAAGGTCTTTTTCAAGCGGATATGCAGCCGCAGAATCTCCGCCCGCATGACGGCGCGCAAGCTGTCGTCCAAGCCGCCGAACGGCTCGTCAAACAAAAACAGAGCGGGTTCGCGCGCGATGCTCCTGCCGAGCGCGACGCGCTGCCGTTGCAGAGCGGTGAGCTGTTTGGGACGCTTCTGCAAAAATGCGCCGAGACCGAGAATCGCCGCGACCTCGCGCACGCGCATGTCGACGACTTCCTTGGGCGCCTTGCGCAGTTTCAGCCCGTATCCCATATTGTCATACACCGTCAGATTGGGATAGAGCGGGCTGTTGGGGAAGATCATGGTCAGATCGCGGTCCTTGGGAGGGACGCCTGCGACCGATTTCCCGCCGAGGAAGATCTCCCCCTCCGTGGGGTCCTCCAACCCCGCGACCGTCCGAAGTACGGTGGATTTCCCCGCAAGCGACGGTCCGAGCAGGACGAAGAACTCCCCCTCTTCGACCTCGAACGATACATCGAAGAGCGCTCGCTCGCCCCCCGTATATACTTTCCCTAACCCGATTGTTTTGACGTATGCCATAGCATGCTCCGTGATCTTTCTTCCATTGTACACGATTTTGCCGAAAATTTCAACAAAAACGCAGGCTTCGCTCAAATTTTCTTGCTTTTCAGAATCTCCGCAAAGATCTCGCCGACGCAATCGGTATCCGCCTCTTCGATTCTGCCCGCGTCGGCAAGCGCGGCAAGCGCAGGGTCGACGGGAATGCGCGAAAATGCGGGGATATGATAGCGCTCGGCGAGCGATTCCGCCTTGCTCGCGCCGAAGATCTCATGGGGCTTTCGGCAGTCGGGGCAGACGAAATAGCTCATGTTCTCCGCGATGCCGAGCATGGGGATGTGCAGAAGATTCGCCATATTTACGTTCTTTTTGACCACCATTTCCACGAGATTCTGCGGCGTCGTCACGACGACCGCGCCGGAGAGCGGGATGCTCTGGAACACGGACAGAGGCACGTCGCCCGTTCCGGGCGGCATGTCGATGAACATGATGTCGACGTCCCCCCATACCACGTCCGTCCAGAATTGCAGCACGGCGCCCGCGATGAGCGTGCCGCGCCAGACGACGGGGTCGTCCTCGTGTTCCAAAAGGTTGTTCATGGAGATGATCTTGATGCCGCTCCTCGTTTGGACAGGCAAAATATTCCCGTCCGTGCCCGTGGCGAGCCCGACGGCACCGAACGCCTTGGGGATGGAGGGACCCGTGATGTCGGCGTCGAGAACGGCGCAACGAAGCCCCATCGACCGCGCGCGCACGGCGAGAAGCGAAGTCACGAGGGATTTCCCCACCCCGCCTTTGCCGCTCGTGACGGCGATGACGCGTCCGATTTTCGACCCCTTATGCGGTTTTTTCAGAAAATCCTTCTTTCCGGATGAACAATCTGCGGAACAAGCCGAGCAATCATGCGAGCAATCTGCCATCGTATTTTTCTCCTTACCCGAATATTGTACCATAACCGAGAAAAAATGACAAGTAAAATAAAACGCCCAAAATCGCTTGCAAAAATTTCCGCTTTGGAGTATACTGTTTTTTGCTGTGATAGGTGGGGAGTTAGCGGTGCCCTGTATCTGCAATCCGCTATAGCAGAGCCGAACGCTTTTCTCGGTGCAGTTCATGGGAGGCTGCACACGGTAAGGAACGTTGATCGCAAGGTCTCATGCAACGTGCGCCCGCGAACCGTGTCAGGGTAGGGATACAGCAGCACTAAACGGTGCCGCGCGTGTGCCATGAGGTAGCTTTGCGGGAGTCACCTGCCGTGTTCCCGCTCCGGTGAATCGTAACAAAAAAAGCCCTCACAGTTTTTTTATGCCCAACGATTTTTTTCTTCGCAAAGAAATGTACCCTTGCGCGCGGATTGCGCGCTTTTTTGTAAAAGGCGGTATTTTTGCGGAAAAAATCCAAAACGGCGCATGCATCCTTCCCCGACGAACGCTTTATCTCCTTGACAAAGGGCGCGCAGGCTGTTACAATAAAAAGAAAAGGCGGTTTTTATGAAATACGAAGTCATCTGTTGGGCGTCGTGCACCAACACGCTGTTCCCCAATCATAGTCCCGTCACCGCTTGCGTGGAGCTCGCCGTAAGAAAGGAGCTCATCGCGCACGGTTACTGCTTCGGCGGAGATGCGCATGAGGATTATTGCCCCGTTTTAAGCGATGGTACGCTCGTGAGCCTCTCCTGGCGGGGCTGGGGCGGGCTGATGGCGCGGGCGCGCGGCGAGAACGGGGATTACGACTATATGCATTATTACATGAATGCACTGATCGACCACGCTCAGCTCAAATATCCTCCGGACGAGTACCCGAAGCCCGATCGCATCGTGCCGAGGCTCACGCTCGCCGAGAAATTCGAAATGCACTTACGCGATGACATGTTCGACGCCATGGCGCGCGGCACGAAGCGGGTGGAATTCCGCCTCTTCGACGAAAAGCGGAAGGCGATCGACATCGGAGACTACATCGAATTCCATGGAAAGGGCGGTCGCCTCTTGAAACGGGTCGCCGACCTCTATGCGGACACCGACTTCAAGGAGCTCTTCGAGCAGCTCACAGACCGCAGCTACAGGGACGCGTTTACCGCGGAGGACTTCGGCTCCCCCGCCGGAACGGACGCCGCCGCCTTCGACAAGGCGATGTCCGCCATCTACCCTCCCGAGGCGCAGAAAGACGGCGTGCTCGCCTTTGTGCTCGAGGACGCCGTGCCGCTGTATTCCGTCGCCCTCACCGCGTGGACAGATGAGTGGCTCGACATTTTGGAACAGTATTTGAGTTATGAAGAGGTCGTGGATCTCCCCTTTTTCACGGACCCCGACGAGACAGGGGAAAAATTGCAAAAGATCGCCCATTTCCCGCGGTGCTTGGGCGGCTTTCGGCGCTCTGCCGAGGGAGCAAACTTCGATGAGACGGTCGGCGAGGTCTTGAAGGAGCTCTTCGGCAAGGAGGACGCCCTGAAAGCGCTCGCAAAGCAGGTCGGGCTCGCCTTTGTCCTCGACGTGACTGCCCTCTTCCCGGATTCGCCCCCTGTCGCCCCCGTCCTCGACGCCGACTCCGAGGAATTTTTGCGGAAGATCAACGCCCATGTGCACATTTCTCCGATCACGCTTCCGTGACTGCGGCAAAAGTTATTTGATAGAAAAAATGCAAGGGAGGTTTTTGCCTCCCTTGCATTTTTACAATTCAATCGATCTCCGCAATGCGGGTGTATTCGCGCAGGGGATACACCCCGTCGTGCGCTTCCCCGACAACCGTGCGCGAAAGATCTCCCCGCGTCACGCGGACGACTCCCGCGCGGATGAGCAGATCCGCAAGTGCGTCTCGCTCCCCTTCGGCGCAAAGAAGTCCGCAGGTCTGCAAATATCCCTTCTGCTTTTTGAGGCGGGAGACGATCTCCCTTTGCGGGAGCGCCTTCACCCAGACGTTGCGGAAGGTATAGGAGAGCGTCAGCTCGCGGTCGGCGTCCACGACCACGGAGACGCCGTCTGCGGAAAATATGCGAACGTGCGCGCCTTCGATTTTGTCACAGAGCAACTCGACGGTATTTCTCCCGCGCATGGCGGGGTCGGCGGCGCCGAACGCCGTGCTTTCCCGGCGCAGGATTCCGAAAAACCGCGCGGCGAATGCTTCCAGCTCGCCCATATCCTCCGTATCGAGGAAGATTCCCTGGCACGAGGAACAGAGGAGCTGTTCCGTCGCGCAGATATGGCGTGCAAGCGTGCGCATATCATCCTCGGTGCAGCCCTCCGTCGCATAGGCGAACGAAAGCTTATGTCCCCACGGAATAATTTTCGTGTCGACCCCGGCAAGGCTTCGCGCCGCGCGCTGGGCGGCGTCCCCGCCCCATACGACCGCGCCGTCCGCGAGTTTCGCAAGTCTCGTAAGCGTCTCCGTCTCGGTCGAGGGGACGTCAAAGACAAAAATATGATCGGCGAGGAGAGAATCCTCGTCGATGAGATCGGAGAGAAGGCGCACGGAGAGTCCCGCGTCCCCTGCGGGAAGTTTGAGAATATTGACGTTCCCCGTGAGCAGACCCTCCACGACGCTGTAAGCGGGCAGACCGTCCACATTGCCCGCGGCGATGTGAAACAGAACGCCGAGCGGAACGAGCTTTCTCCGCGTGCCGTTTTGCAGCGGAGGAAGGTTTTCCCAATCCGGACCGAGCTCTACCGCACAGCGATAGCGAAGCTGCCCGGGTGAAAAAGCGGCTATCATGTCGCGATAGCGGGATTCGGAAATGCCGAACGCTTCAAGAAGCGGACGGGCGATTCCGTCGTACTTCCCCGCCAGCGCTTTTTCGTACATGTTTGCGCAGGCGGCGATCACGCGCGGCGGCGTGAGCCGTTCCCCTCCGAGAAGTAGGGGAAGCTCCTTCTCCAACCTGTCGATGAGTTCGCCCTGCATGCTGTCGGGATACAGCTTCCCCCGATACAAGATCATGGTTTTTCCCCTTTGAGCAGACTCTCGGCGCCCTGCGCACAGGTGACTACGTCCTTCACGCCGACCCGTCCGAGCAGTTCGAGATAGGGCGAAGAGCAACCGCACGGACAGGGCTCGTCGTGCAAGATCCCGATGTCGTCGGTGAGCACGCTCGAAACGGGCATGCTCGAAACGGCGGGCGTGAGGAGGTTGACGAGACCCGGCTTGCCGTAGCCGAGGGGTTCAAGCGTATCCACGTCGCGCACGATGACTCTCGCATAGATAGGAACGTGAAAGTGATGCGCGCGGCAATCGGTATAGAGAATGGGGTGCTCCACCGCGCCGAAAAATTCGACGATGTGCTTGTCGTCTACGCCGAGCACCTCGAAAGCAAGCCTGTAAAAGTCCTCTTTCTCCACGCGCTCGGCATAGAATTGCTTCCAGCCGCCGCCGAGACAGATCATCGACCCCTTCGGAAGTTTTACGGAGATTCCCTCCGCCTTCATTTCGCGCAACAAAAAATAGGTATATGCGGGAAATCCCATCGTGCGGACGGGCAATTTCCCCGCCGCATACCGCACCAATTTTTCTTTGAGCTTCCCGAGATCGGGACGGAATCCCGTCTCCGTACGCTCCAAGGCATAGACGCGGGAGACGGCGGGCGCGAGCAAGGTGAAAGCAAAAGCGGATTTCGCGGCGCCCGCGCCGTTTTTCTCGGGGCGGTAGCCGAAGAGAACGTAGCGCGTGAGCTTCGGCGACCAAAGGCGGTGATACTTTGCGATCTTCACCGCCATTTTCAATTCGCGCCAAAGTGTTTTCCCGTCGAACCCCACGACGGACCGCTTCCCGCCCGTGCCGCTCGAGGTCGCCTTGACCGCTAATTTGCTCTCGGGAACGCTGAACGACGCATGACGCTTGAAATACAGCGTGGGCAGGAGCGGCAGGCGCGCAAGATCCTCCTCCGTCTGTAACTGTCCGCAAGAGAACCCTGCCTCGTCCGAAATTTTCCGGTATGCGGCATTGTGCGCATAGTGAAAGGCGCAATTTTCACGCATGGCGGCAAGGAACAGCGCTTCGGTCTTTTCCGTCGCATACGGCTTCGGATAGGAAAACAACTTACCCGTTGCGGACATGCTACCCTCCTTTTTCGTCGTTCCCCGTGCAACCGTAAAGTTATTTCATAAATGCCAGAAACGCCCTGTAATTGCTGTACAGGTCGGCTTTGGAGATGAGCTCCCACGGCGCGTGCATGGAGATGACGGGGACGCCGAGATCGACCGTGTCGATATTGAGGTTGGCGACGAACTTCGCGACGGTGCCGCCGCCGCCCACGTCCACCTTGCCGAGCTCGGCGGTCTGCCAGACGACCCCGTTCTCCGCAAACGCTTTGCGGACTTCGCCGACAAATTCCGCGTTCGCATCGTTGCTCCCGCTCTTGCCGCGCGAACCCGTGAACTTGCACATCGCCGTCCCGCAGGAGAGCATTGCGCTGTTCATCTTCTCATAGACGCCCGCAAAATTGGGGTCGTACGCCGCCGTGACGTCGGACGAAAGGCATTTGGAACGGCTCCTCACCTTGCGGAAGTTGGCGCCGAGCGCAAGCGAGATCTCCTCCATGAGATCTTCATATACCTTGCATTGGATGCCCGTCGTCCCCTCGCTGCCGATCTCCTCCTTGTCGACGAGCATCGCAAGCACGGTGTGGCGGCTCTCGGCTTCGAGAACGGCGGTGAGAGCGGGATAGGCGCACACCCTGTCGTCGTGCCCGTAAGCGCCGATGAAGGCGCGGTCAAGCCCGATATCGCGCGCTTTGAAGGCGGGGACGGCGGAGAGCTCCGCAGAGAGGAAATCCTCTTCGCACATGCCGTATTTCTCGTGAAGAACGGAGAGGACGGTGAGTTTGATTCTGTCGGAGACATCCTCGTCCGCATAGGGCATCCCGCCCACGACGACGTTGAGCTGCTCGCCCTCGATGATCTTCCCCGCCTTGCCCGCCATCTGGTCTGCGCCGAGGTGCGGGAGCAGGTCGTTGATGTAGAATACGGGGTCGCTGTCCTCTTCACCGATGGCAAACGAAACCTTTTTGCCGTCCTTTAAGACGACGACGCCGTGCAGGGCGAGCGGAATCGCCGTCCACTGGTACTTTTTGATACCGCCGTAGTAGTGCGTTTTGAGAAACGCCATGCCCGCGTCCTCATAGAGAGGATTCTGCTTGATGTCGATGCGGGGCGCGTCGATGTGGGAGGCGATGATGCGCATGCCGTCCTCTTCGATGTCCTCCGTTCCCACGCGGAACACGACGACGGATTTGCCGCGGTTGACAAAATATCTCTTGTCCCCCGAAGAGAGCTTGTCGCCGAAGCGGTATTCGGTAAATCCCGCCTCTCTCGCAAGCTTGACGGCGGTTTCACACGCCTCGCGCTCCGTCTTTGCCGCGTCGAGAAACGCCTTGTAGCCCTCGGCGTAGGCGAAGATCTCCCGTTTTTCGATTTCGGTCGCGCTCTCGAAATAGTTGGTTTTCTTGTAGCAGAGCCGCTCGCTGAGCGCCTTGCCGCTGCTTTCCTTCTTTGCCATGGCTTCTCCTTGCTTTGTCGTTTTCCCCTATTATACCATATCGACCCGAAAAGCGCAAGAAAATTATCACTGCCGCGCCCATGCAAAAACGCGCAAAGCGCGCAAAAAAACGCCGCCGACCCGCAAAAAAATATTGACATCGGCGCCTTCATTTCATATAATAGCGGTATGAAAACGCTTGATTCCGGCGATCGCACGGGCGCGGTCGTCTGCATCATCGGGATTCTGTGCAATCTTGTCCTGTCCGCGGGAAAGATCGCACTGGGTCTTTTGACGGGATACGTCTCCGTGACGGCAGACGGCTTCAACAATTTGAGCGACTGCGGCAGCGGCGCTGTCGCGCTCGTGTCCTTTTTCATTGCCAAAAAACCCGCCGACCGGAAGCACCCCTTCGGGCACCGCCGCGCGGAATACATCGCCTCGATGGTCGCGGGGTTCTTCGTTCTGTTTTTAGCGGCGGAGCTCTTGTGGAACTCCGTCGAGACCGTGATCGCGCCCCATGCGCCCGCCGAGGTCCGGTTCGTCTATCTCGCGCTCGGGCTCTCCGTTGCCGTCAAACTCGGCATGTTTGCGCTCTACCGCATCTTTGCGAAAAAACTCGATTCCGCCGCCCTCAAAGCGGCGGCGACGGACAGTCTCTGCGACAGCCTCGCCACGGCGGCAGTCATCGTCGGCACGGTGCTCGCGGCGTATTTCCCCGCCGCGGACGGTTGGGCGGGCATCGTCGTCTCCCTGTTCATCGCATGGCAGGGCATCGGAATCTTCGCGGAAGCGGGCTCCCAGCTCCTGGGGCGCGCTCCCGATCCCGCCCTCGCGCAAAAGATCAAGGAGATCGTCCTCGCCAAAGAGAACGTCCTCGGCGTCCACGATCTGCAAATCTACGGCTACGGGAAAGGCGTCTCCTTCGCGACCATCCATGCGGAGATCGACGCAAGTCTCTCCTTGCTCGCCGCGCACGCCGTCATCGACGGGCTGGAAGTGCAGGTCAAAAAGGAAACGGGCGTGCTCCTCACCATCCATCCCGACCCCGTCGATCTCGACAACTTTGAGGAGGAGCGGTTGAGAATCATCGTGCGGGAGGCGGCGCGCGGGCTCGCGGAGGATGCCGAAGTGCATGATCTCCGCCTCGCTCCCGAGGATAAGACGGTGAGTTTCGATGTGGGTGTCCCCTATGATTGCAAGCTGTCGGACGAGGAACTCACCCGAAATCTGGCAGACCGCGTTAAGGAACTCACCGGGTACGAACCCGTCATCCGCATCGACCGCAACCTCTGACGCCGCCCGCGGAGGCTGCATGCGCTCGTATGCGCCGTCCGTGATATGCGGCAGATGTTTGCGCGCGCACGTCTCGGGTTTTTTCGCCCGAAATGGATATGCGTTGATATGCGGGAAGAAAAATATGTCTTGCGGCGCATCTTCCGCAGAACGCTCCCGCATCTCCGCCCGCATTTTGCTATGAATAGGCTCCGACCGCGACAGGAAAAAGGACAACGAATACTCGTTGTCCTTTTCGTACCCGAGCGATCGTTTGGCGACGGTCGAAATTCACGTCCATAGAAATTTGAAATATACAGGATTTTGACGGATTTTTTCGGAAATTCTTGACATCCCCGCCGCCATTATGTTATACTGAATATGCCAAACAATCATGAAAGTCCATTGCGGGAGCACGGGCTTTTTCTTTGCATAACTCATACTATCTTCGGATGAATTTGGCAAGACTGCAAATTCCAACGACGAAGATAGGATGATTCCGTGCTTTGTCATGATTGTTTGGCGACGATCGGAGTTTGCGTTTTGTAGCGCGTCGGCTTCGGTCGGCGCACTTTTTATTTTCGGAGGAGGATATATGAAGTACACTACAACTAAATGCCCTCATTGTGGCTATCAAACGCGATCGCATGAAAGCCGTTTACCGCAGGTGCAGATCGGTTCGCCGTTAATGCTTTGCCCAAAATGCAGACACTTGATTTTAGATAACATCGCTAAGGAGTATGAGTTTATGACCGAAAAAGAACGACAAGGCTTTACTACGCAGGCGGCGCAGCAAAAAAGTTATGGGGGCAATCTTCTTTTTATCGTTTTCGGCGTATTATTTTTCATAGCGGGAATCATAACCGGCGCGTTGTATTTAGCAGAAGGGAATATATCAGGTATTGGTATGATTTCCAGCGGCATCATTATCGGTTGCGGCTCAATAGCGCTAAGTATTTATCAAATGAAACACAACCGAGAACTCGCGAATGAGGAATTTATAGAGCAATGCGTATATGAATCCCTTCAACGAACTTCAAAAAAAGCTTATGTCGATTTATTGCAGAACGCATATCAAACATTCAAAATAAAAAGAACATTTCTCCCATTCGAGGGGAAAGAGAACTTTTTGCGAGCATATAAAAAGTTTGAAACACGGGAGTCTTATCAAAATTCCATGCGCGAATTTGAAAATATTTTGAATGCACTGAATGAATCTGCCAAGGTCGAAAAAACCAATACAACTTCGTTTTGGCTTCATTAAGGCATAGATAAGAGGTGCAAATATGCTGAAGGTCATTTTTCTCTACATATTTATTTGGTGGTTCAAGAAAAGCGATAATAAGAAAGAACTTATTGTTCGTTCTGCATTAGCGGCAGCTATAGGTGCCTTTTGGATGATTTTTGGAATCGTCATGTTTACAGAAACGTCATCTATCCTAGAGAAAGATTCCTGGGGATTTATAATTGCTGTATTGATATACATTGTCCTCGTGATACTCTTTTTTATAAGATCAATTTTGGATATAAGTAAAATTCTGAAGTTAAAAAACGACAAAGCCGAAGGGCAACAAAAAGTTGCAGAAGAGCAACGGAAAGCAGAAGAGGAACAACAAAAATCAAAAGGAAATTGGCTGGAAAGGACCGACGGGGAAGAGCGCCGAGGAGCCTTGGAAAGATATGAAAATCTCAAAAAAGAAAACGAAGCCCGAGAAAAACGGGAAACAGAACAAACCCAAAAAATTAAGCTCGAACATGATAGTATAAAGCATCAGCAAGATATTATAAAATACGAACAAGACATTGAAACAAGTAAAAAGCTGCTCAAACAATGCGGCATGCAGTTCTTTATCGACTACTATCCGCAGCTCAAACGGCTGCCCATTCGCGACATTATTCTGTCCGATAATTATTCTTCCGAGCGGGAAGTGCGCCTTCCTCCCGCAAAAAAAATTGTCGAATCCGGGCTGACGGAATGCGCTCTGCGCTACATCATCGAAAAATTCGGCGATGTGTTTTCAAGCGAAGTCATCGAGCGGGCGAAGGCAATTCTACATGAAATCGAAAACGAAAAAACGGAGGTAAATCAAAATGAAAACAATTAAAGCGGGCGATATCTTCTACGTCGGCACCAATGCGGAGCTCTTGAACAAGCTCCTCGGCACCCATTATAAGGCGTGGATGAAATCCTGCATTCTTTTGAGCGACGACGAAATGATCTGGATGCCGAGACTGGACAGCGCCGTCCGCGCGGGCTGGAAAAATTACATGTTAAACGGGAAAATTATCGAAGAGTATGTGGGCGGACGCCCCTATCCGGACAACATCTATTTAGGGTTCGAAGTGCGCAGAAGAGCCGTCTTTGAAAAATGCGATTGGGGAAAGTATTTTATCTTCCGCGGCGTTTTTGAGATCGAGCAGGGCTATACCTTGGCGCGCCGCACTCTGTGCCTGATCAAAGATGAGATCGATCTATGAGCCCCTTCCGTGGCGGCGGCGCTCTTCGGGAGCGCCGCCGCCCGCATTTTCCATGAATAGGCTCCGGGAATACGACCGCTTCAAGCAGCATTTCCTTCGTTTTCAAGCCGCTTTTCTGCTTCATACCGAAAAAGTTTATTTTGTTTCAATGTCTTTTGTGTCGTCCTGCGGTCATATTTTTCATAATCCGCAGGTTCGTATTTCTTATTGGAAAAGAACATGAGGACAATGGAAAGATACCCCGTCGCGATGATCAGAATCACCGAGAAGATCGACGCAACGGGTGTGAAGCCTGCTCCCATCCCGAAATACCCGCAAACGACCGCAATACATAGCAATGCGGTAGAAAGGACGAACTCTTTCCATTGAAAGCGGAGGGCATAGCCTACCGTCACCTTTTTTGAGCTCTTCGGCGTCACGATGAAGGTCGCTTTTTTCCCGAACATTCCGAGCAATGCCGAGATCAAAGATGTGGTGAGCATGGAGCCGTAAAGCAAAATCACGCATATCGTATACAAGAGCGTCCGCAACGGATTCTGACAGAATGTCCACCGTATGAAGTCATTGAGCATCGGCGAAAAGAAGAATATGACCGTGGGAATCAACATCCACCACGGATATACCGCATGGAGATCGATATGAATCAGCGGCGCCGCCATCAGATTCATCAGGATAAAAAATGCGAAAACGGCAGTCAGCGGCAGATTATAAGTGAAGAGCACGATGTCGAGCTTTTCGTACCACTTCATGGGGGAGCGGAGAATCTTGCCCGTAAATTTCTTGATGAATTCAAGATTGCCCTGCGTCCATTTGCTATGCCGTTTTTTGAAAGCGACATAGTCGATCGGGTATTCCTCTTCGCAGACAATATTGGGCGCAAAGGCGACGTAATATCCTTTGTTCCGTGCGGAGATGGAAAGGCACAGATCTTCCGCCACCAGCGGGGGAAAACCGCCTGCGGCTTCATAGCATTCGCGCTTGATCATGGCGCCGTGTCCGAGCATGGTCGAAAAGCCGTAGAAATGCTTCATGGTCTGATAGGTCGGCCAATGCGCATTGACGCCGATATGGAACAGGCGCATGAAAAAGTTTCGGTTCCTCGTTGAAACATGGTTCGCCTGTACCAACCCGATATTATCGAACGTATAGAAATATTTCAGACATTCGGTGATGAAATCCGGGGGCAATATTTCGTCGGAATCGAGAATGACGGCGTAATCGTACATTGCCCTGCCCTCCTCCGACATCAAAAAGTGATTGATATTCCCCGCCTTGAACCCGTTACGGTCAGCTCTGCGGACGACCTTCACGCCATGGAGAGCCGCAAATTCATCGATAGCCGTTTTGTATGCGGGGTCGCTCGAATCGTCGAGAATCACCGTCGAGAAATTGGAATATTTTTGTTGCATACATTTCAGCAGGCTTGTGCCGTCGAAATCGTTACAGGTGCAGTAGACCAAAAGCACCCTGTCGTTCGCCTGTGAAACATCGGTATCGACGACAGGCAGATATTTCCGGTACATCCGCCTGCGAAATATGTAATACCATACCACATAAATAAAATCTTTGACGCCGTTCAGCCAAAAATAAGAGATAAAAATGCCGTTCAGAATCAAGACGGTGACCGCAGCGATATATCGTGCCTGCGATAGGTCGTCCCCTTGCAATATAGCCTCTTTGCCGCCCGCCAAAGTATGCCCTATCTGATACCAGAACAGAGCGGCAAGCGCTGCCCAGACAAAAAGCATGACGACATAGAGCGCGGGGCTCTTTTGCATCACGTTCCGACCCGACATCTTCGCGGGGGTGTTCAAACGTTCTTTCTTCTTCATGTTCTCCTCTCCATCTCATGTACTTCTTGCTCGATCTGCGTCCACGCAGAATAAGGTATTCTTTGGCAAAAGAGATGAAAAAAAGTACATAGAAAAAAGCGCTCTATGTCGAATCTCGGAAGTTTATCTCGGATTTTGTCGAAAAAATGCTTGACACGGGAAGCGAATTCGGATAGAATAGAAAAAGCGTGTACACAGAATACCTTATTCTATGTACTTAAAAAGACGGCAAAAAAGCCGTCTTTTTGTTTAACCGAGGAGCCGCCCCACCTTGTTCATCATCTCGGCTTTGTGTTCCATAAGCGAATGGGCGTACCGCGTGAGCGTGATCATAGGGTTTTGATGCCCCAAAATTTCCGAAAGGGTCTTTACGTCCATTCCCACCTCCAACGCCCTTGTCGCAAAGGTGTGCCGAAGCGCATGAAAGCCCCTGTGCCCGATCTTGAGCTTTTTCAAGACAAGCTCGAACGTTCTTTGGTAGGAGCGTATCTGCGCCCCGTATTCGCTTTTCCCGATCACCACGAACCTCGTCTTGGTCGTTCTCCGCAGGAATTTCAAACAGGCGACGATCTGCTTCGGCAGGGGAATCACCCTCTCCGAACTTTGCGTCTTGGTCGTATCGAAAACTTTGACGTAATGACCGTTTTCCCAACTGTCATGGCACGATTTCGAGACCGAAACGATGCCCTTTTTCAAATCGACGTCCTCCCATGTGAGCGCGAGAAGCTCCCCGATGCGAAGCCCGGTATACAGGCAGAGCAGAATCCCGAACAGAACGGGCTGTTGCTTGTCAAAAATGTATTGTTCGATTTTCTTTTGTTCCTCCTTGCTGAAACAGGCGACCTTGCTTGTCCGCACTTTCGGTCTGACGATCGCATCCGCATAGCTCCTGTCTATGACGCCGAGCAGGACGCCCTTTTTCAAGGACGCTTTTAGAACGGCAACGATAAAGTTGACCGAATTCGGCGCCAGCTCCCGTTTTGCGAGCGAGACCGAAAACTTTTGCAACACCACCGCCGAGAGTTCGTCTGCGTCATAATCGCCCAAAAGCGGAACGATATACTTTTCCGCCTGCTGCCGATACTTTTTGTAGGTGCGCTCTTTCGCGGAAATCTTGACGTAGAGCTCCAACCATTCGTCGAGCCAATCTTTGTACTTCATCGTAAAATCATCTCCTTTGTCGTTTTGTTTTATTCTAATTGTACTCCGAATCTCCCGAACTTATAAAAATAACCGCCCGATTTGTATCGGACGGTTCCCGCGGCATTGCGGACGGTCTCTATATGGGAAAACAGCGGGGAAACTCCGCTGTTTTTGACCCTTCCCTATGAAAAAAAGACCCCGAGGGGGGTCCTTTTTTGCGTTCAGATCAATTCGATGATGGCTTGTTCCGCACCGTCGCCGCGGCGCTCTCCGAGAAGATAGATTCTCGTGTAACCGCCGCCCTGTCCGAGCTCTTCTTTGCGCTCCGCATACTTCGGAGCGATCTCGTTGAACAGCTTCTCCATGAGCGGATGCTGCACTCTGCCGACGCGCTTTTTATAGTCGCTCTTTTTCTCGCCGAACTCCTTGATCTCTTGAAGGTCGTACGTCTTTGCCATGATGGCACGGCGGGCGGCGAGTTTCTTCGGTCCGTCCTTATACGACGAGGTCTTGATCTCCTTGCCCTTTTTGTCTTTGGCGACGACTTCGATCTCCACGACGTCCTCATACGTATTGACCGCCTTGGTGATCAGCTTTTCAACGTAGGGTTGAAGCTCCTTGGCGCGCGCCATCGTGGTCTGAATCCGTCCGTACCAAAGGAGTTGCGAAGCTTGATTGCGGAGAATGGCAAGTCTCTCCTTTGTAGGTCTGCCCAATTTACCCGGCATGATTTAATCCTCCTTTTTTTCAAGTGAAAGACCGTATGCTTCCAGCTTCTGAATGACTTCGTCGAGGGACTTCTTGCCGAGGTTTCTCACCTTCAACATGTCCTCCTCCGTCCTTCTGATGAGGTCTTCCACGGTGTGAATATTCGCTCTCTTCAAGCAGTTGTAGGAACGGACCGAGAAGTCCATATCCTCGATTTTCATGGAGAGAATTTGCTGTTGCTTGTCGTCGTCCGTCTTGACGAGGATGTCCATATCCTTGATGGTGTCCGACAGGTTGACGAACAGATTGATGTGATCTTGCATGATCTTCGCGGCGAGGGATACGATCTCTCTGCCCGAGAACGTGCCGTCCGTCCAGACCTCGATGGTGAGGCGGTCGAAGTCGATGTTCTGTCCGACGCGGGCAGGCTCGACATTGTAATTGACCTTCTTGACGGGCGTGTAGATGGAATCGATGGGGATATAGTCGATCTGGGGCTGCTTATTATCCTTGGCGGGATGATAGCCTCTGCCCCGACCGATGGTGATCTCCATATCGATCTTGCCGCCCTCGTCGATGGTGCAGATGTATTGGTCGGAGTTGACGATCTCCACTTCCGCATCCTGCGAGATGTCCGCGGCGGTGACGTGCGCGGGTCCCTCTTTGACGAGGCGCAAAGTCTTGGTGTAGTCCCTGTCTGTGATCTTCGTCTTGATGGCAAGCAGTTTGAGATTGAGGATGATCTCGGTGACATCCTCCTTGACGCCGGGGATGGCGCAAAACTCATGTTTTACCGTCCCGTCCATAAAGCGGATCCCCTGCACGGCGGCGCCGGGCAGAGCAGACAGCAAAATTCTTCTCAGACAGTTCCCGATCGTGAGACCGAAGCCCTTTTCGAGCGGTTCGACGACGACTTTCGCGTAGCTCTTGTCCTCATCCTCCGTGACCTCGATCTTAGGCATATCCATTTCAATCATATAACTACCTCCTTATCGATAGTTACTTGGAGTACAACTCGACGATCATGTGCTCTGCAATCTGACTGTCGACGTCCTCTCTGGTCGGAAGAGCCAATACCTTTCCTTCAAGTTTTTCGGGGTCGAATTCCAACCACTTGGGAAGATTCCCGACTTTGGAGGACTTGACCTGTTCGAAGAATTTGTTGTTTTTTCTGTTCTCCTTGACGGCAATGACGTCTCCCGCTTTCACGATATAGGAGGGAACGGTGACCGTTCTGCCGTTGACGGTGAGATGCGCGTGGTTGACGATCTGTCTCGCCTGCGTACGGGATACGCCGATTCCCATGCGGAATACAACGTTGTCAAGACGGCGCTCGAGCAGGGAGAGCATGTTTTCACCCGTGATGCCCTTCTTGCGCTCGGCGATCTCGTAGTAGTGGCGGAACTGTCCTTCCTGCACGCCGTAAATACGCTTCGTCTTTTGTTTCTCGCGGAGCTGCTGTCCGTACTCCGAGACCTTCTTTCTGCCTGCGCCGTGCTGCCCGGGAGGCAGGGGACGCTTATTGAAGGGACACTTGTCCAAATAGCACTTGTCCCCCTTCAAAAAGAGCTTGTTGCCCTCTCTTCTGCAAAGCTTGCATTTTGCTTCTCTGTAAACTGCCATATCTTTTCCCCCTCCTTATACTCTTCTGCGCTTGGGCGGACGGCATCCGTTGTGCGCGATGGGAGACACATCGGAAATGAGCGTGACTTCGAGCTCGCAGTTGGCAAGGGCGCGAATCGCGGATTCTCTGCCCGCGCCGGGTCCCTTGACATAGACCTCGACGGAGCGGAGCCCGTGCTCCTTGGCTGCCTTGGCTGCGGTCTCCGTCGCCATCTGCGCGGCGAACGGCGTGCCCTTCCTCGACCCCTTGAAGCCGAGGGAGCCCGCGCTCGACCAGCTGATCGCATTCCCGCTCATATCCGTGAACGTGACGAGAGTGTTGTTGAAGGTGGACTGGATATGCACCTGACCCTTGTCGACCTTTTTGAGTTCTTTCCGCTTGCGCGATACATTCGTTCTCTTGTTCGGCGCCATAATGCTCTCTCCTTACTTCTTCTTGTTTGCGACGGTACGGCGGGGACCCTTGCGGGTTCTCGCGTTGCGCTTGGTGCTCTGCCCGCGGACGGGAAGCCCCTTTCTGTGGCGCACGCCGCGGTAGCATCCGATCTCCATCAGACGCTTGATATTCAGGCTGACCTGGCTCCGAAGCTCGCCTTCGACCGTGAGATGATGGTCGATGTATTCTCTGAGTTTCGAGACGTCCGTCTCGTTGAGATCCTTGACGCGGATATCGGGATCGATGCCCGTCGCGGCAAGAATTTGCTTGCTGGTCGCAAGACCGATTCCGTAGATGTAGGTCAAGCCGATCTCGACCCGCTTCTCTCTCGGTAAATCCACACCGGCAATACGTGCCATGTACTTTGTAACCTCCGATTTTTTTCAGGTAAATTATCTATCTGCTCCGAACCCGCTTGCGCCGCAGTGGAAAATGCAGAGCGCGGACGGGTGGTCATTTCCTGTTTTAAGCGCAGAATCAGCCGACTCTCCGGATCTTTTGCGGAAACTCAGCTCGAAATCTGCACTTTACACGGCTTTTTCTCAAAAGCCGCAAAAGTTATTATAACATACCTATGGATTGTTGTCAACTGTTTTTAACCCTGTCTTTGCTTATGGCTCTTGTTTTTCGCACAGATCACCATGACTTTGCCGTTTCTCTTGATCACTTTGCACTTGTCGCACATGGGTTTGACGGAAGGTCTTACTTTCATATTGTTACCTCAATGTTGTTTTTTTCTCGGCTCCTTGCCGATGAAACGAATAATCGCAACGAGCTTAAAAAGGCAGTAAAGCCTATTCGCTCGACGAAAAGATTTGCGTAGCAAAGATTTTCGCCGAAACCTTTCTGATTTTTTGCCTTAGGCGGAATTCATTTCCGCCGTGGGCGACACAAGTTGCCGAACCCTTTCGGCTTACTGTCCGATGAAACGAATAATCGCAACGAGCTTATGAAGGCAGTAAAGCCTATTCGCTCGACGAAAAGATTTCCGTAGGAAAGCTTTTCGCCGAAACTAATTCTTGCTTCTCCAAGTGATGCGTCCCTTGGTCAGATCGTACGGACTCATTTCGAGTTTCACCGCGTCCCCCTCGATGATCCGGATATAGTTCATGCGGAGCTTCCCCGAAATATATGCGGTGATGACGTGTCCGTTGGACAGCCGTACCTTGAACATGGCGTTGGGGAGCGCTTCGATGACCCTGCCCTCCGTTTCGATGACATCGTCTTTCGACATTGTTTCCTCCTATAAAGTCAGGATCTCTACGCCGTCCTCGCGGATGACTACGGTGTTTTCGTAGTGCGCCGCAGGGCGTTTGTCAAGTGTGACTGCCGTCCATCCGTCCCCTAAAACGCCGACGCGCCATGTGCCCGCCGCGATCATCGGTTCGATACAGATGACTGCGCCCGCAGGAAGGCGGATGCCCGTGCCTCTCCGCCCATAGTTGGGAACGGACGGGTCCTCGTGCATTTCCTTGCCGATGCCGTGTCCGGTGTATGCGCGCACGACGGAGAACCCGTTCGATTCCGCATGTTTTTGGACGCGGTATCCGATGTCATAGAGGGGCGAACCCGCTTGCAGACCTTCGATACCTTTGAAAAAGCATTCCTCCGTCACGCGCACGAGCTTGTCTTTTTCGGCGCTGACTTGCCCGATGCGGAACGTCCGCGCGCCGTCGCCGTGAAAGCCGTTCTTGTAGGCGCAGAGGTCCACGCTGACGATATCCCCTTCGCGGAGGACGTAACCGTCGGGAATGCCGTGCACCACGACCTCGTTGACGGAGACGCAGGCGGATGCGGGATATCCGCAATAGCCCAAACAGCTCGGTTCCGCGCCGCTCGCACGGATGAAGTTCTCGACAAGCGCGTCCACTTCCTTGGTCGTCATGCCCGCACCGATGCGTTCACCCACAAAGGCGAGGCAATCGCGGACGATGGCGCAGGGTTCGCGCATGAGTTCGATTTCACGTTCGCTCTTGACGGATAGCATATCAGCGGAGACCGTCGAGCAATTTCTTCACGTCCTCGAACAGCACTTCGGCGGGAGCTTCGGTGCCCGTGACGTTGAGAATGATGCCCTTTTTCGTATAGTATTCGATGAGAGGCGCCGTCTGCGCGTTGTACACTTCGAGCCGCGCAGCGACCGTCTCGGGATTGTCGTCCTTGCGCTGATACAGTTCGCCGCCGCAGCGGGCGCATACCGTTGCGCCGCGCAGGGTGGAAACATGATAGCTCTCGCCGCAGTCCTTGCAGACTCTTCTGCCGCAGAGACGGTCGAGAAGGAGCGCTTGGTCGATGTTGATGTTGACGACGCCGTCGATCGTCGCGAACGTGTCGAGCGTCTCCGCCTGAAACAGATTGCGGGGGAAGCCGTCGAGAAGATAGCCGTTGCGGCAATCCTCCCACGTCAGCCGATCTTTGACGATGTCGCACGTCACTTCGTCGGGAACGAGCTCGCCTTTGTCGATATAGGATTTCGCGAGTTTGCCGATGGGCGTCCCGTTCTTGATATTCGCGCGGAAGATATCTCCCGTGGAGATGTGGACGAGCCCGTACCGCTCGGCGATCTTCGTCGCCTGTGTGCCCTTACCTGCGCCGGGAGCGCCGAGAAGGATCAAATTCATAGATAACCTCTTTTTTCCCTGCGGGAACGGCAGATACATTTCCGCCTTAACGATTTCCGTTAAACTGCGTAGAGACGAGCAAGACAAGGAACGCGCGGCTTTTTGAGCCGCAAATGCTCATTCGCTCGCGCGTATTTGTTTTGCGTAAGCAAAAGAAATCGCGCGAAAGACTTATTTCAGGAAACCTTTATAAGTTTTCATCATGATCTGCGATTGTAATTGCTTATCGAATTCAAGCGCAACCGAGACGATGATGAGGATACCCGTGGTGGAGAACACGTTGACGAGGCTTTGGCTGCCCGTCCAGCTGAACGCCACGGAGGGGATGAATGCGACGAGAGTCAGGAAGATCGCGCCGAAGAGCGTGATTCTCTTGTTGATCTTGCGCAGGTACTGCGCCGTCGGTTTCCCGGGTCTGATACCCTGGATGAACCCGCCGTTGCTCTGTATCTGCTTGGCGACGTCGTCCGGGTTGAACTCGATCTGCGCATAGAAGAATGCGAATGCGAAGATGAGCAGGCACAGGGCGACGGAATAGATGACTCTGCCGTACCAGAACTGCGAGGAACCGGAGAACCACTCTGCAAGACCTTGATGCGCGGGGTTGGACTCCGGAACGAAGAGGCTGATGATCATGGACGGGAAAGACAAGATCGCGAATGCGAAGATGAGAGGCATGACGCCGCTTCCCGTGATCTTCATGGGGATGACGGAACTCTGTCCGCCGTACATCTTGGTGCCGCGCACCTGTTTGGCGTACTGCACGGGGATTCTGCGCTCTGCAAGGTCGACATAGACGATGCAGAAGAAGAGGATGACCGTGAGCACGATGAAGATGCCGAGCGAGAGAAGATGCTGCGCATACTCGGCGGTGGCAAGCCCTTCGAGTTCGGTCAGAATGGAGAGACCGCCCGTCGAGATGATACCGATGAAGATGATCATCGAGATACCGTTGCCGATGCCGTAATCGGTGATGCGCTCACCCAGCCACATGACGAGCATCGCGCCCGCCGTGTAGACGACCGTCATGAAGATGCCCGCAAACCACACGCTGCCGAAGAAGAGACCGGTGTTGATAGAGCCGCTCGAATTCGCGAAATTGACGATGATGCCGACGGACTGCACGACTGCGAGCACGATCGTGAGGATTCTCGTGTAGAACGTGATCTTTTTCCTTCCCTCTTCGCCCTGTTTGGAGAGGCGTTCGAGGTAGGGAATGCCGACCGTGAGCAGTTGGATGATAATGGACGCGTTGATGTACGGTCCGATTCCGAGGGCGAACAGCGTGCCGTTGGCAAGCGCGTTTCCCGTGATGCCGCTCATGAGTTGCAGGAAGTCGTTCTGGTTCACCACGTCCTGGAAAGACGTGATGTTCAAACCGGGAACGGGAATATAGCACCCGAGACGGAAAATAAACAGGATGAACAGCGTAAACAGCAGCTTTTTCCTGATGTCCTTGTTCCGAAGGGCGTTTTTGATTGTTTCAAACATGATTCACTCCTTTCAAGCGATGCCGCTTGCAGGCGGAGCTCATTCGACGACCGCCGTACCGCCGGCAGCTTCAATGGCGGATTTGGCGGATTCGGAAAACTTGGCAGCCTTCACCGTGAGCGCGACTTTCAGTTCCCCGCCGCCGAGCACTTTGAGCCCGAGGTTGTGTTTGACTTCCTTTGCAAGCCCGTTGTCGAGCACGAAATCGTAGTCGACAACCGTCCCCGCGGGAAGATCCGCGAGGTTGGAGAGGTTGACGATGACGAACTCTCTCCTCCATTTGTTGTGGAATCCGCGCTTGGGAACGCGGCGCGCAAGCGGCATCTGACCGCCTTCGAAGCCCGGTCTTACACCGCCGCCCGAACGCGCCCACTGACCTTTATGTCCCTTGCCGCTCGTCTTGCCGAGACCGGAGCCGATGCCCCGCCCGAGACGCTTCCGGGATGTCCTTGCTCCCTCTGCGGGAGATAACGTATCAATTCTCATCGCTTAATTCTCCTCCACTTTGACGAGATGGGCGACCTTTTTCAGCTGCCCCGCAAGCGCAGGGTTCATCGCTTCGAAAGTATTAAAGGAACGAATCTTTTTGAGACCGAGCGCGGCGACGGTCTCCTTGACCGCCTTGACTTCACCGATGGGACTCTTGACAAGCGTCACTTTTACCATGATGAACCTCCTTAGCCCACGATCTCTTCCACGGTCTTTCCGCGAAGAGCGGCGATCTGCTCCGCCGTTTTCAGTTCCGCAAGACCCGCGACCGTCGCTTTCACGCAGTTGCCGGGATTTTGGGTACCGTGCGATTTCGTTCTGATGTTCTTGATGCCGGCGGCTTCCATGACCGCACGGACGGGACCGCCCGCAATGACGCCCGTACCTTCGGCAGCCGGGAGCATGAGCACCGCGCCCTTGCCGAACTTCCCGAGCACTTCATGGGGAATCGTCGTGTCCACGATCGCGACGGGAATCATGTTCTTCTTCGCCGCCTGCGTCGCCTTCTCGATGGCTTCGGGGACTTCCTTGCTCTTGCCCGTGCCGTAGCCCACATGACCGTTGCCGTCGCCCACAACGACGAGAGCCGCAAAACGCATGTTCTTGCCGCCCTTTACCGTCTTGGATACGCGGTTGATCTCGATGAGCTTCTTGATGAGGCCGTCGTTTTCTTCCTGCCTTCTCTGAGGTCTGTTTTCTCTTGCCATACCCTACTCCTGTCAGAATTGAAGTCCGGCTTCACGTGCGCCGTCCGCAAGCGATTGGATTCGCCCGGTATAGTTGTAGCCGCCTCTGTCGAACACGACGGTCTCGATGCCCTTTGCCTTGGCGCGCTCGGCGGCGATTTTGCCGACGATCTTTGCCGCTTCTTTCTTGGTCTTGCCCGCAACTTCGCTCTTGACCGCCGCTTCGAGCGTGGAGCAGGAAGCGAGCGTCACGCCGTTCACGTCGTCGATGAACTGCACGTAAATATTTTTCGTGCTTCTGTAAACGCTGAGGCGGGGACGGTCGAAAGTTCCCGAGATGAGCTTACGGACGCGTGCATGGCGGCGCTGTCTCACCGCATTTTTATCGATTCTTGTTATCATACTTCACGCTCCTTTACTTCTTGCCCTTACCCGAGGTCTTGCCTTCCTTGTGCTCGACATGCTCGCCCTTATAGCGGATGCCGTAGCCGTGGTAGGGCTCCGGCGTGCGGATCGCACGAAGGTCTGCGGCGACCTGCCCGACGAGAATCTTGTCGATTCCCGTGACGGTGATCTCCGTGGGGGTGGGACATTCGAGTTTGATGCCTTCGGGCGGTACGAATTCGACGGGATGGGAAAATCCGACGCTGAGCACGAGTTTCGTGCCCTGCATCTGCCCCTTCCAGCCGACGCCCTTGATTTCCAGTCCGCGGACAAAGCCTTCGGAAACGCCCTTGACCATATCGGCGATGAGCGCCCGGTACAGAC
This sequence comes from uncultured Clostridia bacterium, assembly GCA_947625385.1. GTDB lineage: Bacteria > Bacillota > Clostridia > Christensenellales > Borkfalkiaceae > Gallimonas. The sequence goes on from CANQOB010000002.1 coordinate 63,174, forward strand.
CGTGGCGGGCATTGGTGTCGCGCGCGTCGTCCAAAGCAACGACGTGCACCGCGGCACCCTCGTGCCTGACGTCGAGATTGCCGACGATCTTGCGCGTGAGCGTGCCCTTGGGACCCTTGACGGTGACGACGCCGCCGTCGAACGTGACGTCGACGCCTGCGGGAACTTCGATGACCTTTTTACCGATTCTCGACATAATTCCCTCCTTACCAGACGTAGCAGAGCACTTCGCCGCCCACGTTCTGAGCCTTTGCCTGCTTATCCGTCATGATTCCTCTGTTCGTGGAGACGATGGCGATGCCGTAGCCGCCCAAAACTTTGGGCATGGTCTTTGCGCCGCTGTACGTGCGCAGACCCGGCTTGGACACCCTGCGGAGACCGCCGATGACCGACCTGCCTTCTTTGGTGTATTTGAGCGTGAGGACGATCTTGCCCTCGTGTTCGCCTTCCGCCAGCTCGACGCCTTCGACGTATCCTTCGTCAAGAAGAATGTTCGCGATCGCCTTTTTCATATTCGAAGCGGGAATCTCCACCTTCTCCTTCTTCACCGTGAGCGCGTTTCTGATTCTCGTGAGCATATCTGCAATGGGATCTGTCATGTTGATACCTCCTTACCAGCTCGCCTTCTTCACGCCGGGAATCTGCCCCTTGTAGGCAAGTTCACGGAAGCAAATACGGCAAATCCCGTATTTGCGGAGTACTGCGTGGGGTCTGCCGCAGATCGAACAGCGCGTGTATGCTCTGGTCGAAAATTTCGGCTTCCTCTGCTGCTTGTTGATCATTGATTTCTTTGCCATGTCGTCTCTCCTTACTTCTTGAAGGGCATGCCGAGCGCCTTCAAAAGCTCTCTCGCCTCTTCATCGGTGCGCGCCGTCGTGACGATGGCGACGTCCATCCCCCTGATCTTCTCCACCTGGTCATAGGTGATCTCGGGGAAGATGAGCTGTTCTTTGAGCCCGAGGGCATAGTTGCCTCTGCCGTCGAAAGACTTATCGGACACGCCGCGGAAATCCCGCACGCGCGGAAGCGCGATGGACACGAGCTTGTCGTAAAAGTCGTACATCCTTCTGCCGCGCAGCGTCACTTTGAGCCCGATGTTCATCCCTTCGCGAAGTTTGAAGTTTGCGACGGACTTGGTCGCCTTGCGATAAATGGGCTTTTGACCCGTGATCTGGGCGAGCTCTTTTTCCACCGTCTGCATCGACTTCTGGTTGTCCTTGATGTCGCCGAGACCGGTGTTGATGACGATCTTTTCGAGCTTGGGCACCTGCATGATCGAAGTGTAGCCGAATTTCTTCATGAGATAGGGCACGACCTCGGTCTCGTAGAGCACCTTCACCCGGCTCGGTTCCACGGGCGTCGCGGGAGCGGGTGCGGCTTTCGTTTCGTTTTTCTTTGCCATTGCCTTTTACCTCCCGTTATTCCTCTGTCTTAGGGGCGTCGTCCGCCTTTTGGCTGCGCTTTCTCGTGCGCTTCTTGGGAGCCTCTTCCGCGACCTCCGCGGGTTTGGCGCCCTTCGCTTTCTTGGCATACGCCTTGTCGAGCCCCGCGCCGCACTTCTTGCAGACGCGGACTTTCTTGCCGTCCACGAATGCGTGACCCACCTTCGTAGGCTTGCCGCACTTGTCGCACACGACCTCCACGTTGGAGACGTCGATGGGCGACTCCTCGGTGACGATTCGGCTCGTTTCGTTTGCCTTTCTCGCCTTCTCGTGCTTGTGCACGATGTTCACGCCCTCGACGATGACGGCATGGCGGGTGGGGACCGTCTTTAAGACCTTGCCCCGCTTGCCCTTATATTTGCCCGTGATGACGAGCACGGTATCGTTTACTTTAACTTTCACGTCCGGACCTCCTTACAGTACCTCGGGCGCGAGAGAGATGATTCTCATGTAGTCCTTCTCACGAAGTTCTCTCGCGATGGGTCCAAAGATACGCGTTCCTTTGGGTTGCTTCTGCGCGTCGATGATCACGGCGGCATTGTCGTCGAAACGGATATATGTGCCGTCCGACCTGCGGATGCCCTTTGCCGTCCTCACGATGACCGCTTTCACAACGTCGCCCTTCTTGACGGCGCCGCCGGGGTTCGCGGTCTTGACGGAGGCGACGATAACGTCCCCGATGTTGCCGCAACGCCTGAAACTGCCGCCCAAAACACGGATGCACATGATCTCCTTTGCACCCGAGTTGTCTGCCACTTTCAATCTTGTTTGAGGTTGAATCATGTCTGCTTCCTCCCCTTACTTCGCCTTCTCGACGATCGCCGCGACGCGCCAATTCTTGTCCTTGGACAGCTTTCTCGTCTCCACGATGAGGACCTTGTCCCCCACGCCGCATTCGTTGTTTTCGTCGTGCGCTTTGAACTTCTTGGTGCGGGTGATCGTCTTTTTATAGACGGGGTGCTTGCGCTTATCCGTCACCGCGACGACGACCGTCTTATCCATTTTGTCGGAGACAACGACCCCGACTCTCTCTTTTCTCAGATTTCTTTCCATGTTCCTGCCTCCTTATGCCTTCCCTTGGCGCGCGCGCAGTTCGGTGTTCACTCTCGCGATATCCCGCTTGCAGATGCGGATGGATACGGGATTTTCGAGCTGCCCGCTCGCATGGCGGAAGCGGAGATTGAAGAGCTCGCTTTTGAGATCTTGCAATTTCTTTGTGAGCTCGACGTCGGACATCGTATGGAATTCGTTTCCTTTCATCAGACATCACCGCCTATACGAGTATTTTGGGAGGCGTCCCCTGCGGGCGCAGCCTCCGTAGCGGCGGGAACGGCCGCTTCCTTCTTGACGAACCTGCACTTGATGGGAAGTTTATGCGCGGCGAGACGCATTGCCTCTCTCGCGACTTCCTCGGGCACTTCCGCCATCTCAAACAGCACTCTGCCGGGCTTGACCACGGCGACCCAGAATTCCACGGAGCCCTTGCCCGAACCCATACGGGCTTCGGCGGGGTGACGCGTGATGGGCTTGTGGGGGAAGATATCGATCCAGACTTTGCCGCCGCGCTTGATGAAACGCGTCATCGCGATACGCGCAGCCTCGATCTGGTTGGACTTGATCCAGCCCGCTTCCTCGGCGACAAGACCGTATTCGCCGTAAGCGACGATATTTCCCTTATGCGCAGCGCCTTTCAGATTGCCGCGGTGCTGCTTTCTTCTTTTCACTCTCTTGGGGATTAACATTATCTGCCTCCTTCCGGCTTCTTCGCGCCTTTGAGGACATCGCCCTTGTAGATCCAGCACTTGACGCCGATCATGCCGAAGGTCGTGTGTGCTTCCGCAAAGCCGTAGTCGATGTCGGCGCGCAGCGTTTGCAGGGGAATGGAGCCCTCGTTGTAGTGCTCCGTACCCGCGATCTCCCTGCCGTCGAGACGGCCCGAGACCTGCATCTTGACGCCCTTCACGCCCGCGCGCATCGTCTTGCCGATCGCCTGCTTCATGGCGCGGCGGAACGAGGTGCGCTTTTCAAGCTGGGCGGCGACGCTCTCGGCGACGAGCTGTGCGTCCGCGTCCGGCTTTCTCACTTCGATGACGTTGATGATGACCTGCTTGCCCTTGGCGAGCTTGGCGAGATCCTTCTTGATGACCTCGATCTCCGCGCCCGCTTTGCCGATGAGCACGCCCGGTCTGCCCGTGTGGATGGTCACGACGATCTTGCCCGCCGCACGCTCGATGAGAATGCGCGATACCGCCGCCGCGTAATACTTCTTTTTGAGGAAAGAGCGGATGGTGTGGTCCTCTTTGAGATACTGCGCGAACTCCTTCTTGTCGGCGTACCACTGCGTATCCCAGCTCTTATTGATGCCCACTCTCAAACCATGAGGATTTACTTTCTGACCCATTACAGTTCTCCCTCCGCTTTCTTCACGTCAAGAATGACGGTGATGTGACTCGTTCTTTTGAGGATCGCATGCCCTCTGCCCTTGGATACGGGCTGCATGCGTTTGAGATGCGTGCCGCCGTCCGCGAAACAAGCCGCCACGAAAAGGTCGTTCCTGTCGAGGCCGCGGTTGTGCTCCGCGTTCGCGACAGCGCTCAAAAGCACCTTCTTTGTGGGCTCCGCGCCGCCGTTCGTGACGGTGGAGAGGATCGCCAGCGCTTCCTTGACGGACTTGCCGCGGATAAGGTCGAGCACCGTCCTCACCTTGTAGGGAGAAACTCTGATATATTTTGCGACCGCGTAGGGGCGTTTCTCTCTCTTCGCCTCTACTCTCTCGGTCTTTTTCTTCATATTACTTGCCATAAGACTTCTCCTTATTTCCCGGGCACCGTGGATTTCGCCGTGTGTCCTCTGAACGTTCTCGTGGGAGCGAACTCGCCGAGCTTGCAGCCCACCATATCCTCGGTGATGTAGACGGGCACGTGCTTTCTGCCGTCGTATACGGCGATCGTATGACCGACCATCTGGGGAAAGATCGTGGACGCGCGGGACCAGGTCTTTAAGACTTTCTTCTCGTTCGCCTCGTTCATCGCCTCGATGCGGGCGAGCAGTTTCGCCTCTACATAGGGTCCTTTCTTGATACTTCTCGACATATTCTTTCCCTCCTATCAGTTGACCCGCTTCAAGATGAACTTGCTCGTCGGATTCTTCTTCTTTCTCGTCTTATAGCCGAGCGCGGGCTTGCCCCAAGGCGTCTCGGGACCGGCATGCCCGACGGGGCTCTTGCCCTCGCCGCCGCCGTGCGGGTGGTCGTTGGGGTTCATGACCGAGCCGCGCACCGTGGGACGGATGCCGAGATGACGGGTCTTTCCCGCTTTGCCGACGCGGATGATCTCATGCTCGACGTTGCCGACCTGACCGACGGTCGCGCGGCAAACGACGGAGATGAGGCGCATTTCGCCCGAGGGCATCCTCACCGTCGCATAAGCGCCTTCCTTCGCCATCAGCTGGGCTGCGATGCCCGCCGACCTTGCGACCTGTCCGCCGCGGCCGGGTTTGAGCTCGATGTTGTGAATCATCGTGCCGACGGGGATATCGGAAAGAGGAAGGGAATTGCCGACCTTGATATCCGCACCGGGACCGCTCATGACTTTGTCGCCGACGTTGAGCCCGACGGGAGCGAGGATGTACCTCTTTACGCCGTCCGCATAGGCGAGGAGCGCGATGTTGGCGCTGCGGTTGGGGTCGTATTGGATGGACTTCACGGTGGCGGGAATCCCGTCGCGGTTGCGCTTGAAGTCGATGACGCGGTACTTTCTCCTGTTGCCGCCGCCGATGTGGCGCACGGTGATGCGTCCCGCGTTGTTTCTGCCGCCCGACTTGCGCTGATCCTCGAGGAGCGCGCGCTCGGGCTTTGCCTTGGAAATTTCGCCGTACTGGGGCACCGTCATCAGGCGGCGCGCGGCGGAAGTCGGTTTATATCTCTTGACTGCCATGTTAAGCCTCCGTTATTGCAACGCGCTGAAAAATTCGATAGCCTTGCTCTCGGGGGTGAGCGTGACGATCGCCTTCTTCGTGGTCGGCGTATAGCCTTCGTTCCTGCCCATTCTCTTGAGCTTGCCGCGTTGGGTCACCGTGTTGACGCTCTTGACCTTGACGCCGAACATCTTCTCCACGGCGATCTTGATCTGCGTCTTGTTCGCCGTTTTCTTGACGGTGAACGTATATCTCTTGTCCGCGATGCCGTCCGTTGCCTTCTCGGTGAGGACGGGCTTCAAAATGATGTCTTCGTTCATCCTAAATAGACCTCCTCGAATTTCTTCACCGAGCCCTTCGTGAACACGACCACCGCATTCTTGACGATCTCGTAGGTGTTGATCTCGGAAACGGAGATCGTGGTGAGGGTGGGCAGGTTGCGCGCGGCGAGAATGACATCGACATCGGGTTCGTCCATGACGACGACGGTGCTCTTGTCAAACTTGAACGCCTTGCGGAACGCCTCCATTTCCTTCGTCTTGGGAGCGGTGACTTTGAGCTCGTCCACGACGAAGAACTCCCCGTCCGCGACCTTTTTGGAGAGCGCCGAGAACAGGGCGCCCTGACGGGCGGAAGTGTTCATCTTCTTGGAGAAATCGCGGCTCTTGGGAGCAAACACGACGCCGCCCTTCGTCCACTGCGGCGCGCGGGTCGACCCCTGACGCGCTCTGCCCGTGCCCTTCTGGCGCCACGGCTTTGCGCCGCCGCCGCGGACTTCCGTTCTCGTCAGCGTCGACTTCGTCCCCTGACGTTGGTTGGCAAGGTAGGTGACGACCGCCTGATGGATGAGCGGTTCGTTGTACTCCGCGCCGAAGAGGTCGTCGGACAGTTGCATCGTGCCGACTTCTTCGCCTTTCATATTATATACTTTCACGTTTGCCATTGTCTTGCTCCTTACGCTTTCTTCACGCTCGTTCTCAATGTGACGATGCTGCCGCGGGGACCGGGAATCGCACCTTTGACGAGGATGGCGTTCCTTGCGACGTCCACACGCACGACTTCGAGGTTCCGGACGGTGACGTTCTCGACACCGTACTGACCGGCGAGGTTCTTATGCTTGAACACGCGGGACGGGCTGGAATTCGCGCCCATGGAACCGGGCTCGCGGTGGACGGGACCGACGCCGTGCGTCTCTTTGAGGCGGTGCTGGTTCCAGCGCTTGATGACGCCCGTGTAGCCGTGACCCTTCGTCACGCCCGCGACATCCACTCTGTCGCCTGCCGCAAAGACGTCCGCTTTGACGACGTCCTTCACGCTGTACCCTTCCACGGTCTCGAACCGCACTTCTTTGAGCACCTTGCAGGGAGAGACGCCCGCTTTTTTGAACTGCCCGAGGTCTGGCTTGTTCAGCGATTTCTCATCTGCGGGAAGGAACCCGAGCTTCAAGGCGCAGTAGCCGTCGCTCTCGACCGTCTTGACCTGAACGACGGTGCAGGGACCTGCCTCCACGACCGTGACGGGAATGACCTTCCCGTCCTCCGCAAAGATCTGGGTCATACCCACCTTGCGGCCGATGATTGCTTTACTCATAGATAAAGTTCACTCCTTATGATTTTTATTTGCGAATACCGACTCCGTCAGTATTTCAAATTCTTACAGTTTGACTTTGATATCCACGCCGGCGGGCAGGTGGATGCTGTCGAGCAGTTTCGCGTTGGGGGAATAGATGTCGATGATGCGCTTGTAGGTGCGCAGCTCGAACTGCTCGCGCGAATCCTTATCTTTATGGGGACTGCGCAAGATCGTGACGACTTCGCGCTCCGTGGGAAGCGGGATGGGACCCGAGATCTTCGCGCCGCCCTTCTGCATGGTCTCGACGATGCGCTTTGCCGCCTCGTCCACGAGTTCGTGGTCGTACGCCGAGAGTTTGATTCTGATTTTCTGACTTGCCATTTTTTTCTCCTTTTCCGAACTTGTTTTTACAACGCATCCGTGCGTATCGAGGCGGTCTCATCAAAAAAACACTCGTTTTGCGGTGTTTTTCGCAAAAGCCTCGGTTCGTCGCGGGAATCCATGTCCCACATTTGTCAGCGGAAATTATCTGCCGAGGGGCTTTTCACCTCGCTTTTCAGTAACTTCCCGCCTCAACCCAATACGTGCGGAACGCACGGTAAAATACCGCGCGCATATTTGCGCAGCCTTTTAATAATACATGATGTCAAGACGATTGTCAACGATTTTCGGCATCGGATTTGCAAAATTTTTGTTTTTTTGCGAATTTTTTTGTCGAAAATGCCGTCTTTTGCCCGCGGGAGCAAAATGCGCGCCGCCTTTCGGGCGGCGCGCAACAAAAGCAAAAGGTTACGGCGCGGTGTAATCCGTTACGTTGCCGAGGAGGATTCCAAAGCGGGCATCGTTCACGGTCGCGCGCATCGTGATGAACAGCCAATCGGTTCCGCGGGTCTTGAAGTCGACGGTGCTGCCCGTCGTACTCGTGATATTCTCTTGAGTCGCATAGAGGAACGGGAAGGAGTTATTTGCAATATAGATTGCCTTTTCCGTGCCGGAGATAAACATCGGCGCATTCGATTCGTAGATGGTGTCGGGGGTCGTGCCGGACAAAAAGCTCAAGATTCCGCCCGCAGCGGGTCTGTAACTCGGCGAATAGTCGTCGGTATAGTTCCCCTCCGTGCCGCGGCGGATGATTCCGCTCGGATACAGTTTGGGATCGTTCGCGCTGCGCCCCATCAAATTGTCGGGTTCGGGGATAAGGACCGCGATGACGTTGAAGAGCTCCGTGCCTTTGCTGTCCTTGTGCATGGGCTCGCGCTGGGTGCCCTTGTGGATAGCTTTCAGAATCCCGTACGTACCGTCCTGATTGTCGCCGGTATTTTTCAACTGCGTAAAGAGCAGCTTCGCGTTATTCAGGTCATACCAAGGCTCGCTCCCGGACGCGTCGGAGACAAGCACCGACTTGTCGTCCACATAGAGACGGGGACCGTCCTCGTCGTTGCAGGCACCCTCACGGTCGCTGTCGCAGAGGATGAAGATGGGACCGCCCGCGTCGCGCATGATACAGTTGTTGACGTGGTAGAGCGATCTCCAAGAGTAGGTCATGTTGGAGTAGACGTCGAAGAACTTGCAGTCGGTAAAGTCCGCATTCGAGCCGATCACACCCACTTTATCGTTCATCAAGACGACGTAGAGCTGCGAAGCGTTGACGTTTTCGAGCGTGAGGTTGTCGACGCGGGTGTTGAAGCCCATGAGCTGGGCGGGATCGCCCTCCGTCTCGGCAAGACGGGGCATGTTGCCCTTGATGTTGACGTTCTTGACGGTCGGCGTATTGTCGTTGATCTCGGCATAGAGCGGGGTCTGCCCGTCATCTGCCTTGATGTCGCCGAGGGAGAGCCCGTCGTAAATTTCATATTTGAAGAGCGCCCAGTGTCCGACGGGAGCCTTTTCCCAAGCCGTCCTTCCGTTGGAGAGCACCTCGTAGAGCTTGTGCTTTTTGCCCTCGGTCGTGTAGGAGATCGTCATGCCGTTGCCCGAGATGTTCGTGCCCGTGGAGCAGTAGATCGCCTTCTGCATGTTGATACTGGACGTGTTATACGCTTCTTTTTGGTCGCCTTCGACCGCGCTGTCGAAGTTCATGTTGTTCTCGGCGGCGGGAGACCAGTCGCGCAGCGACCCGTTGAGCTTCTCCGCATAGCCGAAGATCGGCTCATCGTTCTCATCAAGCTTCTTGTCGCTCTCCACATTCAGAATGCCATAGGCAGCGTCATAGCCTTGGTTGCCGATCTCCACGGACTGCGATTGCCCGCTCACCTGGTACGTTCCCGGCACCACGCGGTCCTTGTCCCAGAAGTAATAGTCGGGGAGCTCGTCGGGGTCGATGTTGATGTTGGCATGGAGCACGACCGCCGCGACCGCATTGTACTCGGCGAGGGGTTTGAGGTCCCAGGGGAGGGTGCCCGCCGCCGTCTTGATCGCCGCCCAGTGCTTGACGTTGAGGTTGTCGAACACGGAGAGCCCGAGCTGGTCGTAGACGTTGTAGCCGTCCACCACGGTGAATTCGACCGTGACGGAGGGCTCGTCGTCCATGGTGAGCTCATAGTCCTCGGAGGGCGTGATGACGAGCTTGAACGTCTTGCCGACCGCGGCTTCGGTGAAGTAGTACGTATTGTTGTCGTGCGGGTTGTCTGCGTCCGCCTTTTTGGTGACGTAGGTCTCGGGAGACTTCTCCGCCGCCGCGGGATAGCTGCCGTTGTCGCCCTTGACGAAGAGTTCGAACTCCGTTTTGACGTTGGTGATGGGCGTCGAGGTCTGCGTGTCGAAGTCGAGCGCCATCGCCTGCGGCTCGAAGATGAAGCCGTTGTCATCCCCTACCTCGTAGGAGATCGCCTTCATAAAGGTGGCGCGGTCGGTGCTCTGCGTGCCGGCGGGGTCGTTCGTCTTTTGGACGAGGGTGTATGCCTGCGGCAGTTCGAAACTCGAGAGGATACCCGCGTCCTCCGCCGGTTCGGCGACGGTCACTTTGATCGTATCCGACTTCTTCTCATAGGTCGCGGTGAGGTCGAATTCGCCCGCCGCAGCCGTGCTGATCTCGGTGTGGGTGACGCCCTCGCTCGTGAGGTCGAGGTCGGTCTTGGTCGTGTTGTCCGAATAGGTCACGGTGAGTTTGAAGTCGGCATAGTTGACGGTATCGCCGACGACATATTCCGTCTTGGTCGCTACGATCTTGACGGAGTCCACCGTCTTGGTTCCGCCCGAAGAATCGGGTGCGCAGCCGGCGAGCGCCACGGAAAGTCCCATGACCGCCGCCAGCATCGTGACTAAACTGCGTTTCATTTTCATGTTCTCTTACCTCCGATTTTTTTCATATTTCCGTCCGCCGCATGCCGCAAACGTCCGGTGATCGTCTATTTTTGTTGATTGCGGATGTAGAAATACACCGTGATGTTGGCGCCGCCGCCGTCGGTGGCGCGGTAGTTGACGCGCACGGTCACGCTCTTTCCCGCGTTTACGCGCAGAATGTGCAGCGTCAGCCCGTCGAGCCGCGCAACGGGGTCGTTTTCGTCCACCTTGCTCGTGATCTGTGCGAGGATGTCGTTTTCGGTCGCGTCGGCGGGTTCGAGGCTGTAATCCATCCGCAGCGTCAGCCCCTCGGTATAGTCGTTTATCCACACCTCATATTCGGTGTCCGCCTCCCGCGGCTTGATCTCCACGGTATCCCCCGTGTTGAGATATACCCGCGTCGGGACGATCGTCTCGACATAGATCCGCGTGTTGTAGGACATCATGCGCATGCCGAAGATGCCGACGATGACGACGGAGAGCGCAAACGTGACGAGAACGATGAGAACGGTGCTCTTTTTCATGCCCCCTCCTACTTTTCAAGGAAATAGACGCGGACGCGCTCGAAGTACAGGAACGCCCGCAGCGCGCAGAAGGCGCCCGCGACGCATGCCAGAACGATGAATGCGTACGTCTGCCCGCTGTTGGAAATCAGATAATATCCCGCGGCGAAGAGCGCCGAAAGGACTACGCCGATGACGGTCGCCTTCGCACTGTTCGCGCCCGACGATTCGCTCTCGGGGTTCATGACGTCGAGCTCGGCGCACCAAAAGATATGTGCGGCATTGACGAACACCGCCATCAGCAAGAAGGCGACCGCCCTGCCCGCTCCCGCATGTTCGACGACGCCGTAGAGGACGACCGCCGTCGCGATCGACAGCGTGGACACCGCGATGCGCAGCACGAGGCGGGACGCAAGCAAGCGGCGGAAGTCGACGGGGCGCGTCTTTAAGAGGTTGCGCGCCGCGCCGTCACGGCTGTAAATATGCGCGAGATAGGCGTTGGACGAGAGCACGGTCACGAGCAGCACGAGCACGTTGAACGCCGAGGTCATGGTCTGCCCCGTCAGGCTGGTGTTCATGGACGCATAGATGCGATTGAGCGCGAACAGCAGAAAGGCGGGAAAGAAAAATTCGAGGAAGTTCTTCCAAAGCGCTTTGCCGCTGCGCGCGCTGCGCAGAAGTTCCTCCGAGATCATGCTCCAACCCTTTCTGCGCACCCTGTTCGGGCGCACTTTGGCGTGCGAAGTTCCGCCCTCCCCCGCCCGCGCCGTCAGTTTGAGGAAGAGCACGCGGGACGTGAAGAACGATGCCGCGATCAGCGCCGCAAGCACCGCGACGAGCACGGCTAAGGAGATGAGCGAAGTCGTCGTGACGGGATTGCGCGAGATGGCGAGCGTTCCGCCCACCATCATGAGGTCGAGATAGTGCCACGGGGAGAGGTAAAGCGCAAATCCGTTGAGGAAATCGCGCAGTCCCTGCGAAATGCTCCCCCATTGTCCCAAAATGTTGATGTTCTCCGGGATGAGACTGACGAGCCAGAACGCGAGCGCGATGATCGCCCCCGCGCCGAGCACGAGAAGGACGTACTTCACGGGACGGATGCGGGAGATCAGCTTGGGGATGTACAGCGCGGGAATGGAGAGGAGCGCCCCGATCGCGACGGGGAGCATGCTCACGAAGAGGAAGCAGAAGAGCATCCACGGATAGTAGAACCATACCGCCCCGCCGATGAGTCCGTAGGCGAGAAACAGGGGAACGGTGAGCGAAAAATTGCGTTTGAGCTCGAAGATGTAATAGACCGCGAGCTTGGAGATGAACACGGTGTTCTGCTGCACGGGCAACACGAGGAGAATGACGTTGTCCCCTCCCTTGTACAGCGTTTTCGCGAGTCCCGCCGTGCACGAGCAGATGCTCATGAACTGAATCAGGGTGAACAGCAGCGTCATCAGCGTGTCGGGAATGCCTCCGCCGAAGGAGAAGATGGACAAAAGCGAGCACACATAGAACACGGCATAAAACGCCGCCGTCGCCGCAGCGAAAAGAATGAGCGCGATTCCCGCCCGCAGGATAAAATTGCGCTTGGAGCGGAAAAACGAAAGGTCGACGAGCGCTTTGAGCTGCATGCGAATCAGCACAAACAGCTTGAAAAGCTCTCCCCGCTCTCTCCGTCCCTCGGTTGTGCGCGTTGCCTTCGTCATGTTATACCTTTTTGGACTGCGTATAGGGCACAGCCTGTACGTCTCCCTTCGTGATGACGTTCATGTAGAACTCTTCGAGCGTCGTCTCGTTCTCGATGGAAGCGACCTCGCGCACGCATTGGATCTGCCCCTTGCGGATGATGGCGATGCGGTCGCAGACGCGCTCGACGATGTCGATGAGGTGACTGGAAAAGAATACGACGTTGCCCGCCTTTGCGTGCCGTTTCATACACTCCTTCACCTGGTAGATGCTGTTGGGGTCGAGCCCTGTGAGCGGCTCGTCCAAGATCCAGACCTTGGGGTCGTGGATGAGCGCCGCCATGATGGCGACCTTCTGTTTCATGCCGTGCGAATAGGTGGAGATGGGCTCGTCCACCGCCTTTTTGAGCTCGAAGATCTCCACGAACTCCGCCATGCGCGCGTCGCGCTCCTCCTTGGGAACGTTGTACAGGTCGGCGATATAATTGACATATTCGCGCGCCGTGAGCTTCTCATACAGGGCGTAGTGGTCGGGCACGAACCCGATGCAGCGCTTGGATGCAACGCTCTCCTGCTCCACGTCGTGACCGCAGACGAGAATGCTCCCCTCCGTGATCGGCTGGATGCCCACGATGCTCTTGATGATGGTGGACTTCCCCGCGCCGTTGGGTCCCAAAAATCCGAAGATCTCCCCGCCCTTCACGTCGAGCCACACATCTTTGACGGCGTACACGTCGCTCGTGCCGTACCGCTTGGAGAACCCGCGGATAGAGAGCGTCTCGGTTTCGTTCATGGTGTCACCTCCTTGCGCATCCTGCGCGCGGCTCACCTCGAGGGCGAGCCTGTCCATGCGAATTTTCTTTCTGCGCGCCGCCAAGTCGCGCCATCCCGCAACGCTGCGGAAGGCGATCTCGTAGAGGAACCACATGGCGAGCGCGAGCAAACAATAGACGAGAAAATAGAGCGATTGGTAGAGCGGGTAGTAGGTGAACGTCAGTCCGCCTATTTCGAACTGCACGACGATATTGCGCAGCTGCTCCGCCCACGAACCGAGCTTGTCCGCGACGAAATCGCTGTTGATGAAGAAGAAATCCACACCCGCATCGTAATTCGTGAACCATCCGTTGAGCACGAGCATCAACACATAGTAGAACAGGAACCCCACCATCGACCAGATGAACTGCCTCAGGCGCGGACGTTCGAAGATTCCCAGCGCGACGATGAGCAGCGGCATGAAAAACGCCTGATAGTGCGGGCGGTAAAAGTGCATGGTGGACGCCATGAGCACGGTGCCGCTCAATCCCTCCGTGCTGTAATTCGGGATGGTGAGCGCGAGAAACGCCCCGAACACGTTGATGAAATAGGTGAAATAGAACACCCGTTTCAGCTTGAAGGTGAGGCAGAGCGGCGTGACATAGAGCGCCGTATTGCACAGGTGCAGGGGCAAATTCCCCACGTGCTCCAAACCGATGAGGGACGGGAACTTTTGCAGGCTCATGAAATTCCACAGCCCCGCCAGCGCATAGAAGAGAAGTACGTAGCGCTTGGTCACAAGGTCCCGCTTTCCGAGCAACAGATACAAGGCGATGGGAATGACCGCCGCCGGATAGATGAAGAGCCGATGGTACAGATTGAGGTCCTCGACCTTCGCGGCGATATACCGGTTGGGGTCGAAGAGCACTTGGAGCGTGAAGTTGGGCGCCGTGCAGAGGAGGATCCCGACCAGCGCGAGCGCCATCCAGCCCGCGCTCCTTATGTGCGCTTTCAGACTTCCGACGTTTTTGACGAGCGCAAAGACGGAATAGCCGAGCCCGAACCCGACCTCTGCGGAAAGGAGCGCGCTCCTCGCCGTCGCCGCGCCGAGCGCAGCCCCCGTGTGCGCCGCCACGAAATCGTTCAGAAAGACCGCATCGAGCGCAAACACGAGCACGGGAAAGACCAGCAAGAGGTCTGCCGAGGGACAGGACTTCTTGAAGAAGGGATGCAGGCAGAGAAAGATCCCCGCCGCCGCGGTGAACCACACGAGGATGAGCGCACCCGCCGTCCCCACCGTTTCCACCCCGGGAATCGGGGCGAGGTCGAGGACGGAATAGATGGCGTCGTTATCCCAAAGATAGGCAAGCAGAAAGAGCACGGCAAAGACAAGGGACGCCGCCTTACAGACCGCGCTCCGCCGTTTGGAGAACTTCATTTCCGCAAATATGAGCGCTTCCGCGACGAGAATCGCGGCAAACGCGGCAGTCAGATAATGAATCGTCATCCTCGCACCCGCCTACGCAACCTATTATAATGCCGATGCCCGAAATTGTCAACCGTTCGTTCCAACGGAAACCGAATTCTGCAATTTTACGCATTTTTCACAGAAAATAATTTCACTTTGCACTGATGTTTGCCTTTTATTCAATGTTTTATAATATTTTTATGAGAAACCCCGAAGAAGGGAACGCCCCGAAGGGAGCCCGCCTTGCTCTTCGCGCCAAGAAAAATCTTATTTTTCCGTTCAAACTCTTGTCATTTTGCTCGCTTTATGCTAAAATATTCGGGAAAAGAATTCCGTAACGGAAGAAATGGAGGATAAAATGCAATACTCACGCGAAGTGGAAAACATGTGTTGCGTGGCAAAGGGTCCCCGTCACGACCCCGCACCCATCCCCGAAGAGGGCAAATGGGTGTGCGCCAAGCAGATCACCGACATCAACGGCTTCACGCACGGCGTGGGCTGGTGCGCGCCGCAGCAGGGCGCCTGCAAGCTCACCCTCAACGTCAAGGGGGGCGTCATCCAGGAGGCGCTCATTGAGACGATCGGCTGCTCGGGCATGACGCATTCCGCAGCGATGGCGGCAGAAATTCTGCCCCATAAGACGATCTTGGAAGCGCTCAATACCGACCTCGTCTGCGACGCCATCAACACCGCGATGCGCGAACTCTTCTTGCAGATCGTCTACGGCAGAACGCAGTCCGCGTTCTCCGACGACGGGCTCGTCATCGGCGCCGGACTTGAGGATCTCGGCAAGGGTCTGAGGTCGCAGGTGGGTACCATGTACGGCACCGCCGCGAAGGGAGTCCGCTATCTCGAAATGGCGGAGGGCTATGTCACCCGTCTCGCGCTCGACAAAAACAACGAAGTCTGCGGCTATGAGTTCGTCTCCCTCGGCAAGATGACCGACTTTGTCAAGAAGGGGCTCACCCCCAACGAGGCATGGGAAAAGTCGATGGGTCACTACGGCAGATTTACCGAAGAACAGGGTGCGGTGAAGTACATCGACCCCCGCAAGGAATAAGGAGGTGCGGCATGGCTTTGTTCGAAGGATATGAAAGAAGAATCGACAAGATCAACAGAACGCTCAAAGAATACGGGATCTCCTCCGTGGAGGAATGCAGGGATATCTGCCTCGCCAAGGGCGTAGACTGCGACAAACTCGTGCGCGGCACGCAGCCCATCTGCTTCGAAAACGCGGTCTGGGCATACACCGTCGGCGCGGCGATCGCGATCAAGAAGGGTTGCACGCATGCGGCGGACGCGGCGGAAGCGATCGGAATCGGCTTGCAGTCCTTCTGCATCCCCGGCTCCGTGGCGGAAAACCGTCAAGTCGGGCGCGGACACGGCAACCTCGGAAAAATGCTCCTCTCGGAGGATACGGAATGCTTCTGCTTCCTCGCGGGGCACGAGAGTTTTGCCGCCGCCGAGGGCGCGATCTCCATTGCGATGAACGCCAACAAGGTGAGAAAGAACCCCCTCCGCGTCATTTTGAACGGTCTCGGAAAGGACGCCGCGATGATCATCTCCCGCATCAACGGCTTCACCTACTGCGAGACGGAATTCGACCCCTACACCGAGACGGTGAAGGTGACCAAGCGCATCTCCTATTCGGACGGTCCCCGCGCGAAAGTCAACTGCTACGGCGCGGACAACGTTCCCGAGGGCGTCGCCATCATGAAACTCGAAAAGGTGGGCGTCTCCATCACGGGCAACTCCACCAACCCCACGCGCTTCCAGCATCCCGTCGCGGGCACCTATAAAAAGTGGTGCGTCGAGAACGGCGTGAAGTACTTCTCCGTCGCGTCGGGCGGCGGCACGGGCAGAACGCTGCATCCCGACAACATGGCGGCGGGTCCCTCTTCCTACGGCATGACGGACACGATGGGCAGGATGCATTCGGACGCACAGTTCGCGGGCTCCTCGTCCGTTCCCGCGCACGTCGAGATGATGGGTCTCATCGGCATGGGCAACAACCCGATGGTCGGCGCAACCGTCGCCGTCGCGGTCGCCGTGCAGGAAGGCATGAGCAAGTAAAGCGCGTTCCCCCGCCATCGGGGGAACGTTTTTTTCGGCGGAAAACAGGAGAAAGCTATGGGAAAGAACGTCTATGATGACCCGTTGATGGGAAATAAGTACAACATGTTCAAGCTTCGCTCGGATATCGCCGAGTCGCAGGCAGAAGAAGGCGCCCTGCGCGCACGCGACCGCGCCGCCGCCAAGGAAGCGTTGAAGGCGGAAAAGGCTCGGAAAAAGCAGCGGAAGAGAATGAAAAAAACGGATTGAAATACGCACGGCGCCCCGGTTTGTTCCGGGGCGCCGTTTTCGTCAGAATTCGAGATGAGAATCTTTTTGCGACCGGCGGTAGATGATCGCACGGTTCCCGATGACGGAAACGAGCTCCGCGCCGAGCTTCGAGGCAAGTTCCTCCGCGACCGCGCGCTTTTCCTCCTTCCACGGGGAAAGCAAGGTGACTTTGATGAGCTCCCTCGCTTCCAGCGCGTCGGAAAAATTGGCGACCGCGGCGTCGGTGACCCCGTCCTTGCCGACCTGTCCCACCGGCTTTTCGACCGAAGCGAGAGCTCTGAGTTTAGCACGCTGTTTGCTTGTCAACATAAAAACCTCCGCATTGTATTTAAGCTGTCTTTCGGACATGGTACCGCCGTTTTATCTCAAACGACGTAATCGAACTCCACTTCGCCGACGATGACGGTATCCCCCGCAACGCATCCCGCCTCCTCCAACGCCTTGAACACGCCGCGCAGTTTGAGGACGCGCTGGAAGTAATTCATGCTCTCGGGGTCGTTGAGGACGACGTTGCGGCAGAGCATATCCACGAGCCCGCCTATTACGACATAGGCGCCGTTTTCGTCGCGGAAGATCTCGAACTGCGTGTTGTCCGCCTCCTCAAAGACGAACTCATCCGCGGGGATGCGCTGCGCGGGAGGAAGCGTTTTCAGCCGCTCAAAGATCGCGCGCACGAGCGCCTCCGTCCCCTCGCCGCGGACGGCGGAAAGCTCGAAGATGTCATACTTTTTCGCATATTTTTTTCGGAATCTCGCAATGTTCTCCTCTGCGCCGAACAGGTCGCACTTGTTGAGCGCGACGACTTGCGGCAGCGCGGCAAGCACCGCCGAATAGGAGGCAAGCTCGCGGCCTATGACCTCGAAGTCCTCCAAGGGGTCCCGCCCCTCCACGCCCGAGACGTCGACGACGTGGCAGATCATGCGCGTACGCTCGATATGGCGCAAAAAGGCGTGCCCCAGCCCCGCGCCCTCCGAGGCGCCCTCGATAAGCCCGGGAATGTCGGCAACGATGAAGCTGTCGTCAAAGACGCTCACCACGCCGAGATTGGGGGAGAGGGTCGTAAAATGATAGTCCGCGATCTTGGGTTTTGCGGCGGAAATGCGGGAGAGCAGCGTGCTCTTCCCCACATTGGGGAACCCGACCAGCCCGACGTCGGCGATGACCTTCATTTCGAGAATGACCATATGGGACTGCGTGATGACCCCCTTCTGGGCAAAATCGGGGGCGTGGCGGCGCGCCGTCGTAAAGCGGACGTTGCCCTTTCCCCCTCTTCCGCCGCGGAGGAGCCGATGTTCTTCCCCGTCCTCATAGACGTCGCATAGAATTTTCCCGCTCTCGAAATCGCGCACCAGCGTCCCGCAGGGAACTTTGATGACGACGTCCTCGCCCCGCTTGCCCGTGCAGCGGTTGCTGCCGCCGCGCTCGCCGTTTCCCGCAAAATATTTGGCGGTGTAGCGAAAGGGAAGCAGATCGTGCATATTCTTGTCGCCGACGAACACGACGTCCCCGCCGTCCCCGCCGTCCCCGCCGTCCGGTCCGCAGGCGGGCTTCCCCTTGAATGCCTTGAAGGAATTCATGCCGTCTCCGCCGTCGCCCGCCTTGATCTTGATTTTTACCTTGTCTGTAAATCCGTTTGTCGCCATGATAGGAAGATTATAGCAGATTTTTGCGCATTTCGCAACAAAAAGGGCGGCGCCGACGCAAAAAGTATGATTTTCCGCCCTTTGTGTTTGAACGGGCGCGTTTCGTGGTACACTATCCATGAGGTAGTTTCATGTTCGAATACTTATTATTTCTTCTCATTCTCATCCCCTTCCTCGCTCTCTCCGCTTGGGCGAGCGCGCGGGTCAATTCGGCATTCGCCGCGTATGACAGAGTGCCCAACGCCTCCCGCATGACGGGATACGATGCGGCAATGCGGCTTTTGAGCCGCAACGGCGCGGACGACATCTCGGTCAACCGCGTCGCGGGGCGGCTCACCGACCACTACCATCCCGCCAAAAAGACGGTCAACCTTTCGGCGAGCACCTACGGTTCCGCGTCGGTCGCCGCCGTCGCCGTCGCCGCGCACGAGGTCGGACACGTTATGCAGAAAAAAACGGGGTATCTCCCCTACAAGATCCGCAACGTGCTCGTGCCCGTGGCGAGCATCGGCTCGAAATTCGCGCTACCGCTCATTCTGATCGGCATCGTGCTCGATGTCTTTCTCTATGCGATGGGAAGCCTTGCGGGACAGTACATCATGTACGTCGGAATCGCCCTGTACGGGCTCTCCGTGCTCTTTATGCTGGTGACCCTGCCGGTCGAATACAATGCCTCCTCGCGGGCAAAAAAGATGCTCGTCGCTGAGGGAATCCTCACCGAAAGCGAACTCCCCGCTGCAAAAAAAGTGCTCTCCGCCGCGGCGCTCACCTATGTGGCGTCCATGCTCATCTCCCTCGTGTACTTTTTGCGCTATCTGGTGATCGTGCTCGCGCATTCGAGAAGAAGATGACAGACAAAAAAATCGCCGCACGGCACGTGCGGCGATTTTTTTATATTCGTTTTCCCCCCTTTCTCCCCGCGAACAGGTCGCCGTCCAAGATCCCCGACGTGATGAGCTCTTTGTCCCGCCGCGGCGTGCGGAGCGCCTCTTCGAGCAGGGAGAGCAAAAAGTCGCGGCTCTTCGTCAGACTGTCCGCAAATAAGTAACAGGAGAGCGAACCCGGGACCGTGTTGAGTTCGTTGAAGTAGACCTTCCCGCCCGACACGAGAAAGTCCGCGCGCACCACGCCCTTGCCCGCAAACGCCTCATAGAGCGTGCGCGTATAGCGCCCGATCTCGTCTGCGAGTTGTTCGGAGAGGTTGGCGGGTTTTTCCGAAGTGCGGCCGTTCCCGCGCTCGTATTTTTCCGAAAACGTCAGGATATCTTCCTCGGAAAAGACCTCTTCGAGAGGGGACAGGACGACCTCCCCGCGGATGCGGCAGGCGGCGCAGTTGATGTCGCGCTTATCCTTGAAATACTCTTCGATCAGCGCGGAGCCGTCTAAACGGAACGCGAGATCGAGCGCCATGCAGAGTTCGCGGGGGCAGGTCGCCACCTTTACGCCGATGCTCGACCCCAGAGCCGCAGGCTTGACGACGACGGGATAGCCGAACTCGGACGCCTGTCTCAAAATTTCCTCCCTGCCGCCGAGCCATTCGCGTTCGCTGACGGAAAAGGCGCGCGCGGTCGGAAGCCCGAGCCCCCTTGCGGCAATTTTCGTCAGCGTTTTATCCATAAAGACCGCGGACATGGGTGCCTCGGGCGACGCCGACGGGAGTCCGTACCACCGCAAAAGCGCGGACAGCGTACCGTCCTCCCCCGCGCCGCCGTGGCAGCAGTTGAGCGCGGCGTCGACGGGAATCAGTTTGCGTTTGGAGACATACAGCCCGCCTTGCGCAAAGAAAACGGGCTTGGTGCGGAAGTTCTTCCCCTCGGCAAAATCGGCGGGTCCCTTGAACTTCCCCGTCACCATGCCTCCCTCGGGGGGAAGATAGACGGGCAGAACGGTGTGCGGCGTGCTTCGCAGAAGGTTGACCGCGAGCATCCCCGTGATGACGGATATTTCTCTCTCGTTGGACCTTCCGCCGAAAAAGACGGCAAATGTGGACATAAAATCACCTCCGAATATCATATTCTTCGGTGCTTGCCGGATGTGCGCCGTTTATGCGTATTTGTCGGGCAAATCGTTGAGGAACAGCACGCAATCTCCCGCACGAAGTTCGGCGGCGAGAATCTCCTGCGCCCTTTTGAGGGTGGGCACCACGCGCAGTTTCGAATCGTCTCCGCCCGCCTCCAAATACCCGTTCCTTACGGCGAGCACGAGCGTCTCCCCCACGAGAATGACCGCATCGAGCCCGACGAGGGACGCGCCGAGCGCGGCGTTTTCGCGCTCCTCCAACTCCCCGAGCTCGACCATCCCGGGGGTGACGACATATTTTTTGCCGTCAAACAGACGCAGCGTCTCCACGGCGCTCTGCACGCCGAGCAGATTTGCGTTATAGGAGTCGTCCAAAATGAAGAGCCCTCCCCGTTCGAGCTTTTCGAGCCGGTGGGCAACGGGTCGAATCATAGGAATGCGCGCGGCGATCTCTTCCGCGGTCATTCCCAACGAATATGCGAGCGCGGCGGCGAGGGCGATGTCCTCCGCGGCATGCCGCCCCATGACGCGCGTAGAGACGGCGAGCCGCTGTCCGCCCACGATGAGGTCGAACGTACTGCCCTCCGTCGTGAGCACGATGTTTTCGGCGCCGAAGTCCCGCCCTTCGAGCAGGGCTCCCTCCTTTGCCATCTCCGCGCAGGTCGCGCCGAGCACGACCGTCTTTGCGCGCCGAGCGAGCACGCCTTTCTCCCGCTTGATGGCGTCCAATGAGCCGAACGTTTCGAGATGCTGGGCGCAGACGCCCGTGACGATGGCGTAATCGGGGCATACCATGTCGCAGAGTTCGGTGATATCTCCCGTGTTGCGGGCGCCCATTTCGGCAAGAAACACATCGCAGTCCAAGCCTATTTTCGCCACGCAGCGCGCGATGCCGAGAGGCGTATTGAAGGACGCGGGCGTCGCGAGAACGCGGAATTTATCCTCCAAGATCTGCGCCGCGAAATGCTTGACGCTCGTCTTGCCGAACGACCCCGTGATGCCCACTTTCACGCAACTGCTCTCGCGGAGCAGCGTCTGCGCGCGGCGGCAATACCGCTTGTTGGCGGGAATCTCATAGAGCTTCATGACCGCATTTGCGGCAAAGATCAAAAACGGGAACAAAAGCGGGATGAGGGAGAGCGGAACGGGGCGAAGGAGAGCGTGCGCAACGGGGGTCCCGACCGCCTCCGCCGCAAAATACAGCCCCGTCATGACGCCGAAGAGAAGGGCGGCGAGAAGGATGCAAACACAGACGGACAGCCTGATCGCGCGGTGCGTATAGCGGAACGGGACCTTTGTCGCCTCGCGGAAGGAATAAATATAGAGCACGCAGATTCCCAAATACCCCACCGCAGCGACGAGATGGGCGATCTCCGCCCCCGCAAAAGAGAAGCAGAGCGAAAGGAGCGCCGTCACGAGCACAAGGCAGAGCGCAAGAAGGGAATACCGCCTGCGGAGCACGTTCCCGCGGCGGAAAAACCACTTCACCGTTGCGCCGCCTTCGTAACCTTCCTGCTGCAAGATTCCCAAAAGCGGCTGCGCAGTGAAGAAGAGCAGCCCGCTCAATGCGACCGCATAGGCGGCGATGATGAGAAACATTTCATTCGGCATGATAAAACCCCTCCGCTGCTAAATTGAAGGAGAGCGGGTCGTCGAGATGGGCAAAGTGCCCGCACCCGTGCATGACAAAGAGCGAAGAGCCCTGTACGCACCCGTGCAAGAGGCGAACGGAGGAGAGCGGCGTCTCCCGGTCCTCGTCCCCGCAGACAAATAAAACGGGACATGCGATGCGTTTTGCCGTCTCCCGCAAGTCCTCATTGACGATCTTTTTGAAACTTTCCCGCATGACGGGCGAAAGCGAGCGGTAATCGCTGCTGCCGAACCTTTTCTCCGCATATTCGGGCGCAACGCGGCGGACGGCATGATATAGTCCCACGCGAAAGCGATAGGACAGCCCCCGCTTGGGGACGATGCCGGCACACCCCGTGAGGACGGCGCGCCCGAATCTGCCCCTGGCGAGCATTTTCAGCGCCACCCTCCCGCCGAAAGAATGGGCGAGCACATACGCGTCCCGCACCCCGCAAAGCGCCAGCGCCTCCTCCGTCCAGTCGGCGTAATCGTCCACCGACCATGCGCCTTCGAGAGGCTCCGCGCCGCCCATGCCCGGAAAGTCGAGCGCAGTCACGCGGTAAAATGAAGAAAAATACTCGATTTGCGGATAAAAGCTTTCCTTACTCGAAAGATATCCGTGCAACAGCACGAGATCGCTCCCCTCTCCCTTCGTGATACGGGAAACTTTCACGAAAGCTCCTTGACCATGACGATCGCGTCCTCCTCGTCCTCATAGTAGCGAGGACGGCAATACAGCCCCACAAAACCGCTCTTTAAGTAAAGAATCTGCGCGCCCGCATTGGACACGCGGACTTCCAAGAACACGCGGCGGATGCCGTGCGCTTGGGCGACGGCGAGCAGCGCGTCGAGAATCTCCTTGCCGCGCCCGCAGCGGCGGTACATCTCACTCACGGCAATGAGCTCGATCTCCGCCTCGTCGATGGCGAGCTGAATCCCGCCGTAGGCGACAAGTTTGCCCGCCTCTTCCAGCGCGACGCCGTAAAAGCGGTCCGAAAGAAAGCTCTCCGCGAGCATCCGCCGCGACCACGGGTCGGGGAAACACTCGGCTTCGAGCGCGGCGATCGCATCGAGATCGCCGATCTTCCACGGTCTTGTGTTCATCGCTTTTCCTCCGCCGAAGATTTCCGAAGATAGAGCGCGGTAAGTTCGTCCGCCGTTCCCGCTTCCCCGCAGAGAGCGCGTACGGCACAGACGAGTCCCTCTCCGAGACCGACGACGCGGCAGGCTATGGGGAGAGGCTCCGCACTCAATACGGGCGCGTCCGCCGAAGCGGCAAGCGCCGCGATCTGTTCGCAGGGATAATGCCCCGCCGCAAGGGGAACGCCGTACCCCTTTGCGTAGACGCAGCCGTGTCCCGCGTCGATGGCGACGATCTTCTTTTCGCTCTTATCAGCGTATGCGACCGCGTCGAAGGATGTGACGGAGAGCACGGGCTTGTCCGCGCCCAAAGCAAGTCCCTTGACCGCGGAAATGCCGATACGGATGCCGGTAAACGACCCCGGTCCCACCGTACAGGCGAGCAGATCGCAATCGGAAAGACGCATTCCCGCACGGGAAAGCGTTCCGTCCACCTCGTCCATGAGGAGAACGGAATGTTGCAGGACGCATTCCCTGTCCGAGATCTCCGTCCGCGCGCCGCAGGAAGCGGCGACGACGAGACGTTTTCCGCTCGTGTCGATCGCAAGAAAGTTCAATACCGTATCTCCCTGCCTTCCTTTGTTTTGCGGATCTCTATCCTTTTGACGGTATCCGGAAGGAGCTCTTTGATCTTTTCGCCCCATTCGACGATACAGATCCCGCCGCGCCCGAAATAGTCCGCAAGTCCCAGCTCATAGGCAACATCGATGCTCTGGATGCGATAGCAGTCGAAATGAAATATCCTGCCGCCGTACTCGTTGACATACGCATAAGTGGGGCTTGTGACCTCTTCGGGGATACCCATGCCCGCAATCAGACCCTTTGCAAGCATAGTCTTGCCCGCGCCCATCTCCCCTTCGAGCAGGACGACGTCGCCGCAGGCGAGCGATTCGGCATAGCCTCTCGCCCATTCGATTGTCTCCTCCTCGGAGCGAGAAAAAAAGACTTCCATCGCCGATATTATACCGCATCTTCCCCGATTTTGCAAGGCTTTTGCGATAATTTTCCGCAGCGGGCGCGGGATAGACAATTCAAGCGCTGCGGCGGTGTTTTGAGACCTTTTCCGAAGTCATCCGGATAAAGCGGGAGAGCGGTTTGTACACGAGGAACACCACGGCGCTCACCGCGACGCTCTTGACGGCATTGAAGGCGACCACCCAATACCATGCCTGCGCAAACAGGTCGCTCGCCGCGCTCCCCATGAAGAAGGGGAAATTGATAAACCGGTTGACGGGCAGGCTGATGCCGATCTGCAAGAGACATGCCGCGACCAGATAGAGGGCGACCCACCCTCTGCCCTTCTTGAAGCGGTAGAGAAGGGCGGGAAGAATGACATACGCCGTGGACATCAAGAAATTCGCAAGTTCTCCCACCCCGCCGGAAGAGCTCTTTGCAAGGCACAGAAGTTCCTTCACGCCGATGGAAAAAACCGCCTCCACCGGTCCGAAGATAAAGCCCTCGATCATGAAGAAAACGTTTGCAAAATCGAGTTTGAGATAGGGCGCGGCGGGAAACAGGGGGAATTCGAGGAAGGTCACGACGAAGGCGAGCGCGGTGAATACCGCCATGTAGGCGAGATGCAGCGGCGTGAAGTGCGACTTCACCGACGCAGCGGCGCGCGCACGCGTCAGCCGTCCCGAAAGGCGCGCCACCAGCAAGATCACGGCGCAAAAAAGAGAGACAAGAATCACGGCAAAGACAATCGCAAGAACGGTCACAGGATACCTCCTAAAAATAAAACGTCCCGAAAATACGGGACGCCGAATCGCTTTTTTTCTCATCCGGACTATACCGTCGGTACGGGAATTTCACCCGTTCGGGGGCACGATGCCCTTCGCAGACTTTACTGCCGGTGGAGAATTTCACTCCGCCCCAAAAAAGTATTGTTTTGTTTTTATCCATTATAGCGCCTTGTCGGAGAAAATGCAAGGATTTCAGCAGATCTCCGCGGCATAGACGGGAAATTTTTCACAGAGCGCGGCGACCTCGTTCGCAACGGCGGGCACGGCGCCCTCTCCGCCGCGGATAATGCGGGTCACAAGATCTGCGATCGTTTCCGCCTCCTCTTCCTTCATCCCGCGCGAAGTGATCGCGGGCGTGCCGATGCGCAGCCCGCTCGTGACGAAGGGCGACGCCGTTTCAAACGGAATGGTATTCTTGTTCGCGGTGATGTGCGCAAGGTCGAGCAAGCGTTCGAGCTCTTTGCCCGTCACGCCCTCCCCGCGCAGGTCTAAGAGCATGAGATGATTGTCGGTGCCGCCCGAGACGAGCCTCACGCCGTTTTTCGTAAACCGCCCCGCCATCGCCGCGGCATTTTTGACGGTCTGCCTCTGGTAAACGGCAAATTCCGGGGAAAGCGCCTCCTTAAAAGCGACCGCCTTCGCCGCAATGACGTGCATGAGCGGTCCCCCTTGCGTGCCCGGGAATACCGCCTTGTCGACCGCCTTGGCATACTTTTCCTTGCACATGATGACCCCGCCGCGCGGACCGCGCAGAGTCTTGTGCGTGGTCGTGGTGACAAAATCCGCATACGGCACGGGAGACGGGTGGAGCCCCGCCGCCACGAGACCCGCGATGTGCGCGATATCCGCAAACATATATGCCCCCACCCTGTCGCAGATCGCGCGGATTCGGGCGAAGTCGATGATGCGCGGATAGGCGCTCGCGCCGCAGACGATCATTTTCGGCTTACAGGCGAGAGCGATGCGCTCCATTTCCCCGTAGTCGATGGTCTCCGTCTCCTCGGAGACGCCGTAGGGCACGACGCGGAAATACGTTCCCGAGACGTTCACGGGAGAGCCGTGCGTGAGATGCCCACCGTGGGAGAGATTCATGCCCATGACGGTATCGCCCGGTTTCAAAACGGAAAAATATACGGCGAAGTTCGCCTGCGCTCCGCTGTGCGGCTGGACGTTGGCGTGCTCGCAGCCGAAGAGCGCTTTGAGACGGTCGCGCGCGAGGTTTTCCGCGACGTCGACGCATTCGCAGCCGCCGTAGTAGCGCTTGCCGGGATAGCCCTCGGCATACTTATTAGTGAGGTGGCTCCCCATCGCCGCCATGACGGCGCCCGAGACGATGTTCTCGCTGGCGATGAGTTCGAGATTCGCGCGCTGGCGAAGGAGTTCTTTCTCCATACAGTCTGCGATTTCGGGGTCGGTTTTACGGATTCGGGAGAGATCGATCATGCGGGCACCACGTTTTTTTCTTATTATAGCAAATTCTTCGGAAAAAAGCAAACGATGCGGGACAAAATGCGGACGCCGCAGACAAAAGTCCGCGGCGTCCGTTCAAAGATTGTCCGAAAGGAAGGTGCGCATGCTCTGCTCGGGCAGATATCCGAGGTTGTGCGTTTTCACCGCGCCGTCCGCAAAGATGTACACGTCCGGGATGGAAAAGATCCCGAGGGACGCGGCAAGATCGCCGTTCTCGTCCACATTCACTTTGACGAATTCCGCGCGGGACGAAAACTCCTCCGACAGCGTCTCCAAAACGGGTCCGAGCATGCGGCAGGGACCGCACCACGCCGCCCAGAAGTCGCATACGACCGTCTTGCCCGACGTCACGAGCTCATCCAATTCATGACCTGAAATTTCTCTTACCATACTATTTTTTCCTCCTCAGTTCCCTTTCAAATATTGTGCGAGTCGGGCGAAGCTTATGCGCTCGGTAGCGGAGGTCTGCATATCCTTGACGGCGGCTTCTCCTGCTGCGAGCTCCTCTTCGCCGATGACCGCAACAAAGCGCGCGCCCAGCTTGTCCGCATACTTGAATTGCGCCTTCAAAGAGCGCTCCATAAGGTCGGTCTCACAGGAGATCCCCTCCGCGCGCAGCTGCTGCGCGAGCAGAAACGCCTGTTGGCGAGAGCGGGCGTCCATGCCGGCAAGGTAGACGTCGCATCCCGCAGGTGCGCTCTCTTCTCCCTGCGCCGCAAGCACCATGAGGAGCCGCTCGATGCCCGCTGCAAACCCGACCGCGGGCGTGGGCTTTGCGCCGAGCTGGGCGAGTAACCCGTCGTATCTGCCGCCGCCGAGCACCGTGCTCTGCGCGCCGAGGGCGTCGGACGTAAACTCAAATACCGTGCGGCTGTAATAATCGAGACCGCGGACGATGCGCGCGTCGAGCTCGAACGGGATGTCCGCGCTGCGGAGCAGGTCTTGCACTGCCTCGAAATGCGAGCGGCATTCGTCGCAGAGAAAGTCCGTGATCGCGGGCGCGTCCTTCGTAAATTTGCGGCATCCCTCCGTCTTGCAATCGAGGATGCGCATGGGATTTTTATCGAGCCGTATGCGGCAATCCGCGCACATTTCGTCGATATGGGGTCGGAAATACGCTTTGAGCGCCTCGCCGTATTTCGCGCGGCAGGCGGGGCAGCCGATGGAGTTGAGTTTGAGCTTCACGCCCCCGATTCCCACCCTCGCGAGGAAGGCGTGCGCAAACGAGATGACCTCCGCGTCCGCCGCGGGGAGCGCGGAGCCATAGAGTTCCGCGCCGAATTGGTGGAATTCGCGGAGCCTGCCTGCCTGCGGTCTCTCATAGCGGAATGCGGAGATGAGATAGTACGCCTTGAACGGCATCGCGCCGCCCGCAAGCCCGTTTTCGAGAAAGGCGCGCGCCACGCCCGCAGTCCCCTCGGGACGCAGCGTCATCGACCGTCCTCCCTTGTCGAGAAAGGTGTACATCTCCTTCGTGACGACGTCGGTAGTGTCGCCGACGCCGCGCGCAAAGAGCTCGGTCTGCTCGAAGGTGGGCGTGCGAATCTCACCGAAGCCGTAGATCTTGGCAGTTTCGCGCGCCGCCCTTTCTATGCGCTGCCAGAGAGGCGCCTCCTGGGGCAGTACGTCTTTACAGCCCTTCGGGATATTGATCATGGTGTCTCCTTGTTAGTGTGGTTCGATCGCGGACATGGTATGCCCGTTTTCGGTCGCTTGCATTCGGGTCAGAGCACGTACTTTTTCAGATTTCTGTCCTTCGTCATGTTTTTGAGGTGCTCTTCGACGTAGCTCCGGTTGATCTCAACGGGAATGACGGGATAGTCCCCGCCGCCCGCATTGTAGGAAATATCTTCGAGAAGATATTCCATGACGGTGTGCAATCTCCGCGCGCCGATATCCTCGCTGGTCAGGTTGATCTCCTCGGAGATCTCCGCGATCGCCTCGATGGCATCGGGCGTAAATTTCAAGTCGATGTTGTCCACCGCCAGGAGCACCGCATATTGCTGGGTGAGCGAATGCTCGGTGTTCGTGAGAATATTGACAAAGTCCTCCTTCGTGAGCGATTGCAGCTCGACGGAGACGGGGAATCTGCCCTGCAACTCGGGGATGAGGTCCTCGACGCGGGAGACGTGGAACGCGCCCGCCGCAATAAAGAGCATGTAATCCGTCTTGACGGGACCGTACTTGGTCATGACCGTACTCCCCTCGACGATGGGGAGGATGTCCCGCTGCACGCCCTCGCGGGAGACGTCCGCGCCCGAGGTATTGTTCTTGCCTGCGATCTTGTCGATCTCGTCGATGAAGATGATGCCGTCGTTCTCGGCGCGCCGCAGCGCCTCCTCCTTGACTGCGTCATCGTCGATGAGTTTGTCCGCTTCCTCGGCGATGAACGCCTGCATCGCTTCCTTGACGGTGAGCTTGCGCTTCTTTTTGCGGCTCGGGAGCATGTCGCCGAAAATGGAGCCGAGGCTGATCGCCCCCGCCCCCGGGACGAGTTCCATCGCCTTGGGCTCTTCGCGCACCTCCGTCTCGATGACCGTGCCATCGAAAACGCCCTTGCGAAGGGAAGTTAGCAGATTGTCCTCGAAGATCTTGCGGTCGAGTTCGCCGCGCTCCGATTTTTTGAGCTCCGCGAGCAGCCCGACCATGCGGCGCTCCGCCGCCTCGGTGGCTTTGGCGGAGACCTCCGCCGTCTTTTCGTCCTTGACGAGGCGAATCGCGCATTCGACGAGATCGCGCACCATGCCCTCGACGTCCTTGCCGACGTAGCCGACCTCGGTGTATTTGGTCGCTTCGACCTTGATGAAGGGAGCTTTTACGAGCTTGGCGAGCCGCCTTGCGATCTCCGTCTTGCCCACGCCCGTCGGTCCCTTCATGATGATGTTTTTGGGCGTGATCTCCTCTCTGAGTTCGGGGGAGAGCTGTGCGCGGCGGTAACGGTTGCGCAGAGCGATCGCGACTGCCTTTTTCGCTTCCTCCTGTCCGATGATGTGCTTATTGAGTTCATTGACAATTTGTTTGGGGGATAAATTCATACAGGTACCTCATGAATAGAGATAAATTGAAGTTTGGGCGCGATCATACACGCATGACGCCGCATTGCGACGCATAGATGCGCTCAAACCGTTTCGCAAATGATGTGGTCGTTGGTATACACGCAGATCTCCGAGGCGATTTTGAGAGACTTTCTCGCGATCTCTTCGGCGGAAAAATCGGTGTTCTGCGCAAGCGCGCGGGCGGCTGCGAGCGCATAGTTGCCGCCGCTGCCGATGGCGCAGATCCCTTCGTCGGGCTCGATGACTTCGCCCGTCCCCGATAGGATGAGCAGGGTGTCCTTATCCGCCGTGATCATCATCGCGTCGAGCTTCCTGCCGATCTTGTCGCTGCGCCAAAGGTCGGCGAGCTCCACCGCCGAGCGCATGAGGTTGCCCGCAAATTTGTTGAGCATGCCCTCGAACCGCTCGGACAGCGAAAATGCGTCCGTGACCGAGCCCGCAAAGCCTAAAATGACCTTGCCGCCGTAGATTCTGCGCACCTTGATCGCCGTGTTCTTGAACACGACGCTCTCGCCCATAGTGACCTGACCGTCCCCGGCGATCGCCGTCACGCCGTCCCGTTTGACGGCGCAAATGGTCGTACCTCTGAATTCCATAATGCCTCCTCCGCCCTCGCGGGCAAGTCGTTCTCCTTTTATTTACCCGTTTATACGGGCTTTGAAACGCGGTTCCCGATCGCCCGCCCCGTGCGGCGCGTCTTTGAACGTTTTCAGGAGCCGAGCCCGAGCGCGCGCAGTGCGTCTTTCGCTTCCTGTAAGCCCTTCTCCGCCGCCTTTTTGAACCAATACACCGCCTTCTCGCGGGACTTCGGCACACCGTATCCTAAATGGTAACATGACCCGAGACTGTACTGTGCCGAGGCATCTCCCTGCTCCGCCGCCTTTTTGAACCAATATGCCGCCTTCTCGAGGGACTTCGGCACACCGTACCCGAAATAGTAACAGCCCCCGAGCTTGAACTGTGCATTCACATATCCCTGTTCTGCCGACTTCCGGAACCACGGCACCGCTTTCTCGTATTCTTTCTTGTTGTAATGCGCGAGACCCACTCGGTATTGCGATTTTTTGTATCCCTTTTCCGCGGCTTTCAGATACCACGGATAGGCCTTCTCCCTGTCTTTGGGGAAGCCTTCCCCCTCCCAATAGCAGTCCCCGAGGCTCTCCTGCGCGCTCCCGTTTCCCTGTTCCGCCGATTTGCGGTACCATTTGGCGGCCTCGGTGCGCGACTTCGCGACGCCGCGTCCGAAATAATAACAGAACCCGAGCCAATTCTGCGCCGAGGCAT
>CANQOB010000003.1 GCA_947625385.1 uncultured Clostridia bacterium
TGCGACAAGAAAGCCGTGAACAAGGAGAAGATCGAGGATGCCGTCGTAAAGGCAGTCATGGAGAAGGTCATGGACGACGAGCTGATGGAACAGCTCTCCTATCGGCTCTATGACTTGCAGACGAGCGAGAACAGCATTCTCCCCGCATTACAGCAAAAGCTCGCGGAGGTGGAGAGCGGCATTGAGAATATGCTCGACGCCATTCAAAAAGGAATCATCCTCGACAGCACAAAGAAGCGGCTTTCCGACTTGGAGGAGCAGCAGAAACAGCTCACGATTGAAATTGCCGAAGAACAGATCAGGAGACCGATTTTGACGAGAGAGCAGATTTTATTCGGCTTGTGTAAATTCCGCAAATTGGACACGGCAACCACCGAGGGCAAGCGTGTTCTCATCAATGCTTTTGTGAACAGCATCTATCTCTTCGACGATTATGCCGTGATTACCTGCAACTACAAAGAGGGAACGGAAACGATCACCTTCGAGGATATAGAAGATTCGGAACTCGGAGAATTTCTCGAAACACAAAAAAATAAACCCGAACAAGGGTGTTCGGATTTATCCATGTCTGGTGACCTTGCCGGGAATCGAACCCGGGATTGCGCCGTGAGAGGGCGCCGTCTTAGCCGCTTGACCACAAGGCCATATGTTGTTGTTACCGTTGCCGCGGAATACTCGCGGGCGAAGATCTGTTTGAAGGAAGATCTGTTTGGAGGATTCCATGCCCTGCAAGCGACGCAGAAGGAACTGCGGTTCTCGCAACTGCTTATGATTATACCATACTCGGCGGCAAGTTGCAACCGATTTTGCCTTGCTTCCGCAAAAAATTTCGGCGGAGCCTTAAAAACTCCCCTTTCGGTCAAAAAATTTCGGCGGAGCCTCGGAAAACTCCCCTTTCGGGCGGAAAAAGGCGCAAAAAAAGGACATCCGCCTGTGCCGCATCCCGGAAATGGAAAACCCGCTTTCTCGCAGGTGGGTGCGCGGCGGTGCGTCATCGGGCTTTCCGCTACCGCAGACCTTGCCTATCCGCCCCGACCGTCAGCTCCCGTATTTTTTCTGTGGATTCCGCAAATCCCGGGCTCCGAACACCGCAGGTGTCGATAATAGTATACCAAATTTGTGCCGAAAACGCAACGGTTGAGCGCATTTTTTTCATGCCAAATATTGCCGTTGAAGTTTTGACTTTCCCGCGCCGATATGGTATACTGAAAGTATCTTTTTCGGGAGAACACACATGAAGAACACGGTTTTGGACATTCTCAGAAAGCTTGCGGACGGATTTCTGGCGGGCATGATGATCTCGCTCGGGGGGGCAGTCTTTCTCGCCTGCAACAACCCCGACACGCCCTATTCGAAGTACATCGGCGCGCTGCTCTTTTCGATGGCGCTTTTGTGCATCTGCATGCGCGGCTATGCGCTCTACACGGGCAAGATCGGGCTCGTCTTGGAAAAACATACAAAAGACGACATCTCCCTGCTTCTTCTCTGCCTCTTGGGGAACCTGCTCGCGACGGTCGCTTTCGGCTACCTCATCGGGTTCGTGTTCCCGAATTTGAAGGAGACGGCGATTTCGCTCTGCGGGGAGACGGGCAAGCTCGGGCAGGGCTACGGATTCGGCTTTTTGCGGGCGGTTTTGTGCGGGATTCTCGTCTTTATTTCCATTGATATTTACCGCAACAACAAGTCGGCGCTCGGCATCGTTTTGTGCATCCCCGCGTTCATTCTGAGCGGCTACGAACACTCCATTGCGGATATGTTCTACTTTGCCTGTTCGGGCATTGCCTCGGGGGAGGCGTTCCTCTACCTCATGCTCATCGTGCTCGGGAACTCCGTCGGCGCGCTCATCATTCCCGCGCTGCAACTCATCAAGCCCAAAAAGCCATAACAAAACGGCAAAAAAAGAGACCCTGCAAAGGGTCTCTTTTGATTTGGCGGTTACGAACCCGAAACTGCTTCCATTTCAAGTTTGTCGCCGTTGATGTTCCACTTGATGATGTACATACCGTCGCGGTCGACCTTCTGGTCGTTCTTCACGCCGTCCGGGTGATACTTGGTGTTGACAACGTTGTAGACCTTGAAGCGGTCAGCCGCCGTGAGACGGAGCGGTTCGGTCGCAAACGTTTCACCGTCATCCTGCAACGTGAGCTTGATGCAGCATTCCGAGAGCTTCTTGCCGTAGAACGGGCTGTCTTTGTCCTTCACGTCGTCGGGCCAGCAGTTGTCGGGATAGTTTGCAAGATCGCCGACGAGATAGCATTCATACTTCTCTGCCTCGGTGAGGGGCGGGAGAGTCTGTTTGCACTCGTACTGAATCTCGTAGGTCATGCCGCCGCTCTCTTCGACGATGTAGAGGTCGTAGATACCGTCGCCGCCCTTTCCGACGAGGACGTTGCCGAGCGTTCCCTCGCCGAGGGCGCCGGTCTTATCGGCAAGGTCGGCAGAGCCCGCAGTCAGGTGCACCGTCCACCATTCCTTCTCTTCCATTTCTTCCTGTGTGCCGAAGAAATCGCCGTCCTTATCCGTGTCCATCTTCTTCATGAACTTGAAGTCGTCGCCTTCACGGAGCGTGATGTCGCGCAGGACGTACTTGCCCTCCTCGTCCGTTTTGAGGAGACGGAAGTCACGCAGGAAGTAGCTCCAGGTGCCCTCTCTCAGCGTGCCGCTGCCCGCGCCGAGCAGATACCAATCCGAATAAGCGGATTCGGGGAGATCCGTGTCGCCGCTGGGACCGGGGTTCGGGTTGTTCGGGTCCGTGGGACCGCATGCCGCTACGCCGACTGCAACAGAGAGCGCGAGCACCGCAGTGACGATGAATGCCAACCATTTTTTTGCTTTCATTGAATCATCCTCCTGAAATTTCATTCTACATTCTCTTCTTCATACCGTTCTCTTCCCGAAGAAAGGGTCTGCCGCAGAGCGCGGCTTCCCAAGCGGGATAGAAGGAACGCCCCGCCCGCGCAAGCGTGGGCGGGGCGCATACTTCCTCCCACAACAGAGCGGTCATTCCGCCTGTCTTTTCAACTCTCCTCCCCGTGGGGGAGGAGAATGAAGTTTCGCCTGATGTCAGTCCGCAGCAGCAGCTTCGATCTTCAAAGACGGTGCACTGCCGGTCGTGGTGACGGTGATCGTGTATTTGCCTGCCGTATTGCAAACGATGTTGGTATCGCTGTCGCTCTTCGCGGCGAAGCCGGTGGGAGCGGGGCTGATCGAGTCGAAGCCGAGATAGGTCTTGCCGTTTCTGATCTTGAACTCATAGCCGGACGCGAAGTCATAAGTAAAGGTGTACACACCCTCCGCCGACTTCGTGAAGGCAAGATCTGCGCTCATTCCTTCCCAACGATCGATGTTCAACTTTCCGACAAGGAACCATTCGTTGAACGTGAACTCCGATTCCGGCGTGTCCTTCGGGAACGCCTGCAAGACGCTGCCGTTGTAAGCGAAGGTGTATTCGCCGGGCGCGACCCACATCTGCGTGCCGTCCACGATGTTCTTGGTCTCATTGGTTTCCCAAAGCGCGAACTTCGCGTAGCCGTCAACGCCGTCGGGCCAGTTCGTCGGGCAATCCTTCGCAGTGACCGTGTAGTCGACCGTCCAGATGCCGGGCGTAGTGGTGCTCTCGGTGAGCTGATACTTTCTCGTGTCCTTACCGAACATGGTGTCGCCGTCAACGCAGCCGACAAGGTAGTAATCCTTCACGCCTTTCGGGTCGCCGTTTCTCACGATCGCAATGGACTTGGAGGAAAGCGTGAAGTTGATGGTGTAATTGCCGTCCTGCAACACTTTGATGTTCCAGCCGCCGTAATTGTCGTTATCCTTTACCACAAGGGTCTGGCTCTCCGTAGTCACGTTGTCGAAGCCGATCCATGCGTCGCTGTCGCTGTCGTGGACCTTGAAGAGGTCGCCCGCATACATGTTGCCGGTGATATACGCCTTGTCGGTATCGCCCTCAACCTTTTTAAGGCGCTTGCCGTTGCCGGAGGTCCAGTTGTTGGAGCCCATCATGCCGGCGCCGTTGCCGAGGAGTTCCCACGTGGTGTTGTTCACATCGTGCTGATCGAGGGTATCCTGCGTGGTGCCGCACTTGGAGCAAGTGCCGTTCACCATCGTATGGTCTTCGTCCTCCGTGAGCTTCTTATAGCAAGCCGTGCATGCCTGATAGTGATGCAGGTAGTCTTCGGAGACGGAATACGTCGTAGAAGCGTGCGTGCATTTATGTCCGCAATCCGAGCAGACCATATCGTTGCCTTCTGCCTTGTAGTTGTGGAACGCCTTTTTGACATTGTTGTTGCACTCGGTGCAGAAGACCTGGTGGCTGTTGTTGTCCCCTTCGATCTCTTTGGCAACAAGCTTTTCCGTGGGATGGCTTTCACAAGGTTCTTTTGCTTCGCCTTCCGAGCCTTCGGGCGCGCACGCTACCATGCCGACCGCCATCGCAACGACGAGCAGCAGAGAGAGAACAGCGCCAAACCATTTTTTGAGTTTCATTACAGTTCCTCCGTTATAAAAATTTTTTTTGGATTCGAAATCAGGGTCTCCCCCCGCCGCGGGGAAGAGGTTTCCCCGCACGCCGCGCCGCGTTCGGCGGGCGTGCGGAGGGGCTTGTAAGGTAAAAACGGTTTTTGTGAGTAGGTCGTCCCGTTCAATCCCTTTTTTGATATATTCTATCACTGAAATTGAACGTTGTCAATAGGTTTCGGCATTTTTTTCGGAAAAATTTTTCCGAGGGCTTTTTTATGCCTTTGCGTAGACGAAAGAGGTGTACGCCGGGACGCTTTGGGCGCCCGAGAGATTGCTTTGAAGCGCCGCCGTGCCCGAAGCCGTCCCGTTGACGTAGAGGTTCCACGTCCCCGCGGAAAGGGTGGGAAGGGTGACGGAAGCCGCCGCGCCGCCGCAGTTGAGCACCACATAGACGTCGTCCGTCCCGTTGGAGAGGTGCACGGTGATGCAGCTGCCGCTGACCTTGCCGTCTTTGTAGACGCTCGCATCCACGGAGCGGAGCACGGGATGCGCCGCACGGAAGGCGATGAGACCCTTGTAGTACTGCATCATCTGATACTGGTTGGAAGAGGTCGTGAGCAGGTTCCATTTGAGGTTGTTGACCGCATCGGGCGAGCTGTAACTGTTCTCGTCGAAGCCGAGACCGGAGCCCGCCTTGGGGTTGGGCTTGCTGCGGAGCATCTCTTCGCCCGCGAGCATGAAGGGAACGCCGAGCGAGGTCTGCACGAGGGCTGCGCCGAGGCGGTTGTACTGCAACTGACGGGTCGTATCCGTCGTCGCGAGCTGAATCTTGTCGAAGAAGGCAAGGTTGTCGTGGCAGGAGAGATAGTTGATGACCTGCGTGGGGTTGGAAGCCGTCCAATAATCCTTGAACGAGCTGTTCGTGCCGCCCGTGTAGGCGAAGAGGAGACGGTTCCCATTGCCGCTGCCGCCCGTGATGAAGCCCGTCGTGCGGTCGTTCGTGCCGCCCTTTGCGGCGTCTCTCGTGGTGTTGTTGAACATCGCGATGCCGTTTTCGCCGAGGGTGGAGTTGACCGCGGAGAGGTTTTCGAGACGCGCCTGCTGCGCCTGCTGCGAGATCCCGTTGCTGCCCGCGTCCCAGCCCTCGCCATAGATGAGAGCCTGCGGATTGATCGCGTGCACAGCCGCCGCCACTTCGCGCATCGTCGTGACATCGTGGAGCGCCATGAGGTCGAAACGGAAGCCGTCCACATTGTAGTCCTTCATCCAGTGCGTGACGGATTCGACGATGAATTTGCGGAACATCGCGCGGTCGGACGCGGTCTCGTTGCCGCAGCCGCTCCCGTTGGAGGGCTTGCCGGTGTTCGTGTTGTAACGGTAGTAGTAATACGGTACGATCTTCTGGAAGTTGGTGTTGATGCCGCTCGTGTGGTTGTACACGACGTCCATCACCACGCCGATGCCGGCATCGTGGAGCGCCTGCACCATTGCGCGGAATTCCACAACGCGCTTTGCGCCGTCGCTCGGGTCGGTGGAGTAGCTGCCCTCGGGCATGTTGTAGTTCTGCGGGTCGTAGCCCCAGTTGAAGCCGTCGGAAGTGGTCTCATCGACGGAAGAGTAGTCAAAGACGGGCTGCAAATGCACGTGCGTGATGCCGAGCTCTTTGAGATAGTCGATACCGACGGGGACGCCGTTCTCTTTGAGACCCGTCTCGGTGAAGGCGAGATACTTGCCCTTGTGCTTGGAGCCGGAGATCTGATTGGAGAAGTCGCGGACGTGGACTTCCCACAGCTCTGCGTCGGTGTAGTTGACGACGGGCTCGCCGTTTACCATCTTCGGGGTGAACGTATCGCCGTTCCAGCCCTTCGGGAAGTTTTCGGACGCGTCAAGGTCGATGATCATGCCGCGCGCGCCGTTGACGCCGCCGGAGACCGCGTACGGGTCGACCGTTTCCTGCGTGCCCGTCGCCGTCGTCACGGTGTAGGTATAATATTTGTTCATGTAGTCGGCTTTGCCGGTGTGCTTCCACGTGCCCTTTACGTCTTTTTCCATGTCGACGGTGTCCACAAGGTTGTCGCCGCTGCCCTTGGAATAGATCTTGAGCACTACTTTGGAAGCCGTAGGCGCCCAGAGACGGAAGGAAGGCACGCCGTTCTCGAACGTGACGCCGAGATCGTCTCCCTCATAGTTGAATTTGTCGCCGAATTCCTTCGTGGAGAAATAGCTGTAAGGAATGACGGGCGCTTCGCCGTAGCCGTCGAGCGTGACGGTGTACGTCTTGTTGAGGTCGAGCGGCTCCGCAAGCGCGAGCTGCGTGAGCACGGTCTTGGTGAACACGACGGGGTTGCCCTCGGAGTCCGCGATCTTCGGATGAAGGGTGAGAAGGTCTGCGACCGCGGGCGTCATGATGCAGTTGATGTGCGTAAGGTCGGTCATGTCCGCAAGATCGAATACTTTCATGATCTCTTCCTGTCCTTGATCGTTCAGAATGTAGATGTTCTTGTCGTTATCATGGATGTAAACGTCGAGTTTGCCGTCCTTGATGAAGCGGGGGTCGAGCGGGATAAAGCGATCGTCGCCCGTGCCGTTCTTGACCGCGTCGCCCCAAACGTCGCCGCCCGGGTCGGTGCAATCGGTACGGATGATGAAGCCGACGCGCCCGCTCGCCGTAGTGAGACTGACGGTGACCTTTGCGCCGTAACCGTTGCCGTAGTCGCCTATCGTCCAAAGGTAGCCGCCGGCACGAATCGCGCCGATGTCGTCCCATATCCAAGCGTCGCTCTTGGTATATCCCGCAGAGCGCTTGAAGTAGATAGTGACGTCGACATTGAGCACCTCTTCGCCGCTTCCGGTGTTGGAGCCGGGATTGTCGGGGTTGTGGGGGTCATTGCCCGGACTGCAAGCCGTGAATACCATCAGCGCAGCGAACAGCAGAGCAAATACCGTGATAAGTTTGCGTTTCATGAGATCCTCCCTTTATGAATTATGAATTCTTTTGCTCACCGCAGCCATCCCGGCAAGACGCCGTTTGAGAGCCGCGGAAAAGTCACTGGATTTGAGCCGCACCGTCCAGTTCTCGGGCGAGACGGTGGACGGACGGTTGACGCGCCCCTCGTTGCCCATGCGGATCGCGTCCTGCAAGGGGAAGATCACGAGGCGCGCACGGCTTGCGAGAAGCAAACGCAGAACGGTGAGGCAAAGAGTCCCGTCCTGGTCGATACGGGCGGGAATCCCCGCCTTCGCACATTCCTTTTTGAGGTCGGAGATGAAGATCTCCCTGTTCTTGTCGTCCAGTTCGGAGATCATGGAATAGAGAGTCTGATTGTCGTGCGTGCCCGTGTACGCCACGACATTCTCCGGATAGTTGGACGGTTTATGCTCGTTGGCGGGGTCGCCGTCGAAGCCGTATTGCAAAATGCGCATGCCGGGATATCCGAGCTCGCGCAGAGCCCTTCTCACTTCGGGGAAGCCGACGCCGAGGTTCTCCGCCACGATCGGAAGATATTCGAGCCCGCGGAAAAGCTCGGGCCCGGGACCCGAACGCCATTCGCCCACCGTCGCGTCCTTCGCATCGGGCGGGACGCAATAGTATTTGACAAAGCCCGTGAAGTGGTCGATACGCAGAATATCGTAGAAGCGGAACGCCTCATGGATGCGGTATCTCCACCACGAATAGTTGTCCTTCTTCATCTTCTCCCAGTCATAGATGGGATTCCCCCACAGCTGACCGGTGGAAGAGAACGCGTCGGTCGGGACGCCCGCCTGCACGGCGGGATTCCCCTTCTCGTCGAGAAGGAACATCTCGCTGCCGTATTTCCACATCTCCACGCTGTCCCTGCCGACGTAGAGGGACATGTCCCCCATGATCCGGACGCCGTGCGCGTTGGCATACTCTTTGAGCTTGCGCCACTGCTGGATGAAGAGATACTGCGTGAACTGCCAGAACTCCACTTCGTTCTCGTTCTCATCGGTGAAGCGGATGAGCTTCTCGCGGTCGTAGACGGAATATTCCCCCCATTCGGTGTAGGGCGCGCCGCCGAATTTGGCTTTGAGCGCCATGAACAGCGCGAAATCGCTGTACTTGCCCTCGGCGAGGAACTCCGTCCACTCGGCGTTGGCGCGGTCGAACCGCGAAAACGCAAGACGCAGGATATCGAGACGGTAGCGGTAGATCTTGCCGTAATCCACCCAAAGGGGATTGTCCCCCCAATCGACGGAACGGCATTCCTCCTTCGTCAACAGATTCGCCCTGCAAAGAAAATCGAGATCGATGAAATAGGGATTGAGGGCATTGGCTGCACACGCCTGGTAAGGGCTGTCGCCATAGGTCGTCGGTTGCATCGGCAAGAGTTGCCAGACTGTGCACCCCGCGTCGCGCAAGAAATCGACGAAACGAAACGCTTCGCTTCCCAGTGTTCCGATTCCGTACGGAGACGGCAGGGAAGAAATGGGCAGTAATATGCCGCAAGTACGCTCCATACATTTCCTCCTTCTTCATTATCATAATAATTGTATCACATCTCATGCTAAAAATCAACAATTTCTAAAAAATAATTGTAAAAAATATTTTTTGATTTGTAATTTTCGCTCGACCGTATCCCGAGCCCCGAATCCGACGGTTTTTTATGCAAAAAAAATGCGCCGCCCTCCCCGCCGAAACGGGAAAAACAGGCGGCGCGACTTTCGCGCGCGTGAATATACAATAAATATGCGATTCGCGGCGGCGGGTCCCCGCGACCCGGAAAGCGGCAGCCGACCGCATTTCCCGGGGCCCGGAGACGGCTCAGCCGAGGCGCTCCATCATATCGACGATATCCTGTACCGTCTTGATGCCCTCCACCTCGTTCTCGGGCAGGGTGATGCCGTACTCGTCCTCGAGCGCCATCATGAGTTCGACGACGTCGAGAGAATCCGCCCCGAGATCTTTCACGACTTCCGCTTCGGGCGTGATCTTGTCGGCGGATATCCCGAGCTGCTCTGCCAGCAACTTACAAACCTTTTCGTACATGATGAACCTCCATTGCTCCTTCGCGAGCTTTCCTTTATTGTAACGGATATTTTCGGTTTTGTCAACTTTTTTTCGGCATTGTGAAAAAAGCATCGTCTGCGAGCGCGCGGCGCAGCGCTTCGTGCCACAGCCGCTCCTCGTACCGCGGGTTGGCGGGCGACGTCGAGGGCAGTTTTTCCGTCATGCCGAGAAGAGACGGAAAGTGCGCTTTCAGCAGTTCGTACGCCTTGCTGCCGTTGCAGAGAATGGCGCGGATGGGCGCGCGGAGAACTTCTTGAAGATCGACGACGCGCTCGTCACGGATGGACGCGTCGGCGGAGCCCTCCACTTCGCAGACGGCGACCATGTCCCAGAGCGCGATGCCCTCCGCGTGCAAAAGAGCCTCTTTTTCGGCGACGGAACGGGGCAGCGGTCTGCCGAAAAAGGCGGACAGCATGCGCCAGAACCTGTTCTGCGGGTTCCCGTAATAGAACCCCTCCTTTCTGCTCATGACGGAGGGAAAACTGCCGAGGATGAGCACCCGGCTCTCCCCGTCGACCACGGGCGCAAAACCTGCCTGCGTCATACCGAAAAGCTTTCCTTGCGGTTCCCGACGCAGGCGGTCGCCATGCGGGAGAAATCGTAGTTCTCTTCGAGCACGCGGGTCACGTCGTCGAGCGTGACGGACGAGATGCGCTCCAAGCGCGCCTTCGGGTCGTAGATCTCGTTCGCCTGCAACATGCGTTTGCCGCAGAGGTGCATCTGGGTGGAGGTGCTCTCCTCCGCAAAGACGTTGCCCGCCATGAACTGCTCTTTCGCGCGCAGAAATTCCTCCTTCGTCGCGCCCTCTTTGCGATAGTCGCGGATGACGTCGCAGATCGCGGCGAAGGCGGCGTCCGCCTTCTTCGGGTTGACGCCCGCATAGACGCCGACAAGCCCCGTTTCCGTATAGTGCGAGCTGTACGAATAGACGGAATAGGCGAGCCCGAGCTCTTCGCGCACCTTCTTGAAGAGACGGGAGGACATCCCGCCGCCCAACACGGAATTCATGATCTGCACGGGGAAATAATCCTCCGACTCCCGCTCCACGGTGGGGAAGCCGATGGCGATGTGGACCTGTTCGATGGACTTCTTTTTCAGGAGTTTGTCCGTGCGCATCGCAACGCTTTGTTCTCGCTCGCGGAATTCGCCCGTCATGCCCCCGAAATACTTCTCGGCAAGTCCGACCGCCTCCTCCGCGGCGATTGCGCCCGCAAAAGAGATCACGATGTTCTGCGGCACATAGCGCTCTCTCTTATAGGCGAACAGATCTTCCCGCGTGAACCGCTTCACGTTCCCCGCGGGTCCGAGAATATTTCTGCCGTAATTCGCCTTGCCGAACGCCGCGCGGGAGAGCATGTCCAGACAGAGGTCCTCGGGGGTGTCCTCGTCCATGTTGATCTCTTCGAGCACGACTCCCTTTTCGCGTTCCATCTCCGTGTCGGGGAAGTCGGCGTTGAGGAAGAGATCGGCAAGCAGCGCGAATGCCTCCGCCGCGCGTTCGTGCGTCGATTTGGCATAGTAGCAGGTGAGATCTTTTGCAGTGAACGCGTTGACCTGCGCCCCGAGCGCGTCGAATGCGTCCGAGATCTCGAACGCCGTCCTCGTCGGCGTGCCCTTGAACTGCATGTGCTCGACAAAGTGGGAAATGCCGTCCTCTCTGTCCGTCTCGCAGGCGGCGCCCGTCCCGACGAGCACGCCCATCGTCACCGAATAGAACCCCTCCATCTGATTGACGACAACGCGCAATCCGTTTTCCAAAGTTACCGTTTTGACCATATTCTTTTTCCTTTTATGTATTTCAGCCCAAGTTCTCTCCGACGGAGAGGGTGCGAATCCCGTTCTCAGCATAATATGAGAGGATTTTGGGCAAAGCATGCAGCGTGTGCGGGGTGGGGTGCATCAGAATGAACTCCCCGCTCTTCACCCCTTCCGTCGCGCGCTTGAAGCAAAGCGTTTCGTCCTTGTCCCGCCAATCCACGGTGTCGCGGCTCCACAGAATCGTTTTTACGCCGAGCGCGGCGGCGGCGCGCACCGTCTCCTCGCCGTAGTCTCCCGAAGGCGGGGCAAAGAGCTCCACGGGACGGTCCGCAATGAGGGACAAAAGGCGCATGCTCGTTGCGATCTCCCGCACGTTCGCGTCGTAACCGAGGGAGCCGTGGTCGAGGTGAAAATACCCGTGGGAACCGATCTCCTGTCCCCTCTTGGCGATCTCTTTGACGCATTCAACGTTGTCATCCGCCCAGCAGCCGCCGAGAAAGAAGGTGACCTTCGCGCCGTACTCTTCGAACACGTCGAGCATTTGGTATACGACGTCCGCGCCCTCGTACACATTGATCATGAGGGACACGCCCTCGCCGCTCCCGCGGCGGAACACATCTTCTTCGAGCTCCGAGGCGGGGTCAGTCGCCGGAATGAGACATACGGCGGCGACCGCGATGAGAATGAGCGCAAGCGCGGAATTTGTGAGCGCGGAGACGGCGCGGGCAGAGATCTTTTTCAAAAGTTTCCCTCTTTCGGCAGGTTTTCAACCTATCCTATTAGGGAATTCGGGAATTTATGCCTTATTTCAAGACGGCGATCGTCACGCCGCTCTCCCCTTCGCCGTATTTGCCGAGACGGAAACTTTCCACGCGCTTATGTTTGCGCAAAATGTCATGGACGGCGGCGCGCAGCTTGCCCGTCCCCATGCCGTGCACGATGCGCACTTCGGAAAAGTTGGAGAGCACCGCCCCGTCGAGGAATCTTTCGAGCTCCTCCGCCGCCTCTGCCGTCGTCATGCCGATGAGGTTGATCTCGCGGCGCATCTGCGCGGGAGAGGAGAGATCGCGCTTGATCTGCACCTGCGCCTGTTTTTTCTCCCCGCGCGCCCGGTACAGATCGGAGAATTTCACCTGCACGCGAAGAGAGCCGACCTGCACCTCCGCGACCGCCTTGCCGCGGTGCACGGAGAGAACCTCCCCCTCCGCCTGCATGCTGCCGACGAACACGCGCTCGCCCGCTTTCAACGCCGCGGCGTCGACGGGCTCCGCGC
Source organism: uncultured Clostridia bacterium (assembly GCA_947625385.1). Taxonomy (GTDB): domain Bacteria; phylum Bacillota; class Clostridia; order Christensenellales; family Borkfalkiaceae; genus Gallimonas. The sequence goes on from CANQOB010000003.1 coordinate 12,519, forward strand.
GGACCGGCGCCTCCTCCTCGGATTCGCCGCCGCGCTCCATCGCATTCCTGACCGTCCTTGCGCGGATGAGATCGCCCTCGGTGAGCGTCTCCCGCTTGAAGATCTCTTCGAGCTCTCCGAGCAATTCGTCCGCTCTCGCCGTGCGGGCGGCGACGATTCTGCGCGCCTCGGCTTTGGAGGAGAGCAAAAATTTTTCCTTGGTGCGGGCAAATGCCGCCTCGTCGCGTTCGAGCGACGACAATCTCTTCTCCCATTCCTCTCTGAGCGCGTCCGCCTGCGCCCTTGCCTCTTCGGCGCGCACACGGCTCTCCTCGGCTGCGCGCAACGTGCGCTCGAAGGCGCGCGCGCCGTCCGAGAGGTATCCGCGGGCGTCCTCGACGATCTGTTCCGGAAGCCCCAACCGCACGCAGATGGCAAGCGCGTTGGAGGAGCCCGCCTCCCCCATGCGCAGCCGGTAGAGCGGACGCAAGTCCTCCGCGTCGAACTCCATCCGTCCGTTTTCGAGCCCGTCGGTGGCATAGGCAAATTCTTTGAGAGAAGCGTAGTGCGTCGTCACGATTCCGCGGCAGCCCCGCGCGAGCAGGGAGGAGAGCACGGCGCGGGCGATGGCTTGCCCCTCCTCGGGGTCCGTCCCGCCGCCCGGCTCGTCGATGAGGACGAAGGAATATTCCCCCGCTTCCTCCGCGATCTCTTTGAGATTGACGATGTGCGAGGAGAACGTGGAGAGATTCTCTTCGATGGACTGGCTGTCTCCCACGTCGCAGAACACTCCCGCAACGGAGAGGTCGCAGGAAGCGGCGGGGACAAACAGTCCGCATGCCGCCATGAGACAGAACAGCCCGCACATTTTCAGCGTGACCGTCTTGCCGCCCGTGTTCGCGCCCGAGAGGATGAGGAAGCGGTATTTTCTCCCGACTTCGACGGAGACGGGCACCGCCGTCTTGGGGTCGAGAAGGGGATGCCTCCCCCGCTCGATCTCCACGATTCCCCTGTCGTTGAGCTTGGGGCGCACCGCTTTCAGAGAATATGCGTATTCGGCGCGGGCAAAGAAGGCGTCCGCCTCGGCGAGCACGTCCATGGACTGCGTGAGCGCCGCGCGCAGCTTCCCCACGCGGGCGGAAAGCGCTTTGAGAATGCGCTGCACTTCCTCCTGCTCGTCGGCGCAGAGGGAACGCAGCTCGTTGTTCATCTCGAGAATCTCCTCGGGTTCGATGAATACCGTCGCCCCGCTCTGGGACTTGTCGTGTACGAACCCGCGGATGCTCCTGCGGTATTCCGCTTTGACGGGGATGACGTATCTGTCCCCGCGCATGGTGACGATGCCGTCCTGCAAGTATTTTTTTTCGTCTCCCGAGAGATATTGGGCGATTTTTGCGCGGATTCGCTCCCCCATGAGGCGAATCTCACGGCGCAGGGAGAAGAGTTTTTCGCTCGCCGTATCCGCGACGGCGTCCTCCCCGACGATCTTGTCCGCGATCTCCTCCTCCAAGAGCCTGTCGAATGTCAGACGCAGCGCAAGTTCGCGGAAGAGGACGATTCTCTCGTCCGAGAGCGCCTCTATCCCGTCGTGAAGGAGCCGCACGGCGCGAAGGATGCTCCCGCAGTGCAAAAGCTCGGCACAGGAGAGCACGGCGCCCTTCTCGGCGCGCTCCAAAAGGTCGCCCGCCGGCGCAAAATACTCTACCCTTCCCGCGCCGAGATCGAAGAGCAGATACTGCGCCTCCTCCGTCATGGAAAGAAGCGTCTCCGCCTCCCCGCGTGAACGGACGGGCGCAAAGGAAGTCAGCCGCGCCTTCCCGTCGTCGAGCACGGCGTACGCCGCCGCAAGGGAGAGAATTTTATCCAGCTCCAACCGTTCTCTGCTGCTCTTCATAAAAGGCTCCTCTCATAATGTCCGCGCGTCTCGGCTGCGGGGCGCGCAGCGGGCGTGCTGTCGTCGTAAAGACGGGAACAGTGCGTCTCCCCCTCTTTGAGGAAGGCGCAGTTGTAGACCTCGAATCGGCATACCGTGTCCGCGGTACGGTATCTGCGGATGGGAAAAACCCGCCCGTTTTCGTCCGTCATGCGATAGAGCGTTTTCTTGTCGCAGGCGGCACAGGTTCGCTCGAACGGGCAATAGCACAGGTCCATGACTTTGAGGTCTCCGCCTGCGAGAGAAAAGGCGCCGTCTGCGGCGAGCGTGTCCGCTTCGGCGCGCGTGAGCTCCTTGGAGAGCGCAAAATATGCGCTTTTCTCGCGCATGCCCGCGGCGGCGAAACGGTTGGTGAGATTGCATCCCGTTCCCGCAAAGAACTTTACGCCGTACTTTTCCGCGAGCGCGATTCCGTAGCTCCCCTCCGCATAGATTCCGTCGAATTTTCCGAGGACGGGCGCGACGAGCGCCTCGTCCGCCTGCGTCCAAAGGGGCGGCAGCCACAGATAGTTCTCGCCGCCCTGCGGAATCTCGATGTGCGCATAGTCCCGCGGTTTACAGATGAAGATATCGTCCCCCGCCTCCCGCCGTTCGCCGATACGGGCGCGGCGGCTCCCCCGAACGGTTGGAAGAAACGGCTCCGCGGGTGACGCCTCGCAAAGAGAGCGCACGGGCGAGAAAATCCCCGCATATGCGGTGTAAAAAGCGCGGCGGAACGCGTTGAGCGCCGATTTCGGAAGGAATACTCCGTCGGTACGGACGGTGATATCGAGCGCCAGCGGAAGCTCCGTCTTGGCAAAACAGGTCCCGATCTCCTCCGCGGACAGGGGCGCATTCCTTGCGGCGGGAAGGGGCTCCTCCCCCGTAAATACAAACCCGTCCGCTGCGGCGCGGGGCGGCTCTCCCGCGAGAAAGGTGAGCGAGAGCGCCGTTTTCAGCCGCTTGGGAGCATGCAGAGGGAGCGCATTGCGCGCGGCGCTCGTCAGGCGCACCTCGTCGCCCTCCGCAAGCGTCTCCGAAGAAGAGAGAAGGACAACGCCGCCCACATATTCCTTGACGAGCGCGCCGCCGACTTCCCTCCCCGCGCGCAAAATTTTCAGCCCGTCGCCTTTGGAGATCTGTGCCTTTGTAAGGCAAACGGGCATACCGTGTCTGAAAGTCACCCTTCCGATTTGCTCTCCGATGTGTCCCTGCACATTGCGGGAGAGAAAGCGGCGCTGTCCGAAGGAGAGCCCCTCGGTGTAGTCCCCGCGGTTGTATGCGCGCACGAGCCGTTCGCGCTCGGCTTCCCCGCGTTCGCCTGCGAGCAGGGCGCGGTAATATTCCACCGCGGCGGAGACATATTCTTCCCTGCGCATCCTTCCCTCGATTTTCAGGGAAGCGACCCCCGCGGCGAGCAGCTCTTGGATGCGGTCTGCGACCATGAGGTCGGCAGTCGAGAGCGCATAGGCGAGCTCTTCATATCCCTTCCGGTCGAAGCGGTACCGCTTGCGGCAGGGCTGCTTGCACCTTCCGCGGTTGCCGCTGTTCCCGCCCGCAAACGAGGAGAGATAGCACTGACCGGAAAAACAGGTGCAGAGCGCTCCCTGCACAAAGACTTCCGTTTCGATGACGGAAGAGATGGCGGCGATGTCCGACAGGGGCGTTTCGCGGGCAAGCACGACGCGGGAAAACCCGTACTCTTTCGCGACGCGCGCCCCGTACACATTGCAGCATCCCGCCTGCGTGGAGAGGTGCAACACGATCTCGGGATAGAGACGCTTGATCTCCCTGCCGAGAAAGAGGTCTTGCAACAGGACGGCGTCCGCTCCCCCCTCCCACGCCGCGCGCACGGCGGCAAAGAATGCCTGCGTCTCGCTGTCCTTGACCAACGTATTGAGGGCGACGTACACCCTCGCGCCGAGCATATGCGCGTATTGCGTCACGCGGGAGAGCGCCCCCTCGTCGAAATTCTCCGAAAAGGCGCGTGCGGAAAAGCTCCTGAGCCCGAGATATACGGCGTCCGCGCCCGCGTCGAGCGCGGCATACGCCGATTTTTCATCCCCCGCGGGGGCGAGCAGTTCAACCATGCTGCATTGCGTACCGTTCGATCGCATAAGCGACGCCGTCCTCCTCGCACGAGGGCACGACGACGGCGAGTTTTTTCATCCCCTCCACCGCATTTGCCACGGCGAATTTGCCGCCCGCGGCTTCCAGCATGGGAATGTCGTTCTCCTGGTCTCCGATCGCTGCCATCCTCTCGGCGGGAACTTTATAATAGTCCGAAAGAAACCGTACCGCCGAGCCCTTCGTCTGCGTCTTGGGCATGATCTCCACCAGCCATTCCGAGGAGAAAGTGACGAAATACTTGTCCCCGAAACGGCGTATGAATTTTTCGCGCACGCGCTCCTGTTCCTCCGGCATGCACATCGCAAGCGCTTTGACGACGCGCAGATGCTCCCGCTCGATGAGGCGCGGCAGGTCTTTCTCGACGACCGCCTTGACACGGCAGATCTTCTCGTAGGCTACGAGCAACCCGTTGCGGCGGTCCGCATACATCTCCTGCCCCGCATAGATATGCGTGTGCATGTCCTCTTCCTTCATGAATCGGACGACTTCGCGCGCCTCCTCGTCCGAAAACGCCTCGTCCCGCAGGAGCTTTCCCGTCGCGATGTCCGCGATCTGCGCCCCCTGAAAGGCGACGACCAGTCCCTCTTCGAGCCCGAGCTCTTGAAGCCGCTGCCGGATGGAAGCGAGCATCCTGCCCGTGCAGACGGCGAAGATTCCCCCCGCCGCCCTGTATTTTTCGATCGCACGGATGTTCCGTTCGGAGATCGTGCCGTCATCCCGCACGAGCGTTCCGTCGAAATCGGATAAAAAAATGTCGTATTTCATAATTCCTCTAAATATTTTTTGAGCCGCGCCGCAAGCTCTTTGCCGATTCCCGCCGCCCCGCAGAGCTCCTGCTCGCTCGCTTCGAGGATGCGGGAGATCGTGCCGAATTTATCGAGAAGTGCCTGCCGCTTCATCTTTCCGATTCCCTCGACCTCTTCGAGCAGAGAGGCAAGATTGCGTTTGTTGTGCACATTGCGGAAATATGTAATTGCGAACCTGTGCGCTTCATCGCGGATGCGCTGCAACATTTTGAGCGCATAGTCCCGCCTGTCGATGCGAACGGGCTCCTCCGCTGTGAGCGTGTAGACGGCTTCCTCCTGTTTTGCGAGCGCGATGAGGTCGATGTCGCCGATTCCCATTTCGAGGAAGATCTCCCGCACGGCGGAGAGCTGCCCTTTGCCGCCGTCGATGACGACCAGCTGGGGCTTTGCGAAGCGCTCCTCGTCCTCGGTGCCGAGCTTTTCGAGTCTGCGCCGCAGGACCTCTTGCAGGGAAGCGAAATCGTTCGCTCCCTCCACCGTCCTGATGCGGAATCTGCGGTACTGCATTTTGTCGGCTTCCCCGTCCGTAAATACGACCATGCTGCCCACTTTATCCACGCCCGAAATGTTGGAAATATCATAACATTCCATGCGCTTTGGGTATTTTTGCAGCCCTAACACGGCTTGCAGACGGGCACAGGCTTGCGTCGTCATGTCGCTCTTGTGGCGGATGGCGGAAATGGACTTTTCGAGGTATTCCGCGGCATTGCGTATCCCCATGTCCAAGAGTTCGCGCTTCACGCCGAATTTCGGGCGGGTGATCTCCACCCCTCTGCCCTGCTTTTGGCGGCAGTACGAGACGAAGAGCCCGTCGTCGAAGGGCTCTTCTAAAATGAGCTCGTGCGGAATGGTCTTGTTCGCGTAGTACTGCGTGAGAAAACTCAAAAAGGTCTCCGAGCGTTCGCCCGCCCCCTCGTCGAGAGCAAAATTCAGGCTGCCCTGCATGACTCCCTTCCTCGTGACGAGCAGGGAAAGCGCGGCATACAGCCCGTTGGAGGCATACGCCCAGATGTCCGCGTCCACATCGCGCGGCATGGACGTGATGCGCCGCCCGCCCAGCTTTTCGAGCATGCGGATCTTGTCCCGGTAGTCGAGGGCGAGCTCGAATTGCTCCGCCTCGGCGAGTTCCTTCATCTTCTGTTCGAGAATGGACGCCGCCTCCTCGTAATCCCCCGCAAGGAAGGCGAGCGCCCTCTCCACGTTCTTTGCATACTCTTCCTTGGTGCAGAGATGCGCACACGGCGCATCGCACCGCCCGAGGTGGTGGTTGAGGCAGGGCTTCTTCGGCTTGTCGGCGATCGCCGTGTTGCAGGTACGGATATGATATACCTTGGCGGCGACGTCCACGATCTCCTTGCAGCTCACCCCGCCCATGAAGGGACCGAAATACTTTCCGTCGTTTTTGACGCGGCGGGTGACGGAGATGCGCGGGAAGTCCTCCTTGGTGTGGACTTTGATATAGGGATACGTCTTGTCGTCTTTTAAGAGGATATTGTACTTCGGCTTATATTTTTTGATGAGGGTATTTTCGAGCGCCAGCGCATCCACCTCGGAGGGCGTGACGATATAGGAAAAATCGGCGATGTTATCCACCATCGCCTGCACCTTCTCGGGTTTTTCCGAGGTGTGGAAGTACTGCCGTACGCGGTTTTTGAGCACGCGCGCCTTGCCGACGTAGATGACGGTCCCCTCGCTGTCGAGCATGATGTACACGCCGGGGGCATCGGGGAGCAGTTTGAGTTTTTCCTGCACGACGCTCATATCTCTATTATACACGACCCCGCCCGTTTTTTCAAGGAAAAACGCAAAAATTATCAAACAGAGATCGCGCCGCGAGGCGGTAGCCTCGCGGCGCGATCGTCCATAGGCTCAATAGCCCAAAAACTCGACGCCCTTCAACAGCACATCGTTGACGATGTCGTTGTAGAGCGAATAAAAGATGATCTTCCCGTGGCGGTCGGTGCACACCATGCCGGCGTCCTTCAAAAACCGCAGCTGGTGCGAGACCGTCGTCTGGTTGATGCCGAGAACGCGGGAGATATCCGTCACGCACATCTCCGAGATCGCGAGCGCGGAGAGGATGCGCAGCCGCGTCCCGTCCGCAAAGATCGAGAAAAACCGTGTGAGCGAGGTCAAAAGCTCCCCTTCGGGAACATATCCCTCCACCAAGCCCTGTGTGCGCCTGTCCAAGAGCAATGTCTCCATAGCAGCCTCCTTTTTATGAAAGTATAGCACATGCAGGCATGCGCATATTCGGCTTCCCGGGCGAAAAAGCGGGGTTTATGACGAAAACACAGGGTGCGGAATCCGCACCCTGTGTTTGGTTTGGTTTGATTTCGGCTTATCTGCGCTTATGGCGGCTCTTGCGGCGGCGCTCGCTGAGCGACATGCGCGTAGCGGGAGCTTCGTCGCCCGAATCATCCGACGTTCCGTCGGATTCCGTGCCTTCGGCAGGCGCTTCCTCGACGGGGACCTCTTCGACGGGGACTTCCTCGACGGGAACTTCCTCTACCGGAGTTTCCTCTACCGGAACCTCCTCAACGGGCGTCTCTTCGACGGGCTCCTCGACGGGGACTTCCTCTACCGGAGTTTCTTCGACGGGGACTTCCTCTACGGGAACCTCTTCGACGGGCGTTTCCTCAACCGGAACTTCCTCTACCGGAACTTCCTCAACGGGCGTTTCCTCGACGGGGACTTCCTCTACCGGAGTTTCCTCGACGGGAGCCTCTTCGACAGGCGTTTCCTCGACGGGAGTTTCCTCAACGGGAGCTTCCTCGGCGGGTTCCTCGAAGGTCTCGGGGACGGGCAGCGTGCGGCGCTTCTCCTCTTCGAGGACGGCGCCGGTCACGATGATCCCGGGGGCGATCTCCACATCGGTGGGAGCGACCTCTTCCTCCACAGCGTCCGCATTCTGGCGGAAGAACGCCTCGTCCTCCTTGGTCTTGATGTTGCGCTTGATGAGACCCTTGTTGATGAGCTCTACAATGCCCTCGTACGGCACATAGTAGTCCTCGGAAATGTGATTTTCATCCCTCTTTGCGCCGAGGCGCTCCATGACGACGGCGATGAGCTCCATCGCATAGCGCACGCGCTTGGCGTTCTTGATGCGATACAGGCAAGGCGTATCCTCGTAGGTGACGCTGTCGTCGATGGGTTCGACCTTGTACTTCGTCTCCTCGTAATCCTTGGGGTCGAGCGGGAAATAAATGCAGAGCGTCTTGCCGCGGTAGGAAAGGCGCACGGCGGTCTCCCGTCCGAAGCGGTAGCTCTCGCGCTTCCAGCTCATGCGCGCTTTGACCTTCTTATAGGAGAGCAGGTCGTTTTTGAGCTCCGTGTACCAATGCTTGACCTCGTCGTCCGATTGGATGAGGCGCGCCGTGAAGCTTCTGTCATAGCGGAGCGTGCCCTGCGGATGTTGCTCTTCTTGGATGTAAATGGGGTCGGCTTTGACGCGGATGACCTCGGGTTCCTCGTTGATGACGACGGTCGCGGGGGAGACGATGATCTGATATCCGATCGTCTTTTCTCCGTATCTGACGAGCACGGTGGGCGCACCCACCTGCGTCATATCGACAGGCAGGATCTCGTAATCCGAGACCTCTTCGGCAAGCGGTTCCATGTTGTAATTTGCGACGACGATGAGCCCCGTCGTATCGAGCGCTTCGCCCGCGGTGTACTCCTTGCGGACATTGTCCGTATAGAGGGTGATGCCCACGAGCTCGCGGACGGCAGGACGCTCCGCTTCGAGCACGGTGACGGGATAGCTCGCGCGCTTGCCGCCGAAGCGGACGCCGACGACGGCTTCCCCTGCCGCAGACAGGTCGGGCGCGTCCACCGCATAGTCCTCGACGACTTCCACATAGGGCTCCTCGCTGTACGACGCGTACACAACGAGCCCCTCGGCGTTGAAGCGGCCGCCCTCCGTAAACTCGCGCTGTACGAGCCCGGTGTCGAGCGTAATGCGCAGGAGTTCGCGGCGCACATCGGAGACGACGGAGACGACGTAGACCGCCGATTTCTCGCCGTAACGCACCGTGACGGTGGGCTTGCCCTCGCAGGTCATATCGGGCGCGTCGACTTCGTAGTCGGTCACGACCTCGCTGTAAGGCGGTTCGCTGTAATTCGCCGTGACGACGAGCCCTTCGCAGTTGAATTGCTCGCCCACGGTAAATTCGCGGCGCACCATGGAGGCGTCGAGAGAGAGCCCGACAAGTTCGCGTTCGTGCTCGGCGGGTTCTTCCGTCTTTGCATTCACGGAGATCGCATAGACCGCGGTCTTGCCGCCGAATGCAACGGTGACGGTGGGTTTGCCCTCGACATTCATGTCCGGGGTGAACACCGTGAACTCGAACACCTGCTCGGAGAGCGGCTCGACGTTGTAGTTCGCCGTGACGAGCAATCCGTCGCAGTTGAACGTATCCCCCACCGTGAACTCGCGTTGGACGACGGCGGTATCGAGCGAGATGCCGAGGAGCTCGCGCTCCTTGGGCTCCTCTTCCGTGACCGCGACGGGCGCGTGTTCGGTGACGACATTCACCGCATAGACGGCTGTCTTGCCCTTATAGGCGACCGTGACCGTCGGTTTGCCCTCGACGTCCAGCTTGGGAACATACACGACGCAACCTTCGAGATCTTCGATCTTCTTGTTGTCCTGCATGAGCTCCTCGAGCTTTTCGGGCGTGAGCAGCGTGATCTCGTGGAGAATCTCCGAATAGGGATCCTTGTTGTAATGGGCTGTGACGAGCAGTCCCTCACAGGAGAATTCCTCCCCGATCGCGAACTCACGCGGAGCGAGCGACGTGTCGAGCTCGATTCCCACGAGCGCGCGCTCTTCATCGCTCTGCACCACAACCTGCGTCGGATTTTTCTTGACGCGCAGGATGAGGATCGCAAAGACGATCACCATGAAGATGACGAGCGCGACCTGTGCGACGAGCAGCCAGAACAGCGCCGTCTCCATGGGCCAATCGATCACCTGTCCGAAAATTTCAATTGCGTTGAGATTCCACATTCTCGTTTACCTGCCTTATCCTGTTTTATTTCATTCCTTTCGGCTCATCGTCCTTCGTCTTTCTGCGGCGAATGAAGATGAGAGCGAAAGTCAAAATGATGAATTGAGAAGCGAAGATGCACAAGTACAGCGTGACATCAAGCGTTCCGTTGACGACGAGGAAGGATTCGTTGACAACGAATGCCTTGACCTCCTCGAGCCCCGTGTAGTCGAGAGTATCGTCTACCGTGATCTTTGCATAGTACGTGCTCTTCGAAAGGGCGTTGAGTTCATCCGTCACCTCGAAGAGACAGAGCGCATCGTAGTAGTACTTCACGGTCACTTTGCCGAATTTGGCGGTAGCCGACAGAAGTTCTGCGTCCGGCGTCTCGCCTTCATTCATGCTTTCGAGCGAGAAGTGTTTGAGCCATTCGTTTTCCGCCTTGCTGATGGTGAAGAACCCTTTCAGCGGGGTGACGGAGATCTCGTAGTTGTCGTCCGCGTCCTCCCACCTGATGGGATAGACGCCCACATGATAGCCTTCGGCTTTGGTGAGGACGACCCCGAGCACGAAGTCGGGATTCTCCGCATCCCACGAGGCGTACGTAGAGCCCTCCGCCAACGTGAAGCCGCCCACGATGAGGGCGTTGAACGCATCCTCTTCATAGTAGTCGCCGAACGTGCTCTCGAAATCCTTGATGTCGAGCGTGATCTTGCGCTGGTCGACCACATAGGTCCCGTTGCCCTCTTCCTTGTCATCGTTTTGATAGGTGATCAAGTAGTTCAAGGTGTTGTTGTTCGCTTCCGCATGGATTCCGTAGACCCCCGCATTCGAGCGGTCGGTGACGCCGTCGTAGCTCAGATGGATGAGGAGCGCCTCATACGGGTTTGCCGTGTGCCAAGGCGCAAGTCCTTCCACCGTCCAGAACGTGCCGGTGAGGTCGTTGTCAACGAGCTCGACGAGTTCGTTGCCATAGGTGCTGCGCTGCGTATGGATGGTGACGGTGATCGGTCTCGCCACGACCGTCCAAACGAGAACACTGTCATCGAAGTCGATGATATAGTTGTTGTCGTTATCCACGGCTTTGATCGTGTAGACGCCCACATCGTTTGATTCGGGAAGCGTCCACGTCAGTTTGAGGTCGGCCGCTGTCTCTTCGTAGGCATAATCATAGCCCGTGACAGGTTCGATCGTCGAAAGCGCGAACTCATAGAAGGTCGGCGCTCCCATGCCGTCTTGGAAGCTGTAATCGCCGTAGTAGCTCTCTTTTGTCGGCTGCATCGTCATCTTGATGAGAAGCGGCGAAATGACGTAGGTGCCCGCACCCTGCGGCTCGCTGAGCGGGGTGCCGTCCTCGCCTTCGCGGAGATAGTCCGCGGGAAGGTCGCCCGTCCAGTCGCCCTCGAAGGTGACGTTGTAGTCCTTGTTCGTCCAAGTGCCGAGGATGTAGTAGCTGTCCGCATCCTTTTCGTGCCCGTTTCCGACCGTCAGCTCGACTTTGAGATCTGCGTTGGTGTCCCAGCTCGCGATCGGAGTTGCTGCGTCGACAGTAAAGTTGAGCATATGCTCGTTGTCTCCGTAACGGATGCTGCCGTCCGCGCCGTAGCTGTTGATGTGAATCGTGATGTTCGAACGCAAAATGGTGAACACGGCATCCGCTACGTCGCCGTCTGCGTTGAAGAATTCGACATCGTAGTTGGAGCCCGACGCCGTTCCCCTGATTCCGTAAACGCCTGCGTGGGCTTTATCGTCGATGGGAGCACCGTTCTCGTCGATATAGTCGAGCGTGACGCCGAGGGCGGAGACATAATCCTTTTCACCCAGCCTGTCATACGTCCACGCGTCGGAACCCGTCTTTGCGGGGTGATCCTCGCCGTAGGTGATCGTGCGGTCGTAGACCGTGACCTTGACCTTCATCTTTTCGATGATCAGCGGCTTTGTGAGCACTTCCGGCAACTTATAGTTGGCTTCGTCCTCCCCTTTGAGCAGGTTTGTGATGACGACGGAGTACTTGCCGACATTCTTGGGACCATTGGTCTCGGTGCCTTGGTCGTCGTAATAATGGGAATCGGGTCTCTCCACGCCATCGATCCCGATCACGCCCGTGAACAGCGGCTTGAAGTCGTAAGGGTAGCTGCTGTATATATAGGTGATCGCATCGGCGCCGTCGTTGGGCTCCTCTTCGTTGGTGTGAAGTTCACGCTCGACGGGCGCCCATTTGATACCGACTTCCTTCTGCTCCACGATGAGGCGGTTTGTGCCCGTGTTGTCGACGAGGAGATCTTCGTTATAGTTATCCGAATCCATGAAGGCGACGGTAAACCCGCAGCCCGGCTCCGCGACGATGCGCAGCGAGTACGTGCCTGCCCGCAGCAGTCCGGCGGAGCTCATGGCGCCCGCGTCCACGACCTCGACATGGCAATGGTCGATGATCATCTGTTTGCGCTGCGCGGCATTGAGGTCGGGATATGCTTCGCTCATTCCGTCCACCGTCGAGATCATCATCATATTGAGAAGGTACGCATTCAGATCTTTGGTGATCTGATATTCCATGATGTCGTGTTCGGTCCCGAGCGTATAATTGTAGTCCGCATTGCCCTCTTCGATCTTGAGATAGGGGTACTCCTCGCCGTAAGTGAAGGTATGCGGTCCGATCGCCGTGTTGAGGCTGACTCTCGCGACCACGGAAATGATGCGGTATGTGAGCGTCTCCGTGAGGTCGCGGTGGTTTTTCGCCGTGACGGTGACCGTCATATCCCATTCGCCCACGCTGTGGACATACCACAAATCGCCGACGCGTTCCACATCCGTCCGTCCGTCGGTATTCGTCGGCTTGGCGTAGGTGATCTGCGCGAGCACGGTTTCCCCGACTTTGACGTCATAGACGAGCTTCGTATTGTCCGAAAGCTCCTCGTTGAATACGAGTTCGCCCGCCGAGGCGCCCTTGTAGTCGCCGGCGTATGTGAGATAGTTTGCCGCGATAGCCATCGGATACCAGCCCGTGGTGGCGTCTTTCACTTCGGCGTCATCCTTTTGACGGTAGGGATACGTGACCTCCCAACCGGAACCGGAGGCGATGATGTCCGCAGGCTTGACGGTAAAGATGCCCGCCGTCTTGTAGTTGTCATCGCCGTCCCATTCGCCGTAGAACTTCACGTCGTAGCTCTTCATGAAGGTCATGTCGGCAGCATAGCCGAAGCCCCAGACGCCGACGATGGCATGGGTCCCTTCCGTCGCAAACAACTTCTCGGGGCTCGCGGGAGCGGCTTTGCCGAGGTAGAAGGTGAGGTAGCCGAGGTCCTGCGTCAGAATGGTGTAGTCCGCCAAGTCGAAGTCGTACGTCCACTGCGCCGCATTGGTCAGCTTCCTGCCCTCGTCATAGACGGGCGCGGTGAGTTCGATCTTCGAGCCGACATGGATGCCGTCGGTGCCGTAGATCGCATCTGCGACGCCGATTCGGATGGCAACGGAACGCTTGGTGATCTCATAGTCGCCGCCCTCGCGGTCGCCGGGCTCGTTGCCGCCCTCGGTGACCCAGTTCCTGAACGTCACTTTGTAGTTGGGGTTGCCGCAGCTGCCCTTGATGACGTTCGTATAGACGCCTGCGGGAGCCGTCTCGTTGACGACGTCGTCGAGGGTGAGCGTGATCTTCAACCCGGAACGGGTATCGCCGTCCGCATATCCCATATTCTCATCGTTTTTCGTGCCGTAGACCGCCCAGTTATCGCTCAGACCCGAGAGGTTCCGAAGGATGGTCTCGCCGTAGACGGTGGTCTGACGACCGATGAGCACGATGATAGGACGAGGCATGACGATGTAGTTGCCCGTACCCTCGGTGAAGGTGACGCTGTAATTCGCACTGTTCGGGACCGCAGTGAGACCGCCTACATAGGTCATGGCATCCCACCACTGTCCGTCTTTCGTCTTGTCCTGTTCCGTGAAGGCAAGCTCGTTGAGCGTGATGGTGATGCCGAGATCCTTTTCGCTGTCGCCTTTCACGAAACCATCGAGCGCCGTGAAGCCCCACGCTCCTTCGCTTCCCTCGAAGCCGTCCTCTTTCAGCGTTTCGCCGTAATAGCTCGAGTAGTCGTGCACGCTGACGCGCATCGCACGCTTTTCAATGGTGTGCTTGCCGCTCTGCGCGCTGTTGATGCGGAGAATAAAGTCGTCATCGAAGTTGAACCTGCCTTCTCCGAGCAACCAATCTGCGTCCTTGCCCGCGTCGGGGTCGAGTTTGACGAGGTAGCTGCCCGCACCGGGATACGGCGTCGTGCCCTTTTCGAGTTTGGAAGTCCCATCGCTGTTGAAGAGCGCGAGAAGGTCGAGGACGAATTGATCAAGCTGCGTAACCTTTTCGCCCCTGCCGAAGTCTGCCGAGAGCACATTGTCGGTATACGTGAAGTGGAACTGCTTCTTGCCCTCCGTGCCGTAGACGGCATCGTCGTCGCCGTAGACGCTCGAGCTGTCCGCGATGGCGAGTTCGACTTCCCTGCGCTTGATCTCGAAGGCGACATACACGCCCTTATTTCCCATGTAGCGGATACTGTCGCTGGTTTCGTCCTTCTCTTCGATGAAGTAGTTTTCCGCGTCGGCGCCGAAGAGCCCGTTGGTGCTATCGCTGAACACGTGGACCCAGTACTTGCCGACATGGATGGCGCCCGTAGCTTCGAACACCGAACCGTTGTTGAAGTTGCCGCCTTCCGATTTGTTGTAACGCACGCTCTCGAACTCCACAGCGTCTCCGTCAAGACGGTTGGAGATGACAACGTTTTCCGCCGCTACATTGACGAGGGGGGTGCCGTTGTAGCGCAGGTCGTTGATGGCTTCCTTTGTGGAGATCGTGATCGCGAGCGGCGTCACGGTAAAGACTTTCCCGCTATACTCGGTGCCGCCGTCCTTAAAGACGATGAAGCTTTCCTGCTCGAAGCCGCTGACTTCCATTTTGTCGATCTTCAGCCCGTAGTCGCCGACTTTGAGACGGTTCGCACCCGAGTAGTCGCCGTCGATCGCCAGAATGCCGATGCCGAACCCGTAGCTGACAAGGGTATTTGCCTGCTCTTCGTGAGTTCCCGAGATGCCTTCGACGGTGATCTTTCCTTCGCGGATGAACTTCAAGACCTGTTCGAGGACTTTCTCGGGCGAATAGGCGTCCGCATCGCCGTAGACGGCGCTGAACTTCGCCTCGGCTCCGACGGTCAGCTCGATCGCGGTCGCCTTGACGGTGACTTTGAGCGTGATCGCCCACTGGTCGTGGTTGGGCGCATCGACGGTCACGGCAATGGTGTAGAGCCCCGCACCTTTGAGACAGTAGCCGGTCTGGAGACCGTTCTCGTCGGTGACGGTATCGTAGGCAGCGCCCGTGCAGGACGTGAACGTAAACGACGCTTTGGAGGCGTTGAAGCCGTCCTCTTTGTCGATGAACTTGAAGTTCTCCGACGTGAGCGTAATGTCATGAGGATTGTCGGGCGCGAACACGAGTTCGCGTGTGAACGTGGTGCTGTTCTCCTCGGTGCCGAGCGATTCGGCATTCTTGATCTTGGCATTGGCGATGGTGTACGTCCAGTCCGCCTTTGCGACGTCCTTTGCGAAGGAGAAGTCCGCGCACACGAGGTCGACGGTGATGACATAGGCGCCCGCATTCTCGGGAATGCCGTCGAAGTCCATGGTGTTGAAGCCGACCCAGCTCGGGGCGAAGGCGACTTTGAACGTGTAGAGCAGCGTTTCACCGTCCTTCACCTCGTACGTCGCGACAAGCCCATCGATCGCGGCTTCGCCCATGGTGCCTTTGGGGACGACGGTAAAGCCCGCCTCCGCGTTGCGGAACGCAACGGAAACGTTGTGCTTCTTGGTGTTATAGACGTTGCTCGAAACATCGGCAGGCTCATCGTCGATGGTCACAGAGAGCGAACCCGTGATGATGGCGGGCGTGATGACGTAGGCTTCCTGCCCCCATTCGCCCTTCTCCGTGTCAAACGTGTACGTTGCGGATTCGTGCGTGACGAACTTGAAGTTGGACAGGTCGCGCTGCGCTCCCGTAACGTCGTCACTCACATCCTTCAACGTGACTTTTACGTTGTACGCGACAGGTTTGCGGTCGCCGTTCGTCTTGACATGCGTCGGGATATCCGCCAAGTCGTCATAGGTGATGTCGTAGTCCTTGGGCAGGACGGTAGAATTCGCCGAATTGACGAACGTGACCGTCGCGGGACGCTCCTCTCCCGTGTAGCTTGCGCCGGGGATGGCGGCGAGGTAGATCTCCGCCTTTTCGACGGTGAAGGTGAAGGTCGCCGTGTAGTCGCCCGTCTTTCCCGTAAATCCGTCTTTGAACTTGAAGTTGGGATCATTGCCGACGCCCGTCAGATTGTGCAGGGTGACGGTGACGGTGTATTCGCCCGCGTTGTGCGGCGCCTTGACATCCTGTCCTTGGAAGGTGTATTTGATGGTGTAGTCGGAGGAGTTCTCGTTGGTGTTGTACGCGGGGGTGATGCCCGTGCCGCTCTCGTTCGTGAATGTGAAAGAGCGGGACTGGTCCTGCGCGTTGTACGGGAGCGAAGTCTTATCGATCGTCGCCGTGACCTCTGCGGGCAGGATATCATAGGACAGGTTGACCGACCCCTGATAGTTGTTCATGCCCGTGACCATGGTATCGACGTGACCGACGTTGATATCCGACGTATTCGAGATAGAGTAGTCGCCGACCGTATCCGCCGCCGTCTTGCGCTTAAGTTCGGTCTTGGCGGCGCCCTCCGTCAGGGCGATGAGGACATGGAAGTCATCGGTCTGCGGTCTGCCCGTGTAAATCTTCTGGTTGACTTCGTATGCAAGCGTCTTGCCGTCCGCAAGGAATACATCCCCTTGCCCGATGGTGCGCTGCGTGATGGCATAGGTGAGCGAGATGGTGTATACCCCCGAGCCGAAGCAGAAGTTGCCGCCGAGGACTTCGGTAGAATTCCCGTCCTCATCGAAGATGTAGAATTTCAGCGTTACGGTGTAGGTACCCGCATTCGTGTAGCCCTGCCAAGCATCCTTCGCCCAGCCGTCGTAGCTCGCTTCGCGCACCGCATAGACGTTGCCGCCCGTGCCTTCCGTTTGCACATCGCGCAATGTGACGCTGACTTCGTCGGTGTAGACCTTGTATTCGTGCGCGACGCCGTCATAGACGAGCGAGTTCTCGCCTTTTTGGACGAAGCCGTCCTTTTCAAATCCGAGGAACGGGGAGAGCACGACGGGCGTGACGCGGAAGTTCCTCGTCGCATGGTAGTCACTGTCGCCTTCTCCGCGACCCTCTGTTGCGAAGATGAAGTTCTGGGTGAGCTGCATGGAGACAGTATAGGCGCCCGCGAAGTACGGCTTATGATCGGCGCCGAATCTCTCGTTGCCCGTTTTCTCCGTATCGTTGACGGAGTATGTTGCGGTGAAGTCGCCGAGGCTGAGGTCGGGCAGGACTGCGCCCGTGCCGTCTCCCGCGTACACGAAGGTGTAGTTTGCATCCTGCGGTCCGTCATTGTAGACGACATTGCCGACTTCTTGGAGCTTGACGACGTTGGGAATGATATCGAATACCAGCGTGACATACACGTTGTTCTCGTCAAGGACAGCCTTGCGGTAACCGTTCGTGTCCGTCGGGTTCTTTCCGAGGTCGATTTCTTGGAGCTCCACGCTGTCGTCCGTCTTTGTGCCGCCCGCGTATACATTCCGGATGGTGTAGTTGTTGTAGTGCTTCACGCCGGGATAGTGCCCGGTCTCTTCCCTGCTCAGGCGGAAGGTCACCGAATATCTGCCGACATCGTAAATCGCCTTGACGGGGTTGTCTCTGTCCCATGTCTCTTCCGTGTCGCTCACACTCGTGGCTTTGTAGTACTCGACGGAGTACTGCGCGCCCTGCGGCACGGCGCCGCCCTCTGCGGCGTCGAGAGAGATAGAGCCGAAGCTCCCCGTCCAGTCATTGCGGTTGTAGTAGAACTTGTTGACGTACGCGCCGTCGTTTTTGAGCGTGGCGGCGGAGAAGAACACGTCGATGACGGAAGGCGTAATGGAGAAGTCGACATAGACTCCCGTCTCCGTCTTATCGCGATACTCGCTCGTCAGCTGCACATGGCTGCCGTTTCTCGGTCCCGCATAGACATTGCGGAGCTTATAGTTCTTGTTCACGTTCTCAGCCGCGAGGAGTTCGAAGTGCAAGAAGTACTTGCCCGCGTCAAAGACTTCATTGTTCTTCGCCTTCGTGCCCGCATGGGCTGCGACATTGTCGTAGTAGAACGTGACGGAGTACCCTTGGGAAGGGGTGATGTTCCCATCGTTGGCGAAGTCGACGGAGCCGAGCTTCGAGGACTGGTTGGTACCGTCATAGACGAAGCTGCTCGTAAACTCGCTGCCGCTTACGAACCCGTTGAGATAGAGGTCGATCTCGGCAGGCGTGACCTTAAAGGCAAGGCTGAACTTTTTGAGGGTCCCGTCGTCAAGCTTGCCTTCGATCGGATGATAGGCGTCGCCCGCATTTTCCTTCACGTCGAAGGTATCGTCCGTGCCCGCATAGATGGCAGTGATGACGTAGTTGCCCGCGTCGTCCGTGAGGGTGAATACCAGGCGGTAGTCGCCGACGTCGGTGGCGCTATCCACGGCGTCCGAATCTTTCAGCATGAAGGTGACCGTGTACTCACTGTTGGTGGGCACGATGTCATCCTTGCCCGAGAGCGTGACCGCATTGAGCACGCTCGCCCAGCTCGACTTGTTGAAGCCGAATTCGTTGACGAACGCTCCCTCTGCCGACCTGAACTGTTCGGGCACATGGACCTGAATCTCCGCAGGCGTGATCTTGAACTGCACGGAGAACGCCGTGAACGGTTCGCTTGCGGTCTTTACATAGCCCTTTTCGGCATTTTCGGACAGCTCGACCGCGTTGCTGACTTCGCTCAATGTATTCGACGGCGTACCCGCATAGACCTTGACGATCTCGAAGTTCTTTGCGCCGTCGCTGACAAGCGTGATGACGAGCTTGTAGGTGCCGACATTGCGCACGGTGGCGGCGTCGGTTTCCGTGTCCTTGCCGACCGACTTCAAGACGGCGGTATACTCGCCGTTCTGCGGGAAGATCCCGTTGCGGAGCTCATTCTTGAACTGTACGCTGTTCAGCGTGTTCGTCCAGTCGTTCTTGTTGAAGCCGAAGCTGTTGACGAAACCTTCCCCGCTTCGGAACGCCTCGGACAGATAGACCTCGATTTGGGCGGGCGTGATGTCGAACTTCACGGAGAAGTCCTCCATGCTGCTGCCAAAGTAGCCCGCGCCGTCCGCGCTTTCGGCTTTGGCGAGCGTAACGCTCGTGTCGTTGCCCGCGTAGATCGCCGTGACGTTGTAGTTGTTCGCCGCCTCATCACTACTGAATTTGAAGATGAGGTAGTACTTGCCGACGTTGGTGACGGTTGTGGTGTCCTCGCCCGCAAGCTCCGTCTTGAAGCTGACCGTGTAGTCGGTCCCGTTCGGGACGACGTTGTTGGCGTTCTTGATAGAGACGACGGAGAGCACGGCATGGAGGTTCTGCCTCGTGTAGACGAAGCTGTTGACGAACGCTCCCTTGTCCTTGAAGCGGTCGGCGAGGTGAATCTCGATGTTCGCAGGGGTGACGGTGAAGGCGACGTCAAACGCGCGCATGTCGCCGTCGTCCGTCGTCGTGTAGTTGTCGGAGTTCGTGAGCTCAACGTAGTCGGAGCCCGCTGACCCGTCCTTGCCCGCGCGGACATGGGTGATGACAAAGTTCTGCGCGTCGTCGCCGATGAGCCCGAATTTGAGCGTGTAGCTGCCCGCGTTGAGGACCTGCTCGGTCGCGTCCGCGTCCTTCAAGAAGGTCACCTGATAGTCGACGTTTACGGTGCCGGGCACAACGCCGCCACTCAGTTCGTTCTTGAAGGTGACGGGGTTGAGGCGGGTCCGCCAATCCGACCTGTCATAGCCGAAACTGTTGTTGAACGCGCTGTCCGACTTGAACGGGCTGGACAGGTACACCTCGATCTTCGCCGTCTCGACGACAAAGTGAACGGAGATATTTTTCAGCGACTCGTCGTCCGCATAGTAGCCGTTTCCCTCGGAGGTTTCAACCTTCGGGACTTTATCGTTCTCGGTCGAGCCCGAGCCGACATAGACACCCGTAACTTGGTAATTGCCTTTCTCGTCGATCAGTCTGAGTACAAGGTAGTAGTGGTCCGCATTGCGGGCAGAGTTCGTTTTGTGCGCTTCAGCGGCATCGCTCTCGGTGTAGAATTCTACCGTATATTCGCCCGTGACGGGGGTAATACCGCCCTCGCCCGAGAGAGTAACGGAGTTGAGCACAGTCGTGTAATCCGTCGCAGTATACGGGAAGGTATTGGTGAATCTGCCGTCCGCGCCCTTGAACTGGTCAGACAAGTGAATTTGGATTTGGGCAGGCGTGACGGTGATCGCAAACTTGTAGGCGAAGAGGAACGGCTCATCGGGGAACATGTCAGCGATAGTTCCCGCTTCTCGGTGCTCTTTGTAGAACACAAAGTTGCTGTACTCCTTGTTGTCGCCGCTCTGGAAGCGAATCCAAACGAAGTAACTGCCGCTGTCCGTAACGCCGCCTTCGATCGCCGTCGCATCGTCCTTGGGCTTGCTATTTGCCTCGTCCCAATCCGCTGCCTTGTAGTATTCGATGACATAGTCCGAGCTGTTGGGCAAAGTCGAGGTATCGCAGAGGTTTTTGAACGCAAACGAAACCGTCTGTGCCGTCTTGTTATAGCTGAACGTGAGGGAGCCCTTATCTTCCGTGCTCACATCCGGCTCAAAGGTCTCCGAATTGCCGCTGTTGTCGCTTGCCGTGACATTGACGATGGCAGGCAAGATCAAGAAGCCGCCTTCGAGCGAGCCCGTGAAGTTGTTGACGCCCGTCATCGTGACCTTCGCCTCACCGGCATTCAAGTTGTCGGTATAGGTGGCTTCAAACGCCGACGCATAATGGACCTCGTCCTTATCCCAAGCACCCGACCTGAGGGCAAGGTCGCCGGTGAAGATGTCCCCGTCGGACAGCGTGATGGTAGGCGTGATCGCCGACCCCGTGTAGTGGTAGCCGACCGCCGCGCTACCCGCATGGTCTTTGAGCGTTTCGTCGTCCTGATAGGTAGGCGTGAAGCTGCTGATGTCGCGCCGTTCGATCGTGTAGTTGCGCAGCACCGAGTAGCTGTTGTCCGCGAAGCGGAAGTCGCCGCCATCCCCGTGAAGGGTGAGCGTGACCGTGTAGGAGCCCGCATTCTTGAAGCCGTTGGAGTTGTCAAGCGTCTTGCCCGCCCAGCCGTCGTAGCCGTAGGTGACCCAAACTTCGCCGATTCCGATGCTATCGCCGCTTGTGGCAAGCGTGGGCAGGACTTTTTCGTCCGTACTCACAGAGTTGGTGAGAACGATTCCGTTCCCTATGGTCGGCTTGTGCTCTTGCCTATCGTAAGTAACGGAAGTGTCATTCAGCGAGAAGCTGATCTGCGCGGGGGTGATGTTGTAAGTAAAGGGAATCGAGAGGTGTTTCTCATCCGCCCCCGAAGTGGTGATATAGAAGCTCTCCTCGCTGAACTTCACCGTGACGGTGTAAGTCGCGACATGGGTGAAGAAGCCAACCTTCGCAAATTCCTCGAAGGTGTAATCTTTCTTGGCGCCGTATTCGACCGTATCGTCGGAAGTCGTGGGCGTGTAGTGGACAGTCGCGGTATTGGTAGCCCCATCGCCCTTCTTGAAGATGACATCGACGGTGAGGTCGTCCGCCTGAATTGCCTCGGAGGACGCGTATTGGAACATCGCCGAGACCCAATTCGTGAGAGCGATGCCCTCCGCACCCGCGGCGTGGAAGTGGTCCTTGGCGTTGTAGACGTCGGTCGCAAACAGCTGCGTGACGGTGATGTCCACGCGGTTGATGAGGAAGGGCGCGAGGATGACGGAAGCATCCTCCCCTTCGCCGAGGCGCTGTGTAAGAAGCGTCGCATCCGTCGCCGTCTCGCTGTGCGCAAAGTGAGGCTGCGTAATCGACCGCGTTTCGAACTTGAAGTTCTTTGCACCCGCTTCGGTCAGAGAAATTTTGACGGAATAGAGTTCCGCATAGAACGGATTGCCGTTCTCGTCGCACGAATTCTTATCAGGAGTAATGACATTGTTGTCAACGTATTCGACCTTGAATTCGTCCGCGAGCACGGGAACACCCGCATTTTGCCCGTTGTGCGTAGGTACAGCCGCATTGTTGGACTGCTTGTTCGAGAAAACGGGCGTCTGCGGCTGCGCCGCGCGGTTGTAGACGCTGTCCTTGAACGCATCGAGGGTGATGGTCGCCTTTTGGATGACATAGTCGCCGGGCGCCGTCCAGCTGCCTTCCGTGGGATAGGACGAGCCGAGGTTGTTTCCGTCGCGGACGGTATAGTTGTAGGTGTTCTCCTGCGAACCTTCGCACGAAGGATAGTTGTCCTCGCCCGTGGAGCCGTCCTTGTAGCCCGTGATGAGGCTGCCCGACGCGTCCACCGTGAGCGAGAAGCAATAGTTGTGCGACGAAAGTTGGACTTTGACCGTGTAGTTGCCCGCATCGATCTCGGATTCCTTCCCGTTGATGGTCACCGTGTACTCGCTGCCGAGCTGCGGCACCACGTTTTGGAACGAACGCAGTGTCGGATTCTTCTCATAGGTGATATTGGTGAACGTCAAAGTCGGCGTGTGCGCCGCGCGGTTGTAAATTTCATTATTGTTGGCAAACTTATATGAGACGACCGCGGGCAGAATGGTGTGCGAGCCCGTCGCCGTCTTTTTGTAAGCCTCCGTGCCGACAGGCGTAAAGTACGACCCGCCCCCCGTGCCGCTTACAAATTGATAGTTATCGCTTCCCAACACGATCTTGACGTCATAGACGCCCGCCTCGATGGGAACAGTCCCGTCCGTAATGTCTGCGGGAGACGCCGCCGCGCCGAATCCTGCCGCCGTACGCGTGCGCGCCTTGTATGTAATGGAGTACACCGAGGCATCGGGCTGCGGCTTCTTGAATTCTCCGTTGCCGACAAGAATCTTGGGGTCGGCGTTCAGATATTTACTGTAAGCGTCGTCGGTCTCGGCGTTGGTGTACGTTACATTGACGCTGTGCGCCGTCTTATCGTACTGCGGCACAGCACCCACGCCCTGCGGCACAGCACCCACGCCCGCGTACTGCACGGCGATCTGCGCCGGGGTGATGGTGAAGTCGAGCGTCAGCGAGCCCGTATAGTTCCCCTGCCCGTTCAGCGTGATGCGCGCCGAGTTCGAAGCCGTCGAGGCATTCGAATTGTTCATGTACGAAATCGTGTAGTCCTCGCCATCGCCATTCAGCGTGAGCGGGGTGCCGTAGGCGGTCCTGCCCGTCGTGCGCTCAACGCTCTCCGCATAGTAGAACGGCTGATATTGGACGGTCACGCCCGGTGTATACTGCCAGTTGTTGCCCGCGAACGGGTAGGAAATGCCCGTTTTAACATTCCCGCCCTCGCCGAGCGAAAGCGTCGTCGTGCCGCCCTCGATCGTAGAACTCCAATGCTTGAAGCTGTCGATGCCGACCTTGGTGATATCCCCCGCGAGTTCGTTGAGGTTCTTTTGGTTGATGGTGACGTCGAGGAAGCTCGTCGAGCTGATGACGAAGTTCTGCGACGTATTGAACGCCTGCACCTGCTTGCCGTCTTTCGGCTGATAGGTGATAATCCACGTCGCACCCTCTTTTTCGGGTTCGTCCGTGACGCGCGGCGTGGTCACAACAGTTTTGCCTGTCGCGAAAGCGTCGGCGTCGACCGTGGACAGGTGATAGTTGCCTTGATCCGCGCTCTTCGTCTTGAAGGCATACAGTCCGATACCGAAACTGATTTCGTGCTGCTTAAATTCCTCGTTAGAATAGTTGACCGAGACACTTCCGAGCGTGAAACGATTCTTATGGTAGGTCGCATCGTCGTAATTGTGCAACGTGTTGTCTTTGCCCCAAAGGTCGGTCAAATCGCGAGTTACTTCCGCCCCGCCGTCATAGGCAGAGAATGTTCCGGTCGTCGTGTAACTATCTGCATGTTGGTTTGTGATGAGCTCGCTGGGCGTCGTGATGCCGTCCTGTACAAGGAAGAAGATGGATTCATACCAAGCGTCGTCCTCGCCCTTGCCGGAACGCGGCGGCAAATATCTCGCTCTTTCGTAGCTGCTGCCGTCATAAGTATAGGAAAGGCTGCCCGTGACGGTCACTTCCACGGGTTTGATGGTGTACGTTCCGATGTAGACGCCCTTGAAATTGGCAACAGGGGTGTATTTTGTCGCGGAGCTGTTAGCACCGTTGTTGGCATCTTCGGGCATGACGCCGCGGAAGTGGACGAGAATCCAGTATTCCCCTGCGTCCACGGGTCGGAACTTGCTCTCGAGAAGCTGATTGCCGTTCTTGTCCGTTCCGTTGTATTTTGTTTCCGCGTCCCATTTCGTCCAGTTGCCGGTTTTTGCTTCGATGTCGTCTGCCGTGACTTCGACATCCTCACGATTGGAATATTTCTCTTTGGAGAGATAGCGCACCTGCACGACGGTATCGTCGGTCATGTCGGGATAGTTGTAGAGCCCGTTGTCCGCGCCGGAAGAGTGATAGCGACCCGAAATCGTGGGCTCGTCATCCGTCGCATTGTAGACGCGGTCGTCGAGGTTGATACTGCCCTCCCCGCTGTCGGGCACGGATTCCGTCGTCCAGTTCTCAATTTCAGCGGGCTGGATGAAGAAATAGTATGCGAACTCGTACACAACATCTCTGCCCTGCTCGTCTTTTTGCGACGTTTCAGCCAAACGCTGTTTTTCGTTCGAAGTGAAGATGTAGTCGTTATACGGCTTGCCGCGCGGGGTGAAATCATCCTTCCCCTCGTCGCCCTCTCTCCACAACATCGCATTCAGCGAGACATGCACGACGTACTTGCCCGCGTCCTTGACGCCCCAACGCGAGGAGCCGTCGGAGTTATCTTCGATACCGACTTCCGTCGCATTTGCACCGCGTGCAAGATAGTCGTCGAACTGATAATATTTGACGGTGACGTTGGGGTCGAGCTCGGGGTCATTGCCCGCCTCATCGTTGTTGTTGAAGTAGAGAATCTGCTTGGTCGTATAGACGGCGTCCTTGAAGGTGTAGCCGAAGTAGCCTTCTACATCCTCTTTGACGCAGGCATTGTTTTCGAGCCATACGGAGACGGAGACGCGCTGAATGGGCAAGTGCATCTCGCTCTGGAAGGCGATGTTGTTCTTCATATAGTCGACGGAGGGCGCAACCGCTCCATCCGCGACGACCTCATGCGCGCCGCGCACCTCATAGAATCCCGCGTGCAGGAAGTAGTTGGTCTTTTCGAGCTCCGACTGCGACTTGTCATTGAGTTCGCGCCAGTAATATTCGAGGTCGAAGTCAACTGCGCCGAAGTCAATCTCCACGTCCTTCCCGAAGAAGTCCGTATTGGCGTAGACAAACTTCATGACCGCGCCGGTGAAGCCCTTGTATTTGCCCTCTTTGCCCTCTCGATATGCCTTATCGAGCACGAAATCATACGCCGTGCCGCGATAATAAAGCGCGCCAGCAATATAATCTCTAAGTTCCTGTTCACTGGGAATTTTATTATTAGCGAAAGGATTTCCTTTGTCGTGCCAAGTGGGTTCACCGTTCTTGACTTCGTATGCAGAGACACCTACACCGAGCTGGTTAATCGTAATGGTAAAAGAAGTATTGCTGTATGCTCCACTGGTGACACGGAAGGAATAATCGCCCGCATAGATGAGAGCCTTCTCTCCGCCCTCTTCGATAAGTTCGCTCTCTATATTGTTCTTTTCGAGCAGATAGTGGAAAGAATAGTTAACACCCTGGCCGGCAGTATCCAAGTGGCTGATATCCCATGTTTGAACGACAGCCTCTCCGCTCAGAGCCTCAACTTTGGTAACTTCGTACATCTTATGGTCGAAACGAAGCTGGCTCTCTGTCCACAAGAAAGAGGTGATTTCTGCGCTCGATTTGCCAATGTCGGCATCGTCCCACTTGAAAACATGCTGACCCGCATTAAATGAGCCGTGCTCGGGTTTCCCGTCCGCAACGATTATAAACTCTTTGCCACCGTACAGTGTACCTGTGATGCGCCATGTGAGTCCCGTCATCGCGGGCTTGGTCTTATTGGAGAGAGCTGCTTCGCCTGTGCCGCCGGTGCTCTCCTGATTGTCGCTCCAAGCAACGTAGTAGTCTTCATCGTCCGAAGTAAAATAACGGTTGGGGTCGACGTTCGTTTCGGAATATTCTGAGGTGAAACTGCCATTAGGCCAGCTCGCTACGTCCTGCAACGTAATACCGATTTTGGCGTTGATTCCGTTTTGGAACATGCTTCCGCCGATAACAATTTTTGCACGTTTATCGCCAGAGCATGCAAGGAACAGATTGCTTGTGCTACCGCCCGTGAGTTCTTTGTTTTTCCAAATGACGCCGCCGATGAGGTTGTTTTCCGCATTGCGCCCCTCGCCGTACGTCCAGTCTTTTACCACTGTGCCGTCCGGTCGCGACGGCCCATTGTCTCCCGCCGCGATTTTGCTATCGACCCTCGAGCCGCCAATGCCCTTGCCGCCCCCCACCGAACTCTTGTCAACTTCGGTGGTATTATGCGAATAGAACGATATATGGTAAATGTTGTTCTTGGAACTGGTATGTGTCCACAGCGTTGTACCGTCATATGTGAAATCTCTATGATAATACTGGGCAGCCAATCCGCTGACGTTATCGGTAACAATAAGCGCACCCGCGAACTTGAACGTCGTCGCTTCTGCGTCGACATAAATACCGCCACCGTAAATGCCCGCCTTGTTGAAGCGAATCGTTGTGTTTTCGAGCAGACCTTGGCTCGAGGGGCCGATATGGACGCCGCCGCCGTAAGAACCCGCAATGTTATAGGTGATATCGCCATCATGAATGTTGACATACGAGGTGTCGCGCAGGGCAATGCCGCCGCCGTACCCCGCAGCGCGGTTATAGGAAATGACTCCGTCGTACACTGTGAAGACGGAGCGGGAAGCACTGGCAAGATACACGCCGCCGCCATAGAGCGTGGCGTAGTTGCCGATGATATAGCCGTTGTAGATGATCATGGCGGCATTGCTGACCAGATAGATCGCACCGCCGAACTGCGCCTGGCTGTCGCTGAGCGTGCCGCTGTGCAGAATAAACTCCGACCGCGGCTCTCCGTGTACGCAGCCCCCCTTCCCTTCATTATTGGTATAGCCCCATGTCGCCCAAGGGGATTCTACGCGCAATGTCTCCCAATGATCCTCTGAAAGGTCTGCCATGCGCTTGGTACCGGTAGACCAACCGTTTTCGTCGATACCCCAGTCGACATAAGAAACATATTTTTGGTCGGCGCAACCGCCCATGATTGTGCCCTCATGGTTGGTCTTGTAACCTTTAACGGGGGTTGTGGTATCGTTTGCGGGAATCGTCTCACCGCGTTCATTCAACCGATTGATACGGCCGTCGGAGGCGCGCTCGTAGGCGGTAGAATCCACGACCTCGAGACGGGCTTTCGGCTGAACTTCAATCACGTTCCCGTAGTAGCAATAGGGATTGCCGTACATGTATTGATTTTTTAACGGGGTATCGGTGCCGTTCACCCATGCGTGAGCATCATTTTGGATAATACCGAGCGGATATTCATACCGCTCTTTGAGAATGCTCCCGCTGTTTTGAATCTCGTCGTAGTCGTCATCGGCCAAATCACGGGAAATGGTGTGGCCGTTGAGGTCGAGCACGATATACGCGCCCGTCGGCACGTTGATGCGTCCGAAAGAGAAGGGCGAAGTCACATTTTCATGAATGACGTGAGGCGTCACCCCATCACTGCACATCGTACTGGCCGCATCGTCGGCATTGATGCAGAGGTCGTATGAAGCGTAATATTTATGCGTGACGTCGTCTTGATAGCCATCTTCGAACGAGGTATCGGTGATTCGATTGGTGAGCGTCTCGGGCATTGAATTTTGTTTGCCCTCTGCATTGACGCCCGCATCTGCGCTTTGGTTGAACTGCACTGTAACGCTATCACTGTAGCCCTGCCGTGCCTCATTCCAATAGCCGTTTACACCGCTGAAGTTTTCTTCCGTGTCTGTCCAGTTGAATGTCGTAGTCCAGAGACTGAGCTTAGAATCGAGTTTTTGGGTCTGATAAGCCGCCGGCGTCGCAGTTGTCGAATAAAAATTCTCGGGAGTAAAAAGAATATTCGTCTGAATGGGCTTGGCATACCAATCGCAGTTAAGTTTTACGGTGATATACTTCCCCGCGTATGTCCATTGTCCTTCAGCTTTTGTGACACGATCCGAATACGGGACATCGTTGTCGATTAAATACGGGTCGGCAAAGTAGTTGCCTTGCGCAATAGAACCGTCTGCAAGCGTCTGAACTTCCCCTGTCAAAAGGTCTTTGGATTTATCCTGTGTGCTATCGAACGGGCTATCCGCACTTTCGCCGAGCGCGAAGGCAATGGCTTCCGCCCAAACGCGTGCCGCATCTTCCGGGTTGTCGATTGTAAAGACCTTTTCGGTGCCCTTCTCGTCCTTATAGGGCTCCGCTTGCACCAACTTGTGGTCGCGTTCGGTCATCGTAAAATTCACGCCGTTGTATTCAGCTGAATCTGCTCCGTCCAACCCGATTTGCGACATCCAAGAACTCTTCTTTTTTGCCCAATCGCCATTTTTGGCAGCAACGTCATCCGCCCAAGTCGAACTCTTGACGTCGACCTTGGTAAGGCCATAGTACCATTCACCATGTTTGCCGATGTTGGAATTGATCAAAGGATTGGCGGAAACATCCGCGGCGTACGTCTGCACCCCGGAAGATACGGGAAAATACAAAAACAAGCCGACTGCAAGACAGACGGCAAATGCCGGGGTCAAACACCCCAATAGCCATTTTTTCACCCTCGAATATGTACCCGAATATACTTTCTTCATATATTCTCCTGCCATAGGTCCCCTCCGCGCTCTCGCTTTCGCGGCTTGCGCCGCAACGGTCAAAGGTTTTTTCCCGTGCGCACGCACGGGAAAAGGGGCATGCCCCTTTCTGCCGCTCGTTCCCCTCTGCCGAAAAATGCCCGCCTCCCCTCTTCGGAAAAGCGGGCGACATTGGTCCGTTTCATCTTCCCCCGAAAAGGCGACTACGCACAGCACAAAGGCACGAGTTTCTTATTTTGATTTTATTATATTGGTGAACGTTTATTTTGTCAAGTCTTTTCGACAAGTTTTTTGAATTTTCCTGAAATTCTCAAAATTGGCTCTAAATATCAAAACGGTACGACAAATTATGACAAAATACCCCCCCCGTGAACAAAATTCACATTTTGTTCACGATACAGGTCGTAATTTCAATTTTTGATTGCGACCCTGTTTGCACTTTTTTGCTTGCCGAGGGCGAGCCGAAGGGCGTTACAGGTGACGAAGAGGGAGGAAAGGCTCATCGCGGCGGCGGCGATCATGGGCGTGAGGGAGACGCCTGCGAACGCGAACGCGCCTGCGGCGAGCGGAATCCCCACACAGTTGTAGAAAAACGCCCAAAAGAGGTTCTGTTTGATGATGCGCATGGTGCGGCGGGAGAGGCGGATCGCCGACGGCAGCAGGGAGATCTCCCCGTGGAGGAGGACGACGTCCGCGCTTTCGATGGCGACATCGGTGCCGTTCCCCATGGCGATGCCCACATCTGCCTCTTTGAGTGCGGGGGAATCGTTGATTCCGTCCCCGACCATGGCGACCAAGCCGACTTTTTTCGACCCCTGCGCGGTTTCTCTCTCTTTGACGCTTTTTACGGCGGAGAGTTTCTCCCCGGGGAGCAGTTCGGCGAGCACGCTGCCCGCAGTCTGCGGGAATCCCGCCTCCCGCGCGATAAACGCCGCGCATTTTTCGTTGTCGCCCGTGAGCATGGTAGGCACGCAGCCCAGCGAAAGGAGTTCGGCGACCGCCTCGCGGCTCCCCGCTTTGAGGGTGTCCGCAAGCCCGAACACGGCGAGAATTTGCGACCTGTCTGCAAGAAACAGCACGGTTTTGCCCTCTTCGGAGAGTTTTTCGGCGAGGGCTTCGTCCGCTTGCAGACCGAAATTTTGCACCATGCGCGCGTTTCCGAGCAGATATTCGCGCCCGTTGACCTCACCCGTGGCACCCATGCCCGTGAGATAGCGCACATTTTCGGCTTCGTAGCCCTCTCGGCAGAACTCCGCGATACAGCGCGCGAGGGGGTGATTGAGCTTGATTTCCAGCGCGTAGGCGAGTTTTTTCGCCTCCTCTTCGCACGTTGCCGCAAAGTATGTCACCTGCGGCTTCCCCTCGGTGATCGTCGCGGTCTTGTCGAGCAGCACATCTTTCACGCCCGCAAGCCGCTGAATCGCCTCCGCGGACTTAAAGAGCACCCCCATGCCCGCGCCCCGACCCGTCGAAGCCATGATCGCGACGGGCGTCGCAAGCCCCAGCGCACAGGGACAGGAGATGACGAGCACGCACACGCCGTAGTTGACTGCCCGTGCGGCGTCCCCCGTCACCGCGAACCAAACCATGAAGGTGATGAGCGCGAGCAGCGTGACGACGGGCACAAAGGCCGCGGAGATCTTGTCCGCAAGCTTCTGGATGGGCGCCTTGCTCGCGCCCGCCTCGCGCACCATGCGGATGATGCCCGCAAGCATCGTGTCCTCGCCCACCTTCTCCGCGCGCAGTTTCAGATAGCCGTCCGTCAAAAGAGAGGAGCTCTTCACCGCGCTCCCCTCCGTAAGTTCGATTGGCAGACTCTCGCCCGTGATCGCGCTCTCGTCCGCGAACGCATGCCCTTCGAGCACGACGCCGTCCGCCGCGACCCGCTCCCCCTGTTTGACGATCACGGTATCGCCCGCCTCTACCTCGGACATGGGTATCTCCGATTCCGTCCCGTCCCGTTCGACGCGCACCGTCTCCGGAGCTAAACGGGTGAGCTTTTCGAGCTCTCTTCCCGTGCGCTTCTTGCTCTTGTCCTCCAAAAATTTCCCGAGGCAGACGAGCGTGACGATCATCGCCGCCGACTCGAAAAAGAGGTGCAACTCGCCTTCGGCGTGTGCGACCCCTGTCTCGTGCAGGATGAGCATGACGAGACTGTACAGATAGGATGTTGCGGCGCCGAGCGTGATGAGGGTGTCCATATTCGGCACACCCTTGAAGAGCGCGCGTACGCCGCTCGTAAAGAACCGGTAGTTGACGGCGAGGATGACCGTCGTCAACCCGAGCTGAAAGCCGTAATTCAGCCATCCCGAAGGCACGGGAATACCTATCATCCCGCCCATCGTAAAGTACATGAGCGGCACGAGCAAGACAAGGGAGATGAGAAAGCGCACGAACAGCGTGAGCACGAATTTCTTTTTCTCGGGCACTTTGCCGAAGTCATAGGCACGATACCCGAGCGCGTTGACCGCCGCTTTGATCGCCTCCGGGGACACCCTTTCCGCGTCGAACACGACGTCCATGCTTTCGCCCATGAGCGAGACGGCGCAGCTCTCCACGCCGTCAAGCTTTTTGACCGTGCGCTCGATTCCCGCCGCGCACGACGCGCACATCATGCCCGTAACGGAAAATTTTTTCTTCATTTCGTCCTCAGCCGAAGCGCCTGAACAGTTCGACAACTTCCGCTATCACGGCTGTGTTCCCGTTTTGGATGTTCTCGACGACGCATGTGTTCAGGTGATCTTCCATGACGACGCCGGCGAGACCCTTGACCGCCTGTTCGATCGCGGCAAGCTGGACGAGGATGTCCCCGCAATAGCGATCGTCGTTGATCATGTGCTCGATGCCGTTCATCTGACCGATGAGACGGTGGACACGCGAGATCAAAGTTCTCTTCTCTTTTTCGCTGCGGACCCTTTTCTGAATGTTTTCTTCCATAATATTTCTCCTATACCAAACGGTGGTATTGTAAGTATACCCTATTTTCGGGAAAAAGTCAAGCGTTTTACAAAAGATTTTTTTATGAAATTTACGAACATGCCGTGCGCATGAGAGCACACGCGCATATTTATTATTTCGATTTTTATCGAAATAATTAAATTTCCAAAATTTTTCCTTAAAAAACAACAAAAAACGCCGTTTTAACGGCGTTTTATAAATTACGCGCCCGCTTCTGCGGACGCGCTTTTCAAATCATATTTTTTTGAAATATTCTTTTCCGACGCCGCACATCGGGCAGACCCAGTCGTCCGGGAGCTCCTCGAAGGGCGTCTCGCCGTCGTACTCGTAGCCGCAGACGGTGCATACCCAGCGGGTGCGTCCGTCCGATTTCTCCTCGCCGCGGTAGGTGGGAGCGTTCACGCTCGTCTTTCCTTTCAGGACTTCGTGATAGTAGGCATAGGTCATCGGCTTCCCGCTGCGGATGAGATCGCAGTCGTACACTTCGCCCAAAAAGACGGTGTGGGTCGCCGTCTCCATCTTGCCTATGACCTTGCAGCACAGATATGCCAAGCCGCCGTCCGGCACGGGAAGTTTTCCGCGCACGCGGTACGGCGTATCCTCGAATTTATCGGTGTCCTGAGAGGAGCTGAACCCGAATTTGCCGATGAGCATGGGGTCGGAGTTCTCCGCGAGCACGGTGACGGCGAAGTGCCCCGTCTCCGTGATGCAACGGTGCGTGTAGTTGTTCCTGTTGATGCTGACGGCGACCGTCGCGGGTTTGGACGTGATCTGCATCGCGCTGTTTGCGACGCACCCCACGGGACGCCCTTCGTCCCAGCTCGTACAGAGATATACGCCGTAGGAGAGCGTGAAAAGAGCGGTTTCGTTCATAAATTACCCCCTGCTATGTACGAAAAGGGCGGACGCAAAGTCCGCCCTTGTGCATTTTCCGACGTTACTTCTTGTCTTCTTCTTTCTGAACGACGACTTCCTTCCCGTCGTAGAAGCCGCAGTTCGCGCAGACGCGGTGTGCGACTTTCAGAGCATGGCAATGCGGGCACTCGACAAGCTCGGGCGCCGTTGCCTTATAATTTGCAAAACGCTTATTCGTCCTGCTCTTCGATTGCTTTCTCTTGGGGACTGCCATATTGATACCTCACTTCGTTTTTTCAAATATCCTGTCTTTTGCACGACGCGCAATGGAGCACCGGCGGCAATGCGAAGATGACGCATTCGCGCATCCACTCGCTCAGATCGACGCTCCCGTTCGCGTAGGGGAATTCCCCCGCGCCCTCGTCGGCTTCTCCCTCGACGAACACCGCCCGTACCTCTTGTACGATGCGCTCCTCCGCGGGGGAGAGGCACCTCGAACAGCTTCCCGCAATGGTAAATGCGACGGAGCCGAACACTTCGACGCTGTCGTCCTCCGCGATCTCATAGCGAAGCTGCGCCGCAACGGGCGAAGAAAAACCGACGAACGGAATATCCAGCCAGGCGGGATCTGCATCGAAGGAAAATTCCAGCGTTCCCTCCGTCATTCCCTTTGCGCGGGACAGCGCAATGTGTATCTTCGGAATCATTGACTTAAAAAGTATAGGATATTTGCGCGTTTTTGTCAATCGTTTTTCGCGCTATATTTCGAGATTTTGCGAAAATTACAGAAGAGCCGCCGTCTCGCGCGCGATGACGAGCTCCTCATTGGTGGGAATCACGAGAATCTTCACCTTGGAGTCCGCCGCCGAGATCTCGCGGATGCCGTCGCCCTTCGCCTCGTTCTTTGCCTCGTCGAGCTTGATGCCGAACGCTTCGAGCCCCGCGACGGCGTCCCTTCTCACCGAGGGAGTATTTTCGCCGATTCCCGCCGTAAAGACGATGACGTCCAGCCCGCCGAGCGCAGCCATGTAGGCGCCGATGTACTTCTTGCACGAATAGGCGAACATGTCGAGCGCAAGGCGCGCCCTGTCGTTGCCCGCCTCCTTCGCCGCGATGAGGTCGCGGAAGTCGGAAGAGACGCCCGAGATTCCGTAGACGCCGCATTGCTTATTGAGATAATTGAGCCCCTCGTCCATCGTCATGCCCTTCTTATGGCACAAAAAGTCGATGGCGGCGACGTCGATATCCCCGCTCCGCGTGCCCATGGGGACGCCGGCGAGCGGCGTAAAGCCCATCGAAGTATCGATGCACTTCCCGCCCTTGACCGCGGAGATCGAGGAACCGTTCCCGAGGTGGCAGGTGATGATCTTGAGCTCCTCCGGGCTCTTCCCGAGATACCTTGCCGCCTCGCCCGCCACGAACTTGTGCGAGGTGCCGTGCGCGCCGTAGCGGCGGACCTTATAGGCACGGTAATCCTCGTAATCGATGGCATAGAGATAGGCATAGTCGGGCATGGTGGCATGGAAAGAGGTGTCGAACACGAGCGCCATCTTCTTGCCGGGCATGACCGCGCGGCAGGCGTTGACGCCGAGAATCGCCGCGGGATTGTGCAGAGGGGCGAGCTCCGCGATCTCGTCCATGAGGACCATCGCCTCGTCGGTGACGAGCGTGGTCTTTTTGAACGCCTCGCCCGAAGCGACGACGCGGTGCCCCACGGCGTCGATCTCGTCCATCGAAGAGATGACCCCCGCCTCTTTATCCACGAGCTCCGCAAGGACGAGGGAGATCGCGTCGGTATGGGTGGGCATTTCGCGCTCGATGACGTACGTCTTGCCGTGTGCCTTATGGGTGAGCTTCCCGCCGGGGATGCCGATACGTTCGCACCCGCCCTTTGCGATGACCTCCTCCGTCTCCATGCGGATGAGCTGGTATTTGAGCGAGGAACTCCCCGCGTTGATGACAAGAATTTTCATGACATATCACCCCTTTCCGAAATCTCTCTGCACACTTTTTCCGCTCACTCCGCCTGCAACGCCGTGACGGCGACCGCACACACGATATCTTCCGTCTTACAGCCGCGGGAGAGGTCGTTGACGGGCTTGGCAAAACCCTGGCAAATGGGACCGATCGCTTCGAACCCGCCCAGCCGCTCGGCGATCTTGTAGCCGATGTTCCCGGATTGCAGATCGGGGAAGATGAGAACGTTTGCATGCCCCGCGACCTCGGACATGGGTGCCTTCAATTTTGCCACATCGGGCACGATCGCGGCGTCGAATTGGAGTTCTCCGTCGAGTTTGAGATCGGGAGCGAGCTCCTTCGCGATGCGCGTTGCCTCCTGTACGTTCGTCACGAGATCGTGCTTGGCGCTCCCCATCGTGGAGAAGGAGAGCATGGCGACACGGGGTTCGATTCCGCCGATCTCCTTTGCGCTCTTCGCCGTTGCGAGCGCGCATTCGGCGAGCCCCTCCGGCGTATAGGTGGGATTTAATCCGCAGTCCGCGAAGAAGAGCATGCCGTCCTCGCAATAGCGGTTGCCGCCGGGCGCGACCATGAGGTTGAAGCTGGAAACATACTTCACGCCGGGCGCGGTCTTGATGATCTGCAAGGCGGGGCGGAGCGTATTCGCCGTCGAATGGCATGCGCCCGAGACCATGCCGTCCGCATCGCCGCTTTTGAGCATGAGCGCACCGAAGAAGGTCGCGTCCTTTGCCGTCTCCTGCGCCTGTTCCTCCGTCATGCCCTTGCTCTTGCGGAGCTCATAGAGCAGCGCGGCGTATTCGCCGAGTTTGGGGGAAGCAGCGGGGTCGACGATCTCGATTCCCGTGAGGTCGACCTCGGGATTGCGCCCCGCGATCTCCTCCGCATTGCCGAGAAGGACGATCTTCGCGATTTTTTCCTCCACGCAGCGCGCCGCGGCTTCGACGACGCGGCTGTCCTCGCCCTCGCAGAGGACGATCTTTTTCTGCCGTTCGATCGCTTTCTTTTTGACCGTCTCTATGATCGTGCCCGATTCGTTGATCTTGCGCACTGCGCCGGAAACCGACTTTTTGAGTTCACTGAAAAAACCTGCCATGAAAAATCACCTCGAATCCTTTATTTTTCTCCGCCGCTGTGGTATAATAAGAGCGAAGAAATCATGAACGAATGATATTATACACCTTTGTATCGAAAAAGTAAAGGAACAAGCGGGAAAAAAGATGAAAATTTGTGCCGTCATCTGCGAATACAATCCCTTCCACAACGGACACCGGTATCAACTTTCCGAGATTCGCGCAAAGAGCGGATGCGACCGCATCCTGTGCCTCATGAGCGGGAATTTTACCCAGCGCGGGGAAGCGGCGGTGTTCGACAAATACACCCGTGCGCGCCACGCCGTCCTGTGCGGGGCGGATGCCGTTTTGGAGCTGCCCGCCTGCTTTGCAACCTCCCCTGCCGAGCTCTTTGCCGCGGGCGCCGTGCATATCCTCGCATCCGTGCCTGCCGTGACCGCACTTGCCTTCGGCTGTGAGAGCGGGACGGCGGAGGACTTCATGCGCGCGGCGCAGGCGACGCTCAAAGAGGACCGGCAATTCCGCGCCGCTCTCAAAGAGAAGATGAAGGACGGCACGTCCTACGCCAAGGCGCGCACCGATCTCCTTCTCTCCATGAACGAGGATATCGACGAGAGCCTTCTCACTTCCCCCAACAATATTTTGGGCGTAGAGTATTGCCGCGCGCTCTTGCGGGAAGATTCCCCCATCCTTCCCCTGCCCCTCAAACGGCGCGGGGGCGGCTATGCGGACACCGATCTTCTCAAAAACTTTTCTTCGGCGACGGCGCTCCGCACCGTGCTCGGAGACGAGAGCCGTCAGGCAAAGCGTGCGCTCAAAAACAATCTTCCCGACTGCGTCTATGAGGACGCCGAGACCTATGTCCCCGTTCCCTTCGAACAGGCGGCGCTGTGCGCGCTCTTTTCGGCGGACGGGGAGCGCATTGCAGCGACGCCGGACTGCTCCGAGGGGCTCGAAAACCGGTTGGTGGGCATGGCGCGCACCAATCCCGACTACCCTTCCCTCCTCAAAAAAGTCACGACGCGGCGCTACTCCCTGTCCCGCCTCAAACGCATCCTCATGCAGAATTTCCTCGGCATCACGCTCAAAGACGTGCGGGAGTTTCTGGACGAAAAACTCTACCTCCGCCCGCTCGCGGTCAAAAAGTCGTGCGCGGACGAGCTGCTGTCCGCCCTCTCCGAGAGCAGCTTCCCCCTCGTCGTGCGCAAGAGCGACGCGGACAAGCTCAAAAAGGACGCCGCGGACTGTCTCGCCGTCGACCTGCGCGCAAACGACCTCTACGCGGCTCTGAGCGGGAAGTTCCTTCCCCAATTCGAGCTCCTCACGCTCTGACCGAACCCACACAGAAAGCGCCGCCCCTTCCGAGGCGGCGTTTCCTGAGAGAATATGAAAAAATCTTGAGGGCAGGCAAACTTGAAAATTTGCCTCCATTATAAATTGCTTTTGTGAACGTTTCGTGACGTTATGATTAAAGCGGCATAAAAAATCAAAAATATTTTTTCGCGATCCCGAACGCGACGCGGATGCCGTCCGCCGCCGCCGAGGAGATGCCTCCCGCATACCCGCAGCCCTCTCCGCACGGATAGACGTTTCCGATTCCCGCCGCCTGCAAGTCCTCTCCGCGCACGACGCGCACGGGCGAGCTCGTCCGCGACTCCACGCCCGTGAGCACCGCCTCCGGATCCGCAAAGCCTTGGAGCCGTCTGTCCATATCGGGCAGGGCGAGGCGGAGACTCTCGGCAAGCGCAGGCGGAAGATAGCCGTCGACGGGCGCGAACGCCGTTCCGCGCGCATAGGTGGGGAGCACCCTGCCGAACGCCGAGCTCTCCCGCCGCGCGAGGAAGTCCCCCACGAGCTGTACGGGCGCACGGTACTCCCCCGCGGCGGCAAACGCCGCCCTCTCGAGCCTGCGCTGGAAGGCGATTCCCGCGAGCGGATGGTCGCTTCCGAAGTCCTCCCGTTTCACCTGCACGACGACGGCGGAATTGGCGTTCTCGCCCGCTCTTGCATAGTTGCTCATGCCGTTGG
Source organism: uncultured Clostridia bacterium (assembly GCA_947625385.1). Taxonomy (GTDB): domain Bacteria; phylum Bacillota; class Clostridia; order Christensenellales; family Borkfalkiaceae; genus Gallimonas. Next base: position 50,197 of record CANQOB010000003.1, read on the forward strand.
TGACGACGCCCCCTTCCTCGGACGCGGCAGGGAGGACGACTCCCCCGGGGCACATGCAGAAGGTAAACACGCCGCGCGGCGCAGCATGCGAGACGAGCTTATAGTCCGCCGCGGGAAGTTTTTCCGCCGCCGACCCGTACTGCGCGAAGCCGATGTCCTTTTGCAGATGTTCGATGCGCACGCCCGCCGCAAATTCCTTTTGTTCGAGGCGGAATCCGCGCGCCAGCAGCATTTCGAACGTATCCCGCGCGCTGTGACCCACGGCGAGCACGAGCTCGTCCGCCTCCTCGAAAACGCCGTTGAGACAGACGGCGGCGAGTTTCCCGTTTTGAATGCGGAGATCGGTGAGCGTGCACCCGAAGCGGAACTCTCCGCCGCGACCTATGATGTCCTCCCGCATGCGCCGCAGCACGGTTTTGAGATTGTCGCTGCCGATATGCGGCTTGCTGAGGTAAGCGATCTCCTCGGGCGCGCCGTAGCGGACGAACGTTTCGAGCACTTCCTGCCGGTAGGGCGAATTTGTCTGCGTGTTGAGTTTTCCGTCCGAGAACGCCCCCGCGCCCCCTTCGCCGAACTGCACGTTGCTCGACGGGTCGAGCCTGCCCGTCCTGAAAAATGCGGCGATGTCCTCTTCCCGCCGCTCGACCGGCTGTCCCCGCTCCGCGATGACGGGACGAATCCCGTGCGCGAGCAGGCGCAGCGCGCAAAACAGTCCCGCGGGACCCGCGCCGGCGATCACGACGCGCGGCATATCCGCTTTGATCTGTTCATATCTTGTTTCGGGGATTTTTTCCGCGGATCTCGAGCATTCCACGGCGTACACCCAACGGATATCCCCTTTGTCCCGCGCGTCGAGAGATTTTTTCAGAATGCGGAAATATTTCGCGGGTGCGCGGAGCTTGCTCTCGCACACTTCGCGCGGCGTGCGGGCGTCGCCGACGGCGAGGGAGAAGCGCATCAGCATCGCATAGCCCCCTCTGCGGCGAGAAAGGCGGAAGTGAACGCCCATTGCAGGTTATATCCGCCGCACACGCCGTCTACGTTGAGAATCTCCCCCGCAAAGAAGAGCCCTTTGCGTTTTATGCTCTGCAAGGTCTCGTCCGTCTCCGCGAGCGGGATGCCGCCCCGCGTGACCTGCGCCTCGCGGAATCCGAACGTCCCCGTCACGGGGAGCCTGTATTTTTTCAGTGCGGAGGCGAGGCGGTCTCCCTGCGTGCGCAGGAGGAATCTCCCGAGCCCGTTCGGGACGAGGCAGAGCAAGCCGTCCTCGCCCTCCCCTTTGGAGAGCGCGCCGCGGACGCGCTCCTCCGCGACATCGGGCAAGAAATCGATTTCGAGGATGTCCCCCTCCCGCGCATACGAGGAGGCGCGAAAGACGAGATCGCCCGAGACGCCGCCGTCCGTGAAGAGAATGTCCCCCCTGTCCGAAAAAACCGTCTTATTTCCGCGCACGACGCCGAGCGCGCCGTCCACGCGGATGCCCTTCAAGCCCCGCACGAGCGCGGGCTGCGTTTTCAGGCGCACGAGCGCGGGCGAGAGCGGGGAGACGGTGTGCCCGAAGCCCTCCGCGAGCGCATAGGCGCTCCCGTCCGTTCCGAAGTGCTCCGCGGCTTTGCCGCCCGCCGCGAGGACGACCCTGTCCGCCCCGAAGTCCCCTCCGTCCGTTCCGAGGTGAAAGCCGTCCGAAAAGGAGAGGGAGCGCACCCGCGCGCCGAGGCGGACGTCCACCCCGCACCGGGAAAGTTCTCTTCGGAAGAGGTCGACGATCGCCGACGCCTGCCTGCCTGCGGGATAGACGCGTCCCCTGCCGTCGGGCAAAAAGATGCCGCCCATGTCCTCGAGCATGCGCACGGTGTCCGCATTCGAGAAGCGCAGAAGGGCGCGTCCCACCTTGTCGGGGTCGTCCGAAAAATAGAACTCCTGCCCCATCGCCGTGTTGGTGACGTTGCCCTGTCCGTTGCCCGTCGCGGCGAGCTTACGCCCGAGCCGCTCCCCCCGTTCGAGGAGCGTGACGCAACAGCCCTGCCTCGCAAGATGTACGGCGCATGCCATTCCCGCCGCGCCGCCTCCGATGATTGCGATTTTCGTCATATTCTTATCATATCGCATCGAAAAAATTTTGTCAATGGATTGACAGATGAAGTTTTTCATGCTAAAATAGTAAAAAAGGAGTTTGTGAGGTATCAAGTATGTTCAACGATCTTTTGGATGTGGGCGCTTGGTTTCAAGAGAACCTGCCTCTCGTCATCGTCCTTGCGGCAGTACTGGTCATCATTATCGCCTTGCTTGTCGCCATCATTGTCCTGCATGTGAAGGACAAAAAGAAGAAAACGGAAGAAAACGGCGAACCTGCCGAAACGCCCGCAGGACCTGCGTCCGATGCGGCGGCCGAAGAGCCCGCGCCCGCCGAAGCCGAAAATGCCGAGCCCGCGCCCGAGGAGCCCGTCTCCGAGACGACCGAAGAGACGACCGATGTGGCGACCGAAGAGCCCGCCCCCGAAGAGACGCCCGCCGAAAATGCCGAGCCTGCGGAGGCAGAAGAACTTACGGAAGAACCCGCGACCGAAGAGCCCGCGGATGACACAAAGAACGAAAAGGAGGATCCAGACATGAAGAAAGACGAACCGAAGCCCGAGCTTGCCAAGAAGCCCGAGCCCAAGAAGGAGCCCGCGAAGAAACCCGAGCCCAAGAAAGAGCCCGCGAAAAAGCCCGAGCCCAAGAAAGAGGCGGCAAAACCCCTCGTGTTCAAGCCCGAGCCCAAGAAAGAGCCCGCCCTCGCACCCGCTCCCAAGGCAGACAGGGTGTCGAGCGCGAACGGCAAATGGGTCATCGAGAACGTCAAGGGCAAATATTGGCTCAGCCTCATCGCGCCCAACGGACAGGTGATGTTGGAGAGCCCTACCCCTTACGCCACCCTTTCGAGCGCCCGCTCCGGCATCAAGACGTATCAGGACAACATCGCAGCCGGTCGTCTCGACATCGTAGAGCACAAGAACGGCGACAGTCAGGTGAACGTGCTCAACGCCCGCGGCGGACTTCTCGCCACCAGCTCCACGTATTCGACCCGCACGCAGGCGGAGAACACCGCTGCGTCCATCAAGCGTTGGGCTGCGACCACGGCGATCGAAGAAATTTAAGCTTTCGGTAAGAAAATTGCCGCCCGCCTCGGACGGCATATTTCTATGCAGATATTTCGAACGATTTCTTTTGTTTCGACGAAAATCTTTGCTACGCAAATATTTTCGTCGAGCGAATAAGCGGTTGCGCCTTAATTGACGTGACTCCGATTAGATGTTTCATCGGACAATGTGCGTACCGTGGTGCGCAAATGCTGTGAAAAAGCAAAAAGCGTGGTTTTTGCTTTTTCCTTTATTTTGAGAATGGGAATGCGCGGCGGCTTCTTGCGAAGCCGCCGCGTTAAAATTCGTGCGCGAGCAAAATCATATTTTGCGCGGCGCGACCCAATTTGCGACCTTGGGGCTTATTGTCGGATAAAACGAACGAGAGGACAAACAAGTTAAGGCAAAATAGCTTATTTCCTCGGCGAAAAGATTTTCGAAGAAAAGATTTTCGCCGAAAAGAGCGCGGCGGCATCGATGATGCCGCCGCGCGGGGTTGTTGCGATATTTCGCAGTGTTATTCATCTCCCTCCCCTTTCGGGGTGGAGCGCCGCAGTTCTCGCTCAACAGTGCAGTGCACTGTGAGCGGCGGCGCGACATGAGCGGTGGCACCCGCGAGGGGGCGTGCGGCGGTCCCTGCCGCCCACGCGAGCGCGAAAACCCAAGTTCCCCCCTTTCGGGGGGGACGCGAAACAAGTTTCGCGTCCCCAATATTGAATGAAGGGAATGTATAGGCGGAAGGTTTGCGGAAGCTCGCTTATTCTGCGATCGCTTCGATAAAGCTTGCAAGTTTCGACCAACCCGCGGCAGCTTTGTAGGCGTCCACGCTGTCCGTGGGCACATAGACTTTGAGGGTTGCCGAGGCTGCGGGCGCGATCAAGAACACGCTCGTTGCCGTGGGCGGGTTCGTCGCTTTGACCGTGATCGACGTAAGAGCTGTATTATCGTAGAACTCATAGCCACCAAGCTCCGTCAGATTCGCACCGAACACAACGGTCGTGAGCTCCTTGCACCCGGAGAAAGCGCTTCTTCCGAGCGTTACAACGCTTTCAAGTTCGACGGATTGAAGTTTCGAGTTGATGAATAGTTCGTATCCGATCGTCTTTGCACTGCTCAGGTCGACGGTCTGTACTGAGGAAGTCGAGAAAACGCAGTTGCCGATCGTCTCTGCCAAAGGCAAGTCGGCATGTTCGAGCGCAGTCGTTCCATAGAATGCGTATTTCCCGACCGTCTTGACCTTGGGGAAGTTGGCGGTCGTCACGGTCGCGTTGAAGATGAATGCGGAGTTCGCAATTTCCGTGACATTCTCAAATGTGACTTCGGTCTCCGTGCTGTACGGAAGATACATGTAGAGAACGGTTCCGTCCATGGAGAGAACTGCGTTGTTCTCGATCTTGAAGTGTTCGTTCCCGGGAGCAATCGTCACGGACTGCACCTTGGCGACGTTCTTCGGTTCGCACTTTGCGGGTTCATATTTATTGTTCTCGCCCATGCCGAAGAGCGTACCGAAGTCGGGGAATACTTCGAGGTCGGCGGGAATCTTCAAATTCACATAGTCCCCCGTGTATTCAACGAGCTCACCGCCCTCGATCTTCCATTCGGCATCCTTGCCGCTGACATAGCCGCACTCACAGGTATCGCCGCCCTTGAAGTCATGCTCCGCGCGGCTTCCTTCTTGTTCTGCATTGTCGAAGTCGCACGCCTTCCAATGGTGCGTATCGTCATACCCCCATTTCACATAGTTATGGACGTGCTTGACGGTGGGTGTCGTCGCCCCGGAGACCCAGGTCACTTCAAACAGACCTTCCGGTGCGTCGCTCGGGCGTGTGAGGTTCCCGCCCTGGTCGGGATAGTACTGCTGATTGAGTTTGTTGTAGACCTTGAACTGGTCGTTGGTCTTTACGGTGATGGTTGCGCTCCACGTCTTGTCGCCGTCGAAGGTCATGTGGATGCAATCCTCGATTTTTCCGTAGCCGGGCCAATCGTTCTTGGGATATGCGGCAAGCTTGCCGACGATATACATATCCTCTGTGGTGGAAGGCGGCGTGACGCTCTCGACGAGTTCCCACGTCACATAGTTATCCTTCCAAGGCGCGGGAGAAGGTTTGGTATGTACGGTGAATTTGTAAACGCCGTCCTTGCCCGTTGCGACACCGATATTCTTCGTCCCTGCGTCGATGAAGGTACCCGAAGCATTGCGGACTTCATCGATGCCGAAGTAGGTACCGTCCGTCCAGACCAATGCGCCGTTGGCGTCCTTCTCATCCTGACGGATTTTGAAGCTGTCCCCTCCGGCATAGATCTTGAACTGAATGGTGTAGAGCGTATAGCCGTCTGCGTCCTTCTTCGGCTCTTTGGTGAGCTTGAAGTCGGGTTTGAGAGCCGTCCAACTGCAAGTGGAGAGGTCTCCCGCGCCTGCGCCGGTCACCCAGAATTCGCGGGTGTCACGGTCTGCGTCGGGCGTGACGTCGCCTTCCCCGGGATTATCGGGGTTGTTGGGGTCGTCGGGGTTGTTGATGCCGGGGTTGTCGCCCTCGTTCGGGTTGGGCTCCGTGGGAGCGCAGGCGGCGACCGCCCAGCCGAGGCAGCCCGCAAGGGCGACCGTCAGACCCAAAGTGAGCCATTTCTTGGTGTTCATACATTCCTCCTAAAAAAGTTTTATTTGCCGTTATCCACGAAATTTCATGGTCACGACATATTCTATTATACCACCCCCCCCTGCTTGTCAAGTGTTTTTTTGATAAAATCTAAAAATTTTCGAAAAATTTTTTCCAGAACCCGAAATTTTCTTTCGTACCCCTGAAAAATCCGCTCTTTGCCCTTTGAAAAAGTTCGGAAAAGTTATCAACAACTGTTTCGGCGAAAAGAAAAGAGCGCGGCGGCTTCTCTCGAAGCCGCCGCGCGCCCAATTCTAATAATTGTTGCCTTAGGCGGAATTCACTTCCGCCGTGGGCGTCTCAATTTGCCGAACCCTTTCGGCTTACTGTCCGTTGAAACATCCAATCGGAACCAAGCCTATTGAGGCGCAGAAGTCAATTCGCTCGAATGATTTCTTTGCGCAGAAAAGAAATCATTCGAAAGTATTTTCCTTGATTTCGATATTGTACTTCTTGGAATCCTTGGGCGTCTTTGCGCGCACGAGCGTGCGGATCGCCTTGGCGATCTTGCCCTGCTTGCCGATGACCTTGCCCATATCCGAATCCGAGAGAAGCACGGTGACGTTGATCGCGTCCTCCGTCTCCTCTACGCGATACTCGACGTGTTCCTTGTCCTCGGCAAAGTTGCCGACGAGATACTTGATAAGCTCTAACATACTGCCCTCCGAATTTTAGGTGTTGTCATGGAAAAGAGAGCCTTGCACGGCTTACTTCTTCTTTTTCTTGCCCTTGGTCTTGGACGGGGAGAGTTTGTCGCTCTTCTCGACGGCGCCCGCACGCACCAAAAGGCTGCGGACGGTCTCGGTGGGCTGTACGCCCTTGGAGAGCCAATCTTTGACCTTCTCCGCGTCAACGGTGAGGGTGACGGGGTCGGACTTGGGGTCGTAGAAGCCGACCTTGTCGATATACTCGCCCGTTGCCGCCTTGCGCGCGTCCACGACGACGATCCGGTAGACGGGAGACTTCTTGTCGCCCATTCTCACCAATCTCATTTTTACCATTGCTGTTACCTCCGAAGATGTTTTTTCGATTTCAGAACGGAAGCCTGCGCTTTCCGCTTTTCATTTGCTTCATCAAGAGTTTGGTCTGCTCGAACTGCTTCAAAAGTTGGTTGATGTCCTGCAACGTCGTGCCCGAGCCCGCCGCGATTCGCTTTTTCCGCGAATAGTTGATGATCTGCGGATTGTCGCGCTCCTTCGGCGTCATGGACAGGATGATCGCACGCATGCGCTCGATCTTCTTCTCGTCCACATCCCCCTCTTTGAGTTTGAGCTTGCCCATGCCGGGCAGCATGCTCATGAGCGCGCCCGCGCCGCCCATCTTTTTGAGCGCCTCGAACTGTTCGAGATAATCGGCGAGCGTGAAGGAGTTCTCCCGCATCTTTTTTTCGAGCTCCTTCGCCTGCTTTTCGGTGACGACCTCCTGCGCACGCTCGATGAGGGACAACACGTCCCCCATGCCGAGAATCCTCGACGCCATGCGGTCGGGATAGAAGGGTTCGAGGTCGGTGATCTTTTCGCCCACGCCGATGAATTTGATGGGTTTGCCCGTGACGGCTTTGATGGAGAGGCAAGCGCCGCCCCGCGTGTCGCCGTCGAGCTTGGTGAGGATGACGCCCGTCACATTTAGCCGCGCGTTGAACGTCTCGGCGACGTTGACCGCGTCCTGTCCCGTCATGGCGTCCACGGTGAGAAGAATCTCGGTGACGTTCGCCGCCTTTTTGATATCTTCCAGCTCCTGCATGAGCTTTTCGTCGATATGGAGCCGCCCCGCAGTGTCGATGACGACGGTGTCGTACCCCATTTTGTTGGCGTATTCTATGGCTTGTTTCGACGTTTTTACGGGGTCCTGCGTGCCCTTTTCAAAGACTTCCGCCCCCGCCTTGCCGCCGACGACTTTGAGCTGGTCGATCGCCGCGGGACGGTAGATGTCGCACGCGACGAGCAAGGGACGCTTCCCCTGCTTTTTGAGATGCACGGCGAGCTTGGCGCACATCGTCGTCTTGCCGGCGCCTTGGAGCCCGCACATCATGATGACCGTGGGAGGCTTGGGGGAGACCTCGAGCTTGGCGTTGGAGGGCCCCATCAGCGCGATGAGCTCCTCGTTGACGATCTTGATGACCTGCTGGGCGGGGTTGAGGCTTTCGAGCACCTGCTGCCCCACCGCCTTCTCGGAGACGTCTGCAATAAAGCTCTTCGCGACCTTTAAGTTGACGTCCGCCTCCAAGAGCGCGACGCGCACCTCGCGCATCGCCTGTTTGATTTCAAGCTCTGTGAGCTTCCCGCGCTTGGTGAGCTTGGAAAAGATATGGTTGAGCCGCTCCGAGAGCGATGCAAAAAGCGCCATTTATTCCTCCTCATCGGGGCTGATGACCTCGCCGACGCATACCATGTCCGCGATTCCGTCGATTTTTTCGGCAAGGGACGGGACCTCCTCTTTGAGAGAGGCGAGCGCCCGCTTCACCTTCGTCATCATCTCGGAGACCGCAAGGGAATAGACCCGGTTGTTCTCGCTTACGTGAAGTTTGCTTTCGTAGAAGTCGAGAAGTTCGCGGCTCTTTTTGAGCGCGTCGGAGACCGCCTGCTTGGAGATCCCCTTCTCCTCCGCGATCTCCGAAAGGGAGAGATCGCACAGATAGTAGAGCTCGCAGAGCTCCCGCTGGGTGTCGGTCAAAAGTGCGCCGTACGCGTCCCAGAGTTGTAGATAGCGAAGGCGTCCGCCCCGAAGCGCGACGCCCGGAGCCGTTCCCTCTACCGTTGCAAACGCCATTGCCGCCTCCGTCAAGCACACTTGCTTGACGGAAGTATTCTACCACAAAAAAATGCTCCCGTCAAGCATTTTTCCTTGACGGGAGAAAAATTTTTATCTGTCAGAGAAGTTTCTCTTTCAGCGTGAGCGTCATGTCGCGGTAACGGGCAAGCGCGCCGTCGCTGTCCCCTTTCCCGATGCACGCCACGCACTCCGTGACGACGCCGTAGATGTATTCGTAGTATTCTTTCTGCTTGCCCGAAGCTTCGATCTTCTCCACGATCTTGGGCGCGATCTCGTAGTACTGCTCGACGAGGGCGCTCCCCTCCGCCGTCTTTTTGAGATAGCCGTCGCGGAACGTCCGCAGCGTCGTGAGCTCGTGGCAATCGTCGGGCTTTCCCAAATAATTTACGCAGGCGGCAGTCAGAAAACAGCCCTCCTTTTCTTCATGAGCGCTGCAAGAATCTCCGTCGTTCACATATTTCCCATGATATGTGCACCAATGGTTTATATAAAAGCCTGTCTCCGGACCGGCTATGCTATGAGTCTTGTCCAAATACTTGCAACTACTACATAATGCCATAATTTTTTCCTCCGTAGATAAATTGTTAAGCTTATTATAACATACCCCGCTCCCCTTGTCAAGTATTTGAAGGGGGGCGGGGAAAATTTTTCCGTTCAACCCATATGGGAAAAGTTCTCTGCGAGCTGCTGCCACAGCCCCGTGGCGAAGCCGATCGCGACGACCGCGCCGATGATCACCGCCAAAGCGATGACGGAGATCAGATAGTAGCAGAGATAGCTTCTCGCAAAATTGCGGCGGTTGATATTATGCTCGTCATCCAACGCAAAGAGAAGGAGACAGATGAAGCCCGCGATGGGCAGTCCGAACAGAATCATGTAGCCGACATAGCGCCACGCGCCGATCGGACGGTATTTTTCGGGAAGTTGTTCGATTTCGTTACGTTCGTTTGCATCCATAGCCGTTCTCCTCATATAGTCCATTTTTTCCGCAAACAAGTTGAGGCATACATGCTCATTCGCTCGCGCGTATTTATTTTGCGTCAGCAAAAGAAATCGCGCGAAACTCTTAAAATTTACGGAAAAAGCAAAAATCACACTTTTTGCTTTTTCACTGCATTTGCGCACCACGGTACGCACGTTGTCCGTTGAAACGAACAATCGGAGCCAAGCTTATTAAGCCGCCAACACTTATTCGCTCGACGAAAATATTTCCGCAGGAAAGATTTTCGCCGAAACTCTCAAAAGAACCCCTCCACAAACTGTTCCGCATCGAAGAGTTCGAGGTCGTCGATCTTCTCCCCCACGCCCGCAAAGACGACGGGGACTTTGAGTTCGCCGCAGAGCGAGAACACGAACCCGCCCTTTGCCGTGCCGTCGAGTTTGGTGAGGACGATGCCGTCGATATCGACCGTCTCCTCGAATACGCGCGCCTGCGAGTAGGCGTTCTGTCCCGTCGTGGCGTCGAGAACGAGAAATTTATAGAAATGCGCCTCGGGAAACTCGCGTTTGACGACCCTGTCCATCTTTTTGAGTTCGTTCATCAGATTTTCTTTGACGTGCAGCCGCCCCGCGGTATCCACGAGGAGCACGTCCGTTCCCCGCGCCTTTGCCGAGGAGACGGCATCGAACACGACGGCGGAGGGGTCGCTCCCCTCCTCGTGTTTGACGATGCGCACGCCCGCGCGGTTCGCCCAAACCTCGAGCTGGTCGATCGCCGCGGCGCGGAAGGTATCCGCGGCAGCCACGGTGACCGATCTCTTTTGCCGGAGGAAATAGTTCGCGACCTTGCCGATCGTGGTCGTCTTGCCGACGCCGTTCACCCCCACGAACATCATCACGCAGGGGTACTCTATCTCGGGGACGGGCGCCTCGCCGAGGATATCTTCGAGGATATCTTTGAGCAGATCGGTGACGAAAGCCTCATCTTTGATCTTGCCGCCGATCGCCTCTTCCTTGACCTGTTCGACGATCTCCTCCGCCGTGGCGACGCCGACGTCCGCAGAGATGAGAATCTCTTCGAGCTCGTCATAAAACGCGTCCCCGATCTTGTTTTTGAGAAAGAGTTGGCGCAGTTTGAGCGAAACGTTTTCCTTCGTCTTTTTCAGCGCGTCCCTGATTTTTCCGAAAAAACTCATAGAATCATCCTCACCGCGCGTTTACGCGATCACCGTATCGCCGCCCAGCCTCGTTTCGACCTCGGAGAGCTTGACGGAGACGATCTTGGAGACGCCTTTCTCTTCCATCGTGACGCCGAAGAGCGTATCCGCCTGGTTCATGGTCGGTTTTCTGTGCGTGATGACGATGAATTGGGTGTCGCGCGAGAACTTTTTGAGATATTTTGCGAAACGGTCAACATTCGCCTCGTCGAGCGCCGCCTCGATCTCGTCGAGGATACAGAAGGGCATGGGACGGGAACGGAGAATGGCGAACAGGATGGCGATCGCGGTAAACGCGCGCTCGCCGCCCGACAGAAGGGAAATTTTCGTGAGTTTTTTCCCGGGCGGGCAAGCGATGATCTCCACGCCCGCGTCGAGGGGGTCCGTCCCCTCCTCGTAGTCGAGCTGCATCTCCGCCCTGCCGCCGCCGAAGAGCTCCTTGAAGATCTTGGAAAAGTTTTCGTTGATCTCTTTGAACCCTTCGTCGAACTTGGTCTGCATCTCGTTGCGGAGATCGTTGAGCACGCCCGTGAGGTCTGCGATGCCCTTGTCGAGGTCCTCCTTCTGCGTCTGCATGTCGGTATAGCGCGCGAGAAGTTCCTCGTAATCCTCTTCGGCACGCTGGTTGACGAGCCCGAGCGCGGCGATCTTATGTTTGAGAGAGTTGATATTGGACTCCGATTGCGTGATGTCGTACTCGGCGTCGCGGTACTGCTGCGCGGACTCATAGTCGAGCCCGTACTGCTCTTCGAGTTTCTGGCGCATCGTTTCGAGGTAGATGGTCGCGCGGTCGATCTCCCTGACCGCCCTGCTCCGCTCGTCGCCCTTCGTCATCTGGGAGGCGAGCAGCGTCCTCTTCTCCTCGGCGAGCTGTACCTGTTTCTCGCCATGCGCGCGCTTCTCCGCTTCCACCGTTTCGAGACGGGTGCGGAGCGCGTTGACGGTGAACTGCTCCTCTTCGGTGAGCGCCACGGCTTCCTCTTCGTGTTTGAGCTGTTCGATGAGGCGTTCGGTATTGGCGACTTCGAGGCGCGTATTGTCCACACGCGCATAGAGCTCGGCTTTTTCCGCGAGCAGACGCGCGATGTTCTCCTCTTCGAACGCGATGACGGAGGCGGCTTCGGTGCCCTGCAAACGCATCGCTTGCAGCTGTTCGCTCAAATCATCGCGTTGCAGGCGAAGCCTTCCGATCTCCGTCTCCTGCGCCTGCGCCTCGTTCGCCGCGTCCGCGCGAATCTTGTTGAGCAGATCGCGGTTCTCGGCGGAGGAAAGCATCTCGCTTTCGAGGTCGGACGCCTGTCGGGAGAGTCTCTCCAAGAGCCCGCGATACTCGGCGATATCCGCCTCCGTGCTCTCGACGAGCCCCTCGATGACAAATTCTTTCTGTGCGATCGCGGCGAGGTTTGCCGTCTCCTCGACGACCTTTTGGCGGAAAGCCTCATAGTCTTTTCTCGCCTGTTCCAACTCTTCCTCGCAGGAGCGGAGCGCGGCTTGCAGCTTGACGAGCGCGCCCTTCTTGCGGGCGATGCTCTCCTCGCATTCCTTGATCTGCCGCTCGCTGGCGAGCAGGTTCCCGCTGTCCCGCTTGACGGAACCGCCCGTCATCGCACCGCTCGTGGCGATGGTGTCGCCGTCGAGCGTGATGATGCGGAAGGCGCGCGGATATTTTTTTGCGATTCTCGTCGCGTTGGCGATGGTGTCGCAGATGAGCGTGTTCCCGAGAAGGTAGCGGATGATATTGTCGTAATAGTCGTCGTAGCGCACGAGCTCGTCCGCCAGCCCGATGGCGCCCTCCTCCCCCGTGGCGCGCCGCACTTCGCCCGAATTGGGGCGCGCGCGCATCTGGTCGACGGGCAGGAAGGTGACGATGCCTCCCGCATTGCGTTTGAGGTACTCGATGAGCCAGCGCGCGTCATCCGCCGTGGCGGTGACGAGATTTTGCATCGCGCCGCCGAACGCCGTCTCGATGGCGACTTCGTACTGCTTCTCGGTCCTCACGATGTCCGCGATGGCGCCCTTGATGCGGCTGCCGATGGCGGGATTGTGCTGCGCTTCGAGCTGCAACCTCCTCACGGAATCGCGGTACCCGTTGAAGCGGTTTTTCAGCGATATGTACATCTCGAGGTTGTTCGTCTGATTGGCGATCGAGGTGTTGCAGTTGACGATCTCCTCGGAGATCTTCTGGGAGGAACGGGTGAGGTCGGAGATGACCGCGAGGTGTTCTGCCTCCGCGCGGGGCTTGTCGTCGAGAAAGCGCTGGCAGGCGGCTTTGTCCTTGCGGCAAGCGGCGAGCTGTTCCCGGTAGGCGTCCGCCCGCGCCGACGCCTTGTCGATCGCCTCGTTGACTTCGCCGATTCTCCCGTGCGCGGCATCCCGCTTCGCGGTGAGGCTGCCCTCGTTCGCGCGCGCCTCCGCGAGATTTTCGACGGAAGAGAGCTCGCTGGCGCGCTTTTCGTCCGAAAGACGCTCGATGAGCGCCACGCGCGCGTCTGCTTCCTGCAATTTTTTGAGGAGCTCTGCGCATGCCGCCTCGATCTCCGCGGCGCGCTTCTCATTCTCCTGTTTCCGCTTTTTGCTCTCGGCGACCTGCGCATCGATATCCTTGACCTTGCGCAAGGAATATTCGACGTCCTCGCCGATCTGTTTGATCTGGCGGCGGTAGCCGTCGATCTTGGCGCGGATGGACTTCGCTTCGCCGCTCTTGTCCGCCATGCCGACCTCGAAGAGGCGGAGCTTTTGGTTGATGTCGCGGAGCTGCTCGTCCGCAAGGCGGATGTTCTCCCTGCACGCCTCCTCCTCTTCGTCCACTTCGGCGACCCGCTTTTCGATCGCCGCAAGGTCGCGGTCTGCGGCGTCGATCTTGCTCTGATAGCGCGCCGTCTCCTGCTCGAAGCTGTCGCTCCGCAAGAGGTAGGAGTTGACTTCCTCGTATTTGAGCTGTTCGGTGTACTCGCGGCATTTGCGCGCGGCTTCCGCCTGTTTTTCGAGGGGACGGAGCTGTTTTTCCGCCTCGTCCATGCGCTGGACAAAGATGATGAGATTGTCCTTGGCGGACTCGAGCTTGCGCTCGATCTCCGCCTTTTGCGACTTGAACTTGATGACGCCCGTCGCCTCTTCGAAAATGGCGCGCCGGTCCTCCGGCTTGGCGTTCATGATCTGGTCCACCTTGCCCTGTCCGATGATGGAATAGCCCTCCTTGCCGATGCCCACGCCGTGCAGAAGAGCAACGATGTCTTTGAGGCGGCAAGGCTGCATGTTGAGGAGATATTCGCTGTCTCCCGAACGGTAGAGCCGCCTCGTCATGGCGACTTCCTCGTATTCGATATCGAAGAGCTTTTGTGTATTGTCAAAGACGAGCGTCACCTCGCAAAAGGAGAGCTGGCGGCGCGTCTCCGTGCCGTTGAAGATGACGTCGGTCATATTCGATCCGCGCAGATTCTTTGCGGACTGTTCGCCGAGCACCCACCGCACGGCGTCCGCAACGTTGCTCTTTCCGCAACCGTTGGGTCCGACGATACAAGTGACGCCGTCGTCGAATTTGATGGAGGTCTTGTCGGCGAACGACTTGAACCCCACGAGCCGTATTTCCTTGAAATTCACTGCGATCTCCTCTCTGTCAGTTTTAAGTAAAGTTTTTCGGCTGCAGCCGTCTGCGCCGCTTTCTTGCTGGGTCCGCTGCCCTCCGCGCGCTCGCCGAGCGCCTGCACCGTGCACAAATACCCCTCTCCGGCAGGCTGCGTGCGATATGCGGGCGTCTCCTTGGAGCGGTCCTGCACATACTCCTGCAACAGGGATCTATAGTTCTCGGGAGCGATCTCTTCGATGTGCTTTTTCAGCCATCTCTTCGCCGCGGCATAGCCGCCTTCGAGGAAGAGCGCCCCCGTCACCGCTTCGAAGAGGTTGGAGCTCGTCTTGCCGCCGAGGTTGCTCTCTCCCCCCGAATAGCGGAGATAGCGCATGAGCCCGAGCCGCGCTTCGGCGGCGGCGAGCGCGTCGCGGGAGACAAACTGCTTGCGCCGCTCCGTGAGCGTCCCCTCATCCGCCCGCTCCGCACGGAAGAGCTGTTCCGTGACCGCGAGTTCGATAACCGCGTCCCCCAAAAATTCCAGCCGCTCGTTGTCCCGAACGCCGTATGCGGCGCCGTAGGAAGCGTGCGTGAACGCCGTTTTCATGAGTTCGCGGTCTTTGAAGGGATATCCGACCGCCCGTTCGGCTTCCGCGTACGTGGCGTCCGACCAATCCTCGCCGTTACGCATCGTCCGACCCTCTTCCCACGCCCTCTTGTTCGAGCAGCGCGGAGATGTTTTCGATGAGTCCGCCGCATCCCGCGTCCAGCGCTTGGAGGACGGAAGCCGTGATCGACCGCGCTTTCGAGGAGCCGTGGCTCTTGACGACCACGCCGCGCAGTCCCAAAAAGACCGAACCGCCGAGGCGCGAATAGTCGAGCATGTTTTTCAGCCCGAGGATATGTTTGCGGGCGGCGAGATAGCCGAGCTTGGCGCCGAACGTGCTCGAAAATTCCGCTTTGAGCAGATCGCCCACCGTCTTGCCGCAACCCTCGATGGCTTTGAGGGCGACATTGCCCGAAAATCCGTCCGAGACAACGACGTCCACGTCTCCGTACATGATATCCCTGCCCTCGACGTTCCCCGCAAAGTCGATGTTTTTCATCTCTTTCAGAAGCGCATGCGCCTCTTGGTGGAGCGGGTCGCCCTTGTGCTCTTCGGTGCCGTTGGAGAGCAGTCCCACGCGGGGCGCGGCAATGCCGTAGGCGGCGCGGGCATAGGCGGTCGCCATAATGGCGAACTGCGCCAGATAGGCGGGCTTGCATTCCGCGTTTGCGCCGCAGTCGCACAGGAGCGTCATGGTCCCGCGCACGTTGGGAATCGCGGGGCAGAGCGCGGGGCGCAGCACCCCTTTGATTCTGCCGATATGGATGATACCGCCCGTGAGCACGGCGCCCGTCGAGCCCGCAGAGACGAATCCCGCGACATCCTTGTCCTCTTTGAGAAGTTTCAGCCCGACGACGAGAGAACTGTCCCGCTTGGCGCGCACCGCCCGGGTGGGCACGTCGTCGTTGGTGATGACTTCGCTGCAATGCACGACCTCCACGCGGGAAGGGTCGTAGCGGTATTTGGCGAGCTCGAACCCGACGAGGTTTTCATCCCCCGTCAGAACGAGCGAAAAATCCTTTCTCTGGCGAAGCGCGTCCAGCGCCCCTTTGACGATCTCGGCGGGAGCATGATCTCCGCCCATCGCGTCGACAACGATCTTTCTCATCTTTGTTCTCCGCTGTGTACAAAAAGTACACAGAGATATTATAGCATTTTTTTCAACAAAACACAATGTTTTGCACGCATCTCGCAAAAAAAATCTATATCTTGTTGTTTGGCTCGCCTGCGGCGACCGCTGCGCACCCGCACACATGCGCATAGGAAGAAAGCAGCGCAAACAAAAAAGACCCCGGAGGGTCTTTCTCGGATTCATTCCGCCGTCCTTCTCTGCGAGAAGAGCCAACCGAGGGCGGCGGGGAGACTGCCTTCGCCGTCGAACGAGATCGCGTCGTCCCAGATGCCGTGTCCCATGCCCGCGAACTCCTTGTAGAGGATATTCCCGCCCGCGGCGCGCACCGCCTCCACCATTTCGCGCGTTCCCCCGACGGGAACGGTCTTGTCCGCAGACCCGTGGAAGGTGTAGATGGGGATCTTGGCGAGCTCTGCCGCCGCTGCGGGGTCGCCCCCGCCGCAGATGGGCATTCCCGCCGCAAACGCCTCGCCGTGCCGCGCCAACAGGTCCCATGCGCCGAAGCCGCCCATCGAGAGCCCGATGACATAGACGCGGGCAGAGTCCACCGCAGGGTCGTTGAGGAATTGCTCCACGAGCGACCATACCGCGCGGAGGGGCTCCGATTCCGCCACTGCGGACGTGCTGTAATTGCCCGCCGCCCACGGCGTGTCCACCCACTGTGCGGGCGCCGCGGGGCATTGGGGCGCCAGGACGAAGCAGTCGTACATCTCGGAGAGGAAGCTGTCAAAGGCGCGCAAAATGCAGTTTTTGAGCTGGGCGTCGTTGTCGCTCCCCCGCTCCCCCGAGCCGTGCAAAAAGACGACGAGCGGCGACGGTCCGTTGACGGTATCCGGTCTCCGCAGACGGTAAGAGAGCTCTGCCGAGCCGAACTTCGCCGTCTCGCGGGAAAATTCCCCTTTGCGCGCGCTGTCAAACGCCGTGCGCTTGGCGGAAGTCGAAAGGTCCGGCTCCCTTCCCACGGCGATTTTTTTGACGGCGACCTTGTCTCTGTAACCTATCCGCACCTCTCTGTCCTCCTCCGTAAGCGCGCGGGAGGGGAGGAGGGCGAAATCGGTCACCTTTGTCCTCGTCCCGTCCGCATAGAGCGCATAGACGTCCAACGCGTCCCGTTCCACGCGTTCCCCCTCGAGATAGCGTACCCGTAGATTTTCCACCTCGACGGAGACGAGCTCTCCGCTGCCGTCCGCGGGCGCGCAGGCGCACAGAGCGAACCCCATCGCGAGGGCGAGCAATATCCCGAAAACCTTTTTCATCCTGCTTCTCCTTTGGCTTCCCGTCACGGGCCGCTACGAAGATTGTAGACAAAAAAGCAAGCGCCGTCAAGAGGCGCTTGCACATTCGGTATATTTTTTCTGCATATCCCGACTTTTTTGTTAAATTCTCCCCGTCGCGGCGAGCAGAATGATGAACACGAGCGTGAACGCGATCAGGGTACAGAACATGTAGGGAAGGAGCTTTTTGACGACGGCAAAATACGTCCTCGCCTTCTCCCGCCACGTAGAGCGCTGCCGCGGCTGCCCGCGGCGACCGAATGTCCCGTCCATATTGGCGACGGTCGACCCGTCGTCGATATAGACGATCTTCTGCTCCTTTTTCGGCGGTTCTTCCCCGCCCTTCTTTTTTTTCGGCATCAGTCCTCCTGAGGATAGCAGTGGCATGCCACAAAGTGCCCTTTTTCGTATTCCCGGTATTGGGGCGCGATGTGTTTACAGACCTCCATGCACTTGGGACAGCGCGTGTGGAATTTACATCCCTTGGGCGGATTCGCCGGGGAAGGGATGTCCCCGCTGAGCACGATGCGCTCCATCTTCACGTCCGGATTGGGATTGGGGACGGCGGAAAACAGCGCCTGCGTGTACGGATGCATGGGATGGGAGAAGATGTCTTTCTTGCTCCCGAATTCCACCATCGAACCGAGATACATGACGCCGATCTTGTCCGAAATATGCTTGACGACGGACAGATCGTGCGAAATAAACACATAGGTAAGCCCCAACTGCTCCTGCAGATGTTTGAGCAGGTTGATGATCTGCGCCTGGATGGAGACGTCGAGCGCGGAGACGGGCTCATCGCAGATGACCAGCTTGGGATTGACGGAGAGCGCGCGGGCGATACAGATGCGCTGGCGCTGTCCGCCCGAAAATTCATGGGGATAGCGCTCGTAATAGTAATCGCGCAGACCGCACTGCTCCATGATTTTCAGGACATAGCTGCGCACATCCTGCTTGCTCGCGATCTTATGGACGAGCACGGGCTCCGAGAGGATCCCGCCCACCGTACTGCGGGGAGGGAGCGAAGAATACGGATCCTGAAAGATGATCTGCATCTTGGTGCGCAACGGTCTCATCTGTTTGGAATTGTAGCCTGCGATGTCCGTTTGGTCGAAGAAGATCTGCCCGCCCGTCGGCTGATAGAGTTTGAGGATGGAGCGCCCCATCGTCGTCTTGCCGCAACCGCTCTCGCCGACGATGCCGAGCGTCTCGCCCGCATGGAGCTTGAAGGAAACGTCGTCCACGGCGCGCAGCCAAAGGGTGACCTTCCCCGAGATCGTCTTTTTGAGCGGGAAGTACATTTTGAGGTGCCGCACTTCGAGGAGCGCATCGGGATCGGGGGCGAGGGAGCTGTCCTCCTCTGCCGCCCTCTCGCGCAAAACTTGTTCGTAGGCGGCCTCCGTCTCATCGTCGAACTCTGCAAAGTCCCCCGAACGCAGCGCGGTTTTCCGCGCCTCCTCGGGGTCGGTGTAGGGCACATTCTCATAGAGAGGGTTGCCGTAAAAGTCGCGCTTGACGGCGGGGACCTTGATGGGCATCCCCTCCTTGTCGAGCACGAGCCGACCCTTTTTGTCCCGTTTGAGCTCGGTGACGGGGTTCCCGTCGGCGTCAAGAAGCGGAATGGGGTCGCCCTTGGGCTCCGGCTTTGCACCGGCGCGTTTGAAACTCTTCATTCCTTCTCCTCCTTTTCGCCGTAGAGGTGGCAGGCGACCCAGTGGGTCGGGCTGACCTGCACCATCTCGGGATAATCGCCGAAACACTTCTTCACGCAGCCCGAACAGCGCTCACGGAAGTAACAATAGTCCGGCATGTCGATGGGATTGGGCACGTTCCCGGGGATATTGAACAGGGTGTCGCCGTCCGAATCCATGGTGGGCTTGGACTTCTGCAACCCGATGGTGTACGGGTGCATGGGATGATGGAAGATCTCCGAAGCCGTCCCCTTCTCGATGATGCGCCCCGCATACATGACGACGACAAAGTCGCACATCTCGGCGATGATGCCGAGGTCGTGCGTGATGAGCAGAATGGAGCCGTTGATGCGGTCTTTCAGCTCTCTGAGCAGGTCGAGAATCTGTGCCTGGATGGTGACGTCAAGCGCGGTCGTGGGCTCGTCCGCAATGATGAGGCGGGGGTTGCCCGCAAGCGCCATGGAGATCATGACGCGCTGGCGCATGCCGCCCGAGAGCTCGTGCGGGTAGGACTTATAGACCCGCTCGGGCATGGCGATTCCGACGAGACCGAGCATCTCGATGGAGCGTTTCTTCGCGTCCGCCGCCGTCGAACCCGGGAAGTGCAGGAGCGTCACTTCGTCGAGCTGGTTGCCGATGGTAAACACGGGATTGAGGCTGGTCATGGGCTCCTGAAAGATCATGGCGATCTGACGGCCGCGCAGACGGTGCATCTCCTTGATGGGCATTTGGGCGATGTCGAACACCTTCTCTTCCATCTCGAAGATCTTGGTCCCGAAGGCGTCCCGCTTCTGCTTGCGTTCGAGCACGGGATTGCCGTTCTTGTCGAGCTTGGGCTCGACGTGCGGCTGAAAGACCTTTTTGCCCTTTTCGTCCCGCTTTTGGCGGCGCTCCCCGTCAACTTCTTCATAGACGGGTTCCCTCCCGCGGGTGACATAGACGGGCTCATAGACGGGATTCCCGTTCTCGTCCTCTTCCCAGACGGGAATGGGGTTCTTCTTCTCGTCGAGCTTGAAATCGTATGACTTGAAGCGGATGGAGCCCTCGACGATCTGCCCGTAAGGTCCCTGCAAAAGCTGCATGATGGACATGCTCGTGACCGATTTGCCGCAGCCGCTCTCGCCGACGACGCCCACCGTCTTTCCCTGCGGGACTTCGAAGGAGACGCCGTTGACGGCTTTCACGACCCCTTGGTCGGTGAAGAAATAGGAATGCAGCCCCTCGACTTCGAGGATATTGGCGTCGTCCTTCATCACGGTCGTGAATTCGGACTCCTTTGCCTTTCTCTTCTTCTTTTTTTCGAGTTTCCGCGTGATCTTGTTGTTCGCCTTGACGATGGCGCGGATCTCCTTGCCCGTCAGATAGTGGCGATTCTTCTTTTCGGGGTTGCTCATACGTTACCTCCTCGCCTTGGGGTCGAGGGCGTCGCGCAGCCCGTCGCCGATGAAATTGAAGCCGAGCACGGCGATAATGATGCAGAACCCGGGCGGCCCCCACACGTTGAAATGGTTGTTGAGAATGGTGGGATCGCTCGCCGCATTGATCATCGTCCCCCAAGCCGCATACGGCGCCTTGACGCCGAGATTGAGGTAAGAAAGCGATGCCTCATAGAGAATCATGCTCCCGAGGGAGAGCGTCATCGAGACGATGAGCTGCGGCAACACATTGGGAATGAGGTGTTTGAAGATTCGCCGCGAGGTGGAAAATCCCATCGCCTCGGCAGCGACCATGTACTCCTGTTCGCGCAGGAACAGAATCTGTCCGCGCACAAGCCGCGCCGTCCCCGGCCAGCTCACAAAGGTCAGAAACAGCATCAGAAGATAGATGCGGTACTGGGAATCGAGATGCCAGGAATCGAACAGCGTGCCGATGATGAGCATGAGCGGAAGTCCGGGCAGACAGATGAGGATATCGCAGATACGCATGATGACCTCATCCACCTTCCCGCCGAAATACCCCGCCAGTCCGCCGAAGATGATGCCGAGAATGGTGATGGTAAAGACGGCGAGGAAACTGATGGTGAGTGAGATTCTCCCGCCGAACATGAGACGGGTAAAGACGTCCATGCCCGTGTCGTCCGTGCCGAGGAGATGGTCCGCGGAGAGCGGGGCGAGACGGTTGAGCCGTCTGCCCGTCTCCATGGTCTGCCAAAAGGAGACTTCCTCCCCCGTTTCGGGGTCGGTATAGGTCACTTCATAGGTCGCATATTCGACTTTGCCGCCGTTGTCCTCCTGCGTCTCCCCCCATTGGTTATAGAACACGGGTCCGAGCCACGAGAAGAGAATGAGCGCAACGATCATCACAAGCCCGACGATAGAGAGCTTGGAGCGGAAGAAGCGGCGCAATACCATGCGCGCGGGCGAGAGCAGGCGCACGTTCTTATCGAGCGCATTGTCCTCGTCACGGGCGGCGAGCACAGCCTCTTCGTCGAGGACGGGAGCGTCAAGTTCCGTTCTTTCGAATTCTTCCATACTTTCCTCCTAAAACAGCTTGACGCGCGGGTCGACGACGGCGTACATGAGGTCGGTGAGAAGAATCCCGATGACGCTCAAAAACGCAAGGAACATGTTGTAGCCCATGATGAAGGGGATATCCCCCGCCGTCATGGCTTTGAGCGCGACGTTTCCGATGCCGGGCAGATCGAAGATCTGTTCGGTGATCATCGCGCCGGAGAACAGCGTGGGCAGCACGCCCGCGAGCATGGTCACGATGGGAATCATCGTGTTGCGGAAGGCATGCTTGTAGATGACGGAGCGCTCGGGCAGACCCTTGGCGCGCGCCGTCCGGATGTAATCGGAGTTGAGAACTTCGAGCATGTTCGTTCTCGTATAGCGCATCGTTCCGCCGATGGACAGCAGCACCATGGTCATGAGAGGCAAGACGAGGTGCCACAGATAGTCCCCTATCGAGAAGTTGCCTCCCGAGAGGAGTCCGCTCTGCGGGAACCAATGGAGCTGTCCCACAAAGACGATCTGCAAAAGCCGTCCGAGGAAGAAGGATGGCAGCGAGATTCCGATCATGACGAGCACGGTGACGACATAGTCCCTGATGGAATATTGATGGGTCGCCGCGGTCACGCCGAGAGGAATCGCGATGAGATATTCGAGAATGATCGCGATGAAGGCGATGATGAAGGAGACGCCCATATTGTCCACGATGACGTTGAGCACCTTGTCGCCGTATTGGAAGCTCGTGCCGAGATCGAACTGCACGAGGGCGAGAAGCCACGAGCCGTAGCCCCGCAGGATCCCGAGAAAGCTGCTGTCCTCGAGCCCGTACATCCTGTACATGGCTTCCACCGTCTCTTCGGGAATCTGTGCGCCGCCCTGGTTGAGCGCAGCGATCTTGGATTCCACGAAGTCGACGGGCATGAGGCGCACAAGCACATAGATGATCAGCGATACGCCCAACAGGATGAGGATGGCGAGCCCGATTCGTTTGAGAATGTATTTCAGCATTGATTTGCTCCGATGAGGGTGAATTCCTTACGCAGTGTGCTTTATTTTACGAAGTCCACTTCCCAAATTCTCGACAGAGGCGAGGTATAGGAGTTGATGAGAATCTTGCCGTCGTCCCCGTGGGGAAGGGTATTGACGTCGATGACGTCGGTGTTGAAGGCGAAGAGCACCTGTCTCTGATAGACGGGGAGCTCCACCGCAAGGTCGAGGACGAGCCCCATCGCCGTCTTGTAATACGATCTTCTCGTCGTCTCGTCGTCGATCTCACGCGCCTGATCGATGACGTCGGCGAGCCGGTTGAGCGTGGTCGTCTCATCGGGATAGTTGGTGGGAGAAGCGAGAATCTCGCGGTATCCCCATGCAAGGGTGCTCGTTGCGGTGGAATTCTTATGATAGACCTGATACATATCCGGGTCGATCGTCGAACCCCAAGCAGCCGCCCACACTTCGAGGCTGCCCGTCGCGAGCTTGGTGAGCGCATAGGTATCGGGGCTCACCGTGACGTTCCAGCCGCACTCGTTGAGCAGGTCCATTGCCTCCTTGAACACCTGGTAGCAGGGATGTTCGGTGAGCTGCGACCCTGCGATCGTGAAGGTGACGGTGAGGTCGGACGAAGAAGGATTGCCCGCAGCCGCCATGTATCTCTGAATCTTTCCCTTCGCCGCTTCGCGGGTCGTCCACGTCATATAATCCTTGCCGTTCGCCTCCGTGTTGGCAAGAGGTCTGGTGTAGTCGATCTGGTCGATGGGCACCGTTCTCGGATACGCCCAGCTCATGAGGGACATCGGCCACGAGATAGTCTCGACGGTCCCCGCGAGATAGTAGTTCTTGGCGAGGGCAACGTTCATTGCGGACATGATCGCCTTGCGGAGATTGAGATTGGTGACCTTGCCGGCGTTGATGCCGATGTAGCCGTAGCCGAGGTTCCAGGTCGAGACGCTGTCGTAGCGGCCCGTCTTTTTGAGCTCCTCCACCTTGTCGCTGTTCTCCTTGGTGAACTGCGGTTCGACGAAGTGCACGGCGCCGTTTTCGAGGTTGGGCAGCGCGTTGTACGAGGAGACGACCTGATAGCGCATCTTCTTGATCTTGGGCTCGGCAGAATCCCGTCCGTTGAGGGAGAAGTTCTTATTCGCCTTATAGTAGACGAAGTTGTTGCTGAAAAATGCGTTCGCCGCAGGCGTATCGCTGTTGTTGATGTCCGTCGCGACATAGGGTCCCGCGCCGAGCGGCACCTTGTTCTTGCTGGCGCCGTAGGAATTGGTCCCTTGCAACACGCCCGACTGGAAGTCGAAGGAAGCCCATTCCACGCCGAACTTGTTGTTCTTGATGTCGACCGCCAGAGCGGGGTCCTTCGTATCGGAATAATAGTGATACGGTGCAACGGTAAAGCCGAAGTTCCAGATCGCCTTGGGGTCCGTCCCGACGACGCGGATGCGAAGAACGTCGTACCCGCTCTTGGGGGTGCCGTCCGCGTTGTGCTCGGAAGCGACCGTATAGTCCTTATTGTTCACGGAGATCGTGTTGTTCGTGACGCCGTACGTGCTCTGCGTTTCGCCGTCGGGCAGGTGGTCGGCTGCCAGCGAACGGACGCCGGAGATATTCTTGAAGAGCAGCTCGCCGTCCGCGGTTTCGCCGAGAGTGTTGTGCAGGGCGACGTCTTTGCCTTGGCTCACGAATTCGTTCATGAGCTCGCTGCCCGACGCCGTGCCCGAGAGCACCAGATCGAAGTTGCTGAGCACGCGGGACTGCCACACATGCTTGATGGCGGCATCCATCGTCTTGATGGTGGTCGGATATTCGAGACTGACTTCCTTGATCGAGTCCTTCTTGGCGGGGTCGTTATAGGTGAGAGTCACGAAGCCCTCCATGTACATGAAGGAGACGATCTCGTCGAAGGGGGTGGGAGACGACTTGTAGGGCTCCTCGGTATATGCCGTCTTGGCGGAGTTGTAGTCCACGACGAGTTCGTCGTAGTACTTGCCGTTGTCCTCCGCGCCAAAGACGGGCAGACCGCCTTGCAGGGTAGTATTCTTGCCGACGATGCTGTTGTAGTCGGCGAGGAGCTGCTCTCTCGCCCTTGCGAGACGGGCGTCGTCACCGTCGATCGCGGCGAGGTCCTTATCCGAAAGGAAGGTTTTGAGATAGTTGTCGCGCGCGGTGGTGTTGTCGTTGAACGTCCACTTCGAGATGGTGTCGCGCATCTTGTTGATGTCCGCGTTGTGCGTCGTCGAGGAGCCGCTGATGGTGTCGTGGCTCGTGTAGACGTCGAGGAGCGCCTGTCTGCGTCTCATCATGAGGGTGTTCGCGCTGCGCGTGAGCTCCGCGTCCTGCGCGCTCGTGTCCCCCGAGATGTTGCTCTGCGTGCGGTAGCGCTGCAACCCGTCGATCTTCGTGGAATACATCGTCGAAGAGCCGGCATAGGCGGGGTCGAGATAGACGTAGAGATTGAACATGATATCGTTCATCGTGAGCGGCTTTCCGTCCGAGAATTTCAGCCCGTTCTTGATGACGAAGTAATAGTCGCTGTACGTCTGCGTGCCGCTCTTTTCCGATTTCATCTGATAGTCGAGCACGACGGTGGGCTCCGTTTCGCCGTAGGCGACGTGTCCGCTCGAATCCGTGGAGAGCATGGACATCTGCGTCTGTCCGACGACGTCCATATCCGTTCCCGCAGAGGAATAGAAGGGGTTATAGAGTCCGTTCAGCTCTTCGGTCATGACGATGAGCGTATCCGTGCCGGCGCCGTGGGATCCCTCATCGGGAGCACACGCCGCGAGGGCGCCCGCCGCAATGAGCGCCGCAAGAGCGGAAGCGACCAATTTGAAGTTGCGCTTGCTGTTCATAAGTAGTAAAACCTCCTTGTTTCTTCTTTAATTTTCACCGTCTCCCGGTTCCACGGAGTCGTAATCTCCGCGCGGAAGAACGTAAATGCCGATGGTATCCTGATCCTTGTGCGGGTCCAATCTGAGTTTATAGACGGAGACTTCGACGTAGTTCTCGTCGAGGGCAGTCGATGCCACCCGCACCGCTTCGATCTCATCGTTCGAGATCCCCTTTCTGACGCCGTTCCCGCTCACAAAGCCGACGGAGAACGATTCGTCGATGCCCGATTGCACGCGGGTAATAAAGTTGTCTCCGCCGATTTTCATCGTCCCCGAAACGGAGACGTTCTCGACGACGGAATTTTCGGAGATCGTTCCGGCGAACAGTCCGAAGTACGCCGTCTCGTTCGCAAATCCCGCAAATCCCGCGGAAAGTTCGAGCGTGACGTTCTCGAAGCGCACGTTGCGCACCGTTGCGCCCTCCGCAAGCGCGGCGAACACCCCGCCGTAGAGGTTGCCCGACTGCACGGAGACGATTCCGCCGATCGTGACGGGATCTTCCGCGACCATTCTGCCGCGGAAGGTGATGCCGCCGAACCCCCACCGGTCTGTGTCCGTAAAGGTGAGGTCGTTTTCGATGAAGTAATAACCGTTGGCGTCCGCAGTCATCTGGGACGCCTCCTTGACGCGGAAGTACCTTCCCTCTTTCCAGGTCGTATAGAGGTTGACCGTCGTGTCATAGGCGTACCCGTGTTCGTAGTCCACGCCGCCGCTGTGCCTGATGTAATATGCGCCGTCGCGCTCGGTGAGCAGCGCTTTGTTGGGAACGAGCCAGTCCGTTCCGTCATCGCTGTCCTTGGCATAAAACTCCGAACGGTCGGGGTTGCGGTAGATGGCGTCCAGCGTATAGCCGAGCGCGCTCGCGCCGAAGGAAGCGGAGGCGTCGGGGAAGGAATCGTCCCGCACGCACTCCCCGCCGTCTGCGTCAAAGTAGGGCAGCGCGAGATAAGGGTTTTCCGCATTGGCGCTCAAAGGTTCTGCATACTCTATCCACTCGCCGAGCGTCCTGCCTTCGAGCGCCGCCGCCCTCCTGTCCTCCTCCGTCGAGGGACGGTAGAATTTATAGGTGATGGAGGGCTGCCATGCCGCCCAAAGGTGATACTCGTAGACGGGAGTTTCTCCCTCTTTGCTGACGAGCTCGCACATGTCGAGCGTCAGGCGGGAGATGTTCCCCCCGCTGAAATTCCAAAGCCCGGAGTAGACGTTGCCCTGCGGCTTGCCGGACATCGAGCAGAGCACGCCGTCCTCGTCGAGCGGTTCGCCCTCGCTGTTGACGCGCGTCCCCTCGCTGCGGTCGCGGTACCAGCCGATGAGGGTATAATTGTCGCGGGAGACGGAGGAAGTCGTGGAATTGAGCTTGTTCGTGCTGCCCCCGTCCCGAAGGTCGTCTCCGGGCGCGACGAGCGCGACGCCCTTGCCGCTCTCGAAATTTTTCAGCGGGTAGCTGTCGATGAGATTGGCGTCGTCGAGGTTGACGAACTTGCCGCCGTTCTGCTCATAGACGACCTTGACGATTCCCCCGCTCTCCGCGGCAAGCTCATGATAGGGAGCTTCCTCGAAGGCGCAGGCGGCGAGCGTCAGTGCGGCTCCGCAGAGCCCCGCCAGGATGATGATTGCTTTCAGCTTCTTTTTCATACGCTCATTCACCCTTCTTTCTCACTGTTTTGATATAGAACACGACGCCTCCCGCGATGAGCAACGCGCCGAGGACCGCAACGACCACCGAGAGCGCGATCGTCGTCGCCGAGAGCTCTTCACGCTGCCCGGGAAGATCGGGCATGGGCTCGCCGCATTCGTCGCAAACGCCGTCCCCGTCGCTGTCGGTGTGCTCGGTGTGCGGGGGCTGCGGCTCATCGCCGCGCAGCGATTGGAGATACTCCGCGGCGCTCTGCAACTTGTCGTAATTGGTGATAAGTCCCCTCTGTTCGACGGAAAGGATGGCGTTGTAGCGCGCCATGAGCGCATCGACGAGCTCGCCGTGCTGTCCGAGCGTGAGCTCTGCGAGCGAGGGAAGCCTTTCGATCTCCTCATAGAGGGAGAGGGTCGCCTCCTCCATGACGGCGGCGCCTTCGTACACTTCGCCGAAGAACACGTCATAGAGATAGTTGTCGTATCCCGTCCCGTTCTTCGGGCGGACCATGGAGATGTTGCCCAAGCCCTCGGAACCGATATAGTCATAGAAGTTCGCCGTGCGCAGAACGATCGCGGTGTAGGTGACGTACCCGAGAGCGCCGTTGCCTTCGTAGCCCGGGAACCCGTCCTCTGGCGTCATCGACGGAATATAGAGGTCTGCGGCAAGTTCGAAGTAGTCCTCGTCGTACTCCTCTTCGAGGGCGGGCGCCGCAAGGCTGCGGAACACGACGGTCGAGAGGTCGGCGCCGTAGAACGCCTTGTCGCCGATGATTTTGAGCGCATAAGGCAGTTGCACTTCTTTGAGGTAGGACGCCCCTTGGAAGGCGCGCGCCGCGATTCTCACGACGTCGACCGCCTCGGTGCCCGAAGCGAATTCATAGTTGCCCTCGGCGACGGCGAACGACGCATTTTGCGCGCCTGCGGGATAGCAGATGAGCTCGAACCCGTTGGGCACGCGCGCATAGAGCGCACCGTCGATCACTTTGACGTTTTTGCCGATCTCAAAGGTCGTTACAAGCTTCTCGCCCACGACGGCGCCGTGGAAGAGCTCTTGCTCCGCCTTTTCGAAGAGGGGCAAGTTGCGCCCCGCGAAGGGATTGTCGCCGACTTTTTCGAGGCGGTCGCCGAATTTTATTCCCGTGATTGTATCGGACAGTTCCTCTTTGTAGTAGACGGTGTTGCCCTGATCGTCCGTCTCCGTTTTTAGATATGCGAATGCGAAGTCTCCGATCTCCTCCGCCGCGGAGAGGTCGAGCTCTCCCGTCAGCGCGGTGTTGAAGAACGCCCGTTCGCCGACGGAGACGGCGGTGGAAAGATTCTCCGCCTCGGTGAGCGACGTCGCGCCCGCGAACGCGCCCGCGCCCACGCGCGCACCCTCTTTCAGAATGACTTTTTTCAGATCGCGGGAATTTTCAAAGACGTCCGCGCCGATGTCGTCCGCATTGGAGAGGTCGGCGGTCTGAATGGTGTTGCCGTAGAAGTGGGCTTGCT
The DNA here is from genome assembly GCA_947625385.1 of uncultured Clostridia bacterium. Classification (GTDB taxonomy): domain Bacteria; phylum Bacillota; class Clostridia; order Christensenellales; family Borkfalkiaceae; genus Gallimonas. The sequence continues at coordinate 78,633 of CANQOB010000003.1, forward strand.
CTCTTGTCCAGAACGGCGTCGTGGTGAGAGCCGCGAACGCGCCCGCACCCACGCTCTGCGCCCTGCCGAGGTTCTCCACCTCGGAGAGGTTGGCGCCGAAGAAGGCATAGCTGCCGATGGACACCGTTGAGGTCTCCCCCGCCCGCATGAACTCTTCGGGGTTGAGCGTGACATGGGTGAGGTGGATATTGTAGGCGAACGCGTAATCCCCGATCTCTTGCGCGCCCGAAAGGTCGACGCCTTCTAGCTGCGTGGTGACGAGGTAGCGGTCGTCGTCGTCGGGGAGATAGTGCTCCATGATGACGGTGGTATTGTCGAGAAGGATATACGGAATCGTTCCCGCGAACGCGTAGCTGCCCACCGTCTTGATGGCATTACTGCCGATGAGGTCTTTCAGCCCGCTGTCGAGATAGAACGCATAGCTGCCCACCGTGGTGCCGCGCGACGAGCCGTCGTCCGCGGTGAACGTCACCGTTTCGAGGCTTGCGTTGCCCGCAAAGGCGTAGCTGCCCACCGCGGCGTTCTTGCCGAGCGTCACGGCGCTCAAAACGGAATCTGCCGAGGGCAGCAGTCCCTGCCCGGTGTAGCGCGCCGCGTCCGCATAGAGGACGCCGAACGGTTCGTAATACGCCCCGAACGAGGTCATGAACGCGCCCGCGCCGATCTCGGCGTCGTCGCCGACCGTCACGGAGAACACTTTGCTGTCCGCAAAGGCGTAGTCGCCGATCTTCACGCCGTTGCCGAAGGTGAGCGCAACGCCGCGGGTCGCCTTGAAGGCGTTGTGGAAGGCGTAGTCGCCGATCTCCAACCCGGCCGCGGAGAGCGCGGAATTGCCGACGCCGAAGGGAGCCAAATAGAGCTCGGTCTCCTCGAACGCATGCGCACCGATGCGCGTGAGTTCGCCGAATGTGAAGTTCGAAGCGCTGCTCCTCCAGAACGCATAGTCGCCGACCTCCGTGACATGCGGGAGGTTGATGGTCTTGAATTGGGAATTGCCCGAGAAGGCGCTCATCCCGATGCTCGTGACGATGATATTATTCACCGTGCTCTCGCTGAATACGTTGCCCGAGAACGCCGCGCCGGGAACGATGAGCACGAGCTGTGCGTCCCCTCTCGTGCCCGAGAAGAGCACGCCGTTTTCGGAGAAATATTTGAGGTTCTGCAAGCTCACGCCGAGGTCCTTGATTCTCGTTCCGCTGAACGCGTTGTAGCCGATCGTCTCGACGTTTTCGCCGAGCGTGAAGAGTTGCAGGTTGCTGTCCCCTTCGAAGAGGCTGTCGGGGATGACCGTGGTGTTGAAGTGTGCGCTGCCGAGACGCGTGCAGTGGGAGAACACGCCCGTGCCGAACTTGATGTTCGAGGAGGTGTTGCCCGAGGTCGTCACTTCGGTGAGCGTCGAATAGGCGAACGCATAGGCGCCGATGGACTGCGCGGTGTCGGGCAGATAGAGGCTGCTCGCGCCGTTGACATAGGAGAACGCGTTGTTGCCGATGCCGACGACGCTGTCGAGCTCGATGCTTTGAAGGGGCACGCCGTCGGTATATCCTGCGAACAGATCTTCCGAATCGCGCTCGACGCCGGGTGCGAACGCGTCCATACCGATGAACTGCACATGTTCGAGATTGATGGTTTTCAGCGAGGTGCACCCCATGAACGCGCCCGTGGAGATCTTATTCAGCGTGGAGGGCAGGACGACCTCTTCGAGCCCCTCCATGCCCGCGAACGCATAGGCGCCGATGGTCTTGACGCCCTCGGGGATGACGACCTTCTTTACGTTGTCGTTCTCGCCCGCATACCACATCTTATTGTTGTACGGATCCTCTTCGGTGATCTCGTCCCAAGGGTCTTTCGGAATATACACGTAATGCGAGAACGCATATTGATAAATATCGGTGAATCCAAGCTCTTCGTCGAGCGTCACCGTGCCGTTTGCGTCGGGCATTCCGCGCCATCCCATGAGGTAGGGACCGTTCCGCTCGATCGGGTCTTTGACTTCGACCACGATGGTGAAACTTGCCAGCGTGGGTCTGCCGTCGAGGTAGACGGTCGCCGTGACCGTCGCATTGCCGTAAGCCTGCGCCTCGATCGTGCCCGTCGTCCTGTCCGCGGTGACGATGCGGCTGTTCGAACTCTCGTACACGACCTCGGTATTCTCGGGGAAGTACGCATTGAACTGCGCGGTCGCCGTCACCCTTTCGGAGGGATACATGGAGATCGCATAGAAGCCGGAGGAGCTGGGCGCGAAGCGGAGGATGTCCCCCGTCGCCCCGATGTCGCGGTCGGTGCTGTTGATGAAGTGGAAGGCGTTGTCGACATAGAGCTGTTTGAGCCCGAACGAGCCCGGCTCGCCCCATTGCTTGTTGTAGTCGCCGACGCGCCCCACCGTCACATAGAGGGTGGCAAGCGGCTTTTTATATTCCTCGTCGTCGGCGGCAAAGGCATAGAGATGGGTGGAATGGCTCTCTTCGCCGTCTGCGGGGGGAAGTCCCACGACGGTCCCGTTCACGACCCGCACCACGGTCTCCGCCGCGTCGGGATCCATGCCGTTTTCCACGGCTCTCCGCCCTTCGTCGGTCAAGAAGCGGAGCGTCTCGCGCCATTCGCTTGCGGGGAACACTTCGGGTTGCAGGTTATAGGTCTCATAGCCTTGCAGGTAGAGGTTCGCGGTCTCCCCGTCGTCCCCCTGCTCATAGACGATCTTTCCGTCCTCGGGGAAGTGGACATACAGGACGTCGTCCGGCATGGTGACTTCGAAGATGGAGAAGTTGAGGGCATAGTCGTAGAGCCCGACATAGTAGGTATTCTTCTGCGCTGCGCCGCGGATGTCGTCGAGGTAGTCGGTGAGCTCGTACGTCACGACGGAGGTCGAGTTGGCGTTGGAGTTGATGGGCGTGGGCAGCGTGGTGAAGTTGTCGAGGTCGAGCCCGTACTCCGTCGGGTCGTCCTCCGAAGCGGGATTGAGACGGGTCACGCCGGGGAACATCGCCATCGCATAATGGTTATCATAAATGTACAGGCGCGCGTAGAGCTTGTTCTTCTGCGTCTGACGGTCGTATTCGGTGTAATATTCGACGTTTTGCAGGATGGGCGCGGTGGAATCCATGACGAACGGGAATTCGAACACCCTGTTCCGGTTCGCCGCCACGCCGCCGTCGCCGTAGTCGAGGTAGGTCTCGAGGCGGAAGATGTAGCGCGTGTTGTCTTTGAGCCGATACTGCGCGGCGGCAAATTCCACTTCGATGTTGGAGGCGGAGATGGTCCCGCTCGTGCTCGACGCCTTTCTCTGGTTCAGTTCCGTCCGCTCCCAGACGAGCTCGCCCGTCGTGGCGTCCGTGATCGTCATCACCGCCCTCTTCGCCGCGCGCAAGAGACCCGCGCTGATCGCATAGATCTGGGTGACGGCTGTAGAATCGCTGGAAAGCGAGATGTGTTCGCGGTTTGCCGAGATCGCGGAGGAGGAAGGCTCCTGACGGAAGTAATAGGAGCCGAGATAGCTGATATAGTCCCCGTTCAGTCCGCCCATCGGGGTGGTCGCGACCGCATCGGGCAGCGTCCTGTCGAGGGGCTCGCTGTCGAAGGACGGGTCGAGCGCATCCTTGTCCGTTGCGAAATAATCGAGGTCGAACTGCGGCGCCTGCGTCCAATCGCCGTAGTATGCGAGATAGGGCACGTTCAAAGAGACGGAGGACGAATCCTGTGCGGTCAAGGTGACATACCCCTCGATATACATGCCGTTTTCAAAGACGGGGATGTACTCCGTCGTCCCGTCGGCGTTCGTTCTCGTCTTGCTGCCGAGCTGTTCGAGATAGGCGAGATCGGTCTCCGAGAGCCTGATGTAGGCGGTGACGGTCGCGATGCCGCCCGCGGGAACGCTGACGGTGGTGCCGTTCACCGTTCCGCCGGAGACGTTCGTCACTTCGAGCTTGGCGCCCGAGAGAAGATAGCCCTCCTGGGAGACCGTCGTGTCCCCCTTATAGGTGAGCGTGGGGCTGACGCCCTCCGTCATGACGATGGCGTCCAAGCCGTAGGAAAGCTGTCTCGTGCCGACGTTGTTGATGTTGAACTTGACTTCGTATTCGCCCGTCCTTTGCGGGTCGTCCCCCACCTCGATCTTGGCGCGGTCCATGACCGCATCGGTGTACCGGGTGCCGTCATAGAGAGAGGCGTCGTCCCGTTCGAAGGTATTGATATATGCCTCCGTCGACGTGGACTTGGTGAGGTTGGCAAGCCCCGCGCCCTGCTTTCTCACGGCGTAGGGCAGACCGTTCTGGTTCCGCGCGATATCCGCAGTGGACATCATCAGGCTGTAAACCGCCGCATTGACGCGGTTGGGATAGTCCTGCGCGTTCCTGTCGATACCGAACATGTCGGCGTTCTCTTTGACGTATTGGCGCACGAGCGCGGTCACGCCCGCCTGGTTGGGGCAAGCCATCGAGGTGCCCGACATTCTGTCGTACCCCTGCCCGGGGACGGAGGATAGGATATCGCCGCCGTGCGCGGTGATCTCCGGTTTGATTCTGAGGTCGGGTGTAGGACCCCATGAAGAGAAGTCGGACATGAACGGTCCCGCCTTTTGCGCGCGGCTGATGTGGAGCGTCCCCTCCGTTTCGGCGGCAAGCACCTTTCCGTTGTCCTGCGAAATGGAGCAGACGGGGAAGGGAAGCCCGTCGCTCGTGCGGAGGTTGCCCACCGTCATCGCGATCGTTCCCGAAACGTTGTTGTAGATGATGGCGCCCGCCGCCCCGTTCTCCATGGCGAGGCGCGCCTTCTCCTCGAAGTTGGTGGAACCGCGCTTGATGAGCGCGATCTTGCCCGAGACGTCCAGCCCGATATAGTCGGAAGCTCTGCCGACGCCGGGTACGGTCACATAGCCGACGTCCGCCTCCTGTCCGCCGGGGTCGCGGGAATTGAAGTACTCTTCGACAAAGTCCTTCGGCTTCGCCGCCGCGTCCGATGCCTCCGTGAAGTACATGATCTCGCCGTTGTGGAGGAGATAGGAGGTCTTGACGCCGCTGATGGAGGCGACGGAGAGCGCGGTATAGTAGGTGGAAGGAGAGCCGACCGTGCCCGAATCGGGATTGGTCGTCAGACCGAGGTTGCCGTTTTTCTCCGAACCGTACGTGGAGTTGTAGTCGTTGGAAGCGGCGCAAACGAGGCTGATGCCCGCCTGCTCCACACGCGCGTATGCCGCGGCTTGCTCGACTTCGGTCTCCACCGAGAAGCCCGCCGTCGCACCGAGCGACATGTTGATGACGTCCACGCCGAGCATGACGCTGTCCTCCAATGCGGAGACGATCCACGACCAGCGCGCACCGGAGTTGTTGTCCGAAAATACCTTCATGACCGCGATCTGCGCGCGGGGCGCGACGCCGACGATCTCGGGATCCTCCGCCTTTTTGAGCTGGGAGCCGCGGTTGTCGCCGAGGATGACGCCTGCGACGTGGGTGCCGTGCGCCTCGTCCAGCGGGAACACATCCGTATCATGGTCGGCATAGTCGAAGCCGAAAGGAACTTTTTCGTTGCGGTATACGTTCGCAACGCTCAGCCCGGGGACTTCTTTCGCGGCGTTGAGCCCCGAGATCTTGCCCTCGAGGTCGGAACGGCGCATGCCGAGCTCGTCCTCCGTCATATCGGACATAAAGACGTCGTTATCGAACACCGAATGGGTGTAGTCGAGACCGGTATCGAACACGGCGACGACGGTGCCGCGCCCGTCATAGTCGGAGGAAGAGCTGTCGAAAATACCCGTGCCGTACACGTTGACGTCGTTGGTGACGAGCTTTGCGTCGCATGCGGCGAACTCTTCGCTGATGTAGGCATAGGCGCTACTGCCGCGCAGCGCGCGCTCGATGTTTTCGAATTCTCCCGCCTTGACGACGACTTCGAACCCGCCGAGGATGGTGTCGTAACTTGCGCCGCGGCGGAAGTGCACGCCCGCACGGTCGAGCTTCTGCTCGGCTTCGAGGTTCGCCTGTTCGATGCGCGCGGAGACCCTGCGTCCCGCATCGGAATCCGCAAATTCCCCCACCTCGCCGAAACGGGTGACCGACTTCTGCGCAAGGTAGGCGGTGAGCACCGTCTCCTCCGTCGTGTTGACGATGACGGAGATCTCGCGCTCTTTATCGAGCGTGTCGGGCAGTTTTTTGACGACGTTTGGGTCGAAAAGGGACTCCGTGTCCACGTGGACGCGCCCCGTCACGTCTGCGATCGCCCCCCGTTCGGCTGCGGCGGGACCGCTGCCGACGGCGCTTTGGGAGGCGGAAACGATCTGTGCAGCCGCAAGCGTCCCCGCCATCAGCAGGGAGAGCGAACATACCGTAATTTTCTTGATTGTCTTTGTCACTGGGATTCACCTCATCCGGTTCTTACTGCCCGCGGATTTTTCCATATTACGCGCGCGCACACAAAATATAACACGCACGAACGCGCGAAAAAAATCTTGCACCTCACGGTGCAGATCGACGATGTATAAATTATATCATGCGCCGCAATCGCTTGTCAACCGAAAACTGAAGAGGATGCGAATCCCCGAAAATTGTGATTTCCTTACATTATGCAGATAATTTGCTCACAAGGAGGAAATATTTTGCGGCAATATACACTATTATATTGAATTATTCAGTTCCGCATACAAAATCCGCCGAAAAAAATTTCGGACTCTTTTCCCGCGCGATCGTGGAAGAAAAGGGCGGAAATTACGGCATAAATGTATATATTCAAAAATTTAGCGAGATTTTATACAAAAATTTTCCGAATAAAGAGGCAAAAACTTGTCAATGATATCGGGGAAACAAGATGCGCGGGAGGTACATAGTATGATAGCGGAGACAGTTACGAAGGAGAAGGCGATGACGGTCAAGCGCGGCGAACTTTACTATGCCGACCTGTCCCCCGTGGTGGGGAGCGAGCAGGGCGGAGTGCGCCCCGTGCTCGTCGTACAGAACGACACGGGGAACAAATATTCCCCCACCGTCATCGCGGCGGCGGTGACGAGCAAGATTCACAAGGCGCGGCTGCCCACGCACATCGAGCTGCCGCAGGCGTTCGGCTTGCAGCGGGATTCGGTCATCCTGCTCGAACAGATCCGCACCATCGACAAGCGACGGCTCATGGCGAGAATCGGAGAACTCCCCGCTTCGACGATGAGCAAAGTGAACCGCGCCATTCTCATCAGTCTCGGCTTCGGCGACCACGACATCCCCGTCTGAGATTGTCCGGCAGTCAAAAGCCCGCTCCCGCCCTGCGGCGGAAGCGGGCTTTTGATATACAGGGTCGCGTTATGTTCCGCTTCATTTCAAATTATAACTAACTAACGGTTAGAAGTCAAGCAAATCGCTAACTATTAGTTATAAAATTTTGATATGAATGATGTAGAGTTGATAAAAAGCAGGTTGCAAGAAGAGCTGAAACGATGCGGACTGACCACGGTGGAGATCGCGCGGCGGGTTGGCGTCTCGCCCGAGATGATCACGCAATATACCACGACGAAAAAACTGCCGCGGCTGGATACCTTTATGCGTCTTTGCCGCGAACTTGACCTTTCCGCCGATGAGATTCTCGGCTTGAAAAAGATATAAACGGTCGGGGTCGGGCACGATGCTCCCGGCGGTCGCCTCGGCTTTGAGCGCGGCTTCGCCGTCACCGAACGAAGCAGACCGAACAGGCGCCGCGGACGAACGTGTGCGGCGCCTCCATAACCCGCTCTCCGCAGCCCCGATCGCAGACATGGTAGTGCCCGTTCTCCTCCCGCGTCCATTCCTTGCTCCATTCGTGCCCGAGGGCGGGAATCTCCTGCGTCTCGACATGAGACGGGTCTGTCTTGCACACCCTCTCCCGCTTTCCCGCCGCCGTGCAAGTGGGCGGTGTCTCGCGCCATTCCCCCCAGTCATGCTCGTGTTTTGCGTGTTCCGCCTCCACACCGGCACACCCTGCGAGCGACGTTGCCGCAAGCATCACACCTGCCGCAAATGCCGCAAAAGCTTTGTACTTCATTTCAATACCTCCTTTGTATACATTTACTGTATATTTTCTTTTTTGAATTATACAGTAAATGTATAATAAAGTCAAGTATTTTAGGGGAGCGAGAGATGGGAATCAAGGAAAATTTCGGAAATAAACTTCTGGAATGCAGACGGCAGTCCGGGATGACGCAAAAGGAAGTCGCAGCGGCGCTCGGCGTGGCGCAGCCCGTCTATCAGAGGTTCGAGAAGGGAATCTTCGAATGCAGCTACGCGCAGATCGCGGCGCTCTGCAAACTCTTCGACGTCACGGCGGACTATCTTTTAGGCTTGACGGAGTACTGACCTCCTGCTCGTTTGCAAAACCCGAAATATGCAAAAAAACCGCACCTGTGTGCGGTTTTTTGATGTTTCAAAAGCGAATTACGAGAGTTTTTCGAGCAGTTTGAAGTCGATTCCCTTCTCGCCGATCTTGATGATGCGAACCTTGACGACGTCGCCCACGGAGAGCACGTCCTCCACCTTCTCGACGCGTCTTTCGGAGAGCTTGGAGATGTGAATCATGCCGTCCTTGCCGGGTGCGAATTCAACGAACGCGCCCATCGTGGAGAGGATACGGACGACTCTGCCGATAAACATGTCGCCGACCTCGGGGTCGTGCACAATGCTCTCGACGATCGCCTTGGCTTTGAGCGCGGCTTCGCTGTCGCCGTAGGAGGCGATGCAGACGGTGCCGTCGTCCTCGATGTCGATCTTGGTGCCCGTCTCCGCGATGATGGAGTTGATGACCTTGCCCTGCTTTCCGACGACGTCGCCGATCTTTTCGGGGTCGATGCGGAAGAAGATGATGCGGGGCGCGTACTTGGAGAGTTCGGGACGCACCTCGGGCACGCACGCGAGCATCTTGGAGAGAATGAACTGTCTGCCCTCGTTCGCCTGCTCGATGGCGGTGTGCATGATCTCCTCGGAGATGCCCTTGATCTTGATGTCCATCTGGATAGCGGTGATACCCTTGACGGTCCCTGCGACCTTGAAGTCCATGTCGCCGAGGAAGTCCTCAAGCCCCTGGATATCCGTCATGACGCGGAATTCGCCCGTCTCTTGGTTCTTGATGAGCCCCATCGCAACGCCTGCAACGGGCGCCTTGATGGGCACGCCCGCGTCCATGAGCGCCATCGTGGAGCCGCAGACGGACGCCATCGACGAGGAGCCGTTGGACGAGAGGATGTCGTTGACCACGCGAATCGCGTACGGGAACTCCTCGACGGAGGGAATGACGGGTTCGAGCGCGCGCTCTGCGAGCGCACCGTGCCCGATCTCGCGCCGTCCGGGGCTGCGGAGCGCCTTCGCCTCGCCCGTGCAGTAGCCGGGGAAGTTATATTGGTGCATGTAGCGCTTCTCGGTCTCGTCGTCGAGCCCTTCGAGCTTCTGCGCCGCCGCGAGCATGTCGAGCGTGCAGGTCGTGAGCGTCTGCGTCTGGCCGCGGGTGAACACGGCGGAGCCGTGCGCACGGGGCAGCACGCTTCTCTCGCACCAGATGGGGCGAATGTCTTTGAGCCCTCTTCCGTCGGGACGGATGCCCTTGTCGAAGATCTTGGCGCGCACCTTCTCCTTCGTGAGATAGTACAGGCTGTCCTTGATCTCCCGCGTGTTGTCGGGATAGATGTCCTTGAAGTGTTCGAGGGTCTCCGCGTCGACCTGGTCCTGCCGCGTCTGCCGCTCGCTCCGGTCGAAGGTGTCGAGCGCCCAGTCGAGCTTTTCGCTCGCGAAAGCGCGCACCTGTTCGTCGATCTCCTCGGGGATGTGATAGAGTTCGATCTCCCGCTTGGGTTTTCCGACCGCGGGAACGATGACGTCCTCGATGTAGGCGCAGATCTTGGCGATCTCGGCTTGTCCGAACATAATGGCGCCCACCATCTCGTCGTTGGAGACCTCATTCGCGCCCGCCTCGATCATGAGGATGGCGTCCTTGGTGCCTGCGAGGTTGAGATGGATGGTGCTGTGCTTTCTCTGTTCGGCGTCGGGGTTGATGACGTACGCGCCGTCCACGAGTCCGACGACGACGCTGCCCGTAGGTCCCGCCCACGGGATGTCCGAGATCGCGAGCGCAACGGAGGAGCCCACCATGGCGAGAGGCTCGGGCGCTACGTCGGGTTCGACGGAGAGCGCGGTCGCGGTGACGACGACGTCGTTGAACAGTCCCTTCGGGAAGAGCGGGCGGAGCGGTCTGTCGATGAGACGGGCGGTCAGAATGGCTTTATCCGAAGCCCTTCCCTCCCTTCTCTTGAAGCCGCCGGGAATCTTGCCGACCGCGAACATCTTTTCCTCGTAATCCACCTGGAGCGGGAAGAAATCGATGCCGTCGCGCGGCGTTTCGGACATACACACGTTGACCATGACGACGGTCTCCCCGCAGCGCACCACGCAGGAGCCGTTGGTCTGTTCGGCATATTTGCCCGTCTCGACGACGACGTCCCTGCCGCCGATCTGAAACTTGAATTCTTTGTAATTTTGTGTCATAAATGATGATTCTCCTTGCCTTTCCTATTTCTTTGCCCCGACGCCCCATGGCGGCGGGAGCGATTTTCCATGAAAAAAGGGTGGAAGAAAACCCCGCCCTTTTCAGAAGTTCGTTACTTACGCAGATCCAGCGCCGCGATGACGGCACGGTAACGCTCGATGTCTTTGGCTTTGAGATAATCCAAAAGACCGCGGCGGCGTCCGACCATCTTCAAAAGTCCTCTCCGCGAGTGATTGTCGTGCTTGTGCTCTTTGAGGTGCTCATTGAGGTGGTTGATGCGCTCGGTGAGCAGGGCGATCTGCACTTCGGGGGAACCCGTGTCACCCTCGTGAGAGGCGAACTTTGCGATGATTTCGCTCTTTTCCATTTGCGTTTATCCTCCTATGGAAGTATTCGCGAGACGCCAAGAGGTGCGTGGAGAGCGCGTCTCCTCGCGTCCGTCGACATATAGGATAGCACTTTTCGCCGCCGATGTCAAAGGATTTTGCGCAAGGGGGAAAGATTTTCGGAAAAAATCGGAGAATTTGTTCTCACAGCTCTCCCTATCTTTGGAATTCCGATTCGTTATAGGTGAGCGGCGGCTGATCTGTCGTGTGCAATGTCCATTGAGCACTTGGACGCCCCAAAAAGTCCGTTTTTCCGGGGATTCCGCAATAGCTAATTCCCTGCGACATATTCCCCATTTCAATACTGTTCCATTCGAGCATAGTCCCGGCATAGTCGATCTCGGTAATTTCAAGCGCGGTGAGCGCATAGAGGCCGAAGGTTTTCACGCTCGTGGGAACGGAGACGGAAGTCACCCCTTGCACGGCATAGAACGCCCCCGCGGGGATTTTCGTCACCCCGTCGGGAATGGCGAGCTCGCCCGCAAGCTTCACGCCGCCCACGGTATATTCGGCATACTTTGCGCACCGCACCAGCCACGCCACCTGCATGCTGCAAAATTCGGTGAGCGACCCTTGATAGATGACGGGCAGGGTGTCCACGGCGGAGACCTGTTCGAACGCCCCCTCTCCGATCGATTTCAAACTCTTCGGAATGGTGAGCGATGTGACCGAACGCAATCCCAAAAAGGCAAACGCGGGCACCGTCTCCACGTCTGCGGGGAACGTCAGCGCACCTTCGAGTTTTTTATTGTTGATATATAGCGTCCGCTGCACATTGGTGTCCAATTTGCTCGCGCCTCTGTTATAATATTTTTCGTTGCGCATGAGTCCGCCGCGAAAGACGTTGCCGTCCAGCGCGCACCACTGCTCGATCGTGCCGTTGAAGTGAATCTGCACCTCTTTTGCGATATTGTAGAAATTTGTATACACGTTGTACTCCCCGGGCTCCACATGCAGAACGGGTCCGAACGTGATGTCGGAGAGCGCAGTGCAGCCGTAAAACGCGCCGTCCTCGAGTATCATCTCTTCCCCGAGCACGAGCTGTTCGAGCGCTGTGCATTTGTAGAAAGCCGAATCCCCGAGTTTTGCTTTGCCCTTGATCGCGACCCGTTCGAGCGCTGCGCATTGAGAGAATGCCGACTCCCCGAGATTTGCCGTCTTTTCGGGCAGTTCGATCTCTGTGAGCGAATTGCAGCGCGTAAAGGCACATACGCCGATACTTTCGAGCCCTTCGCCGAACGTGACCTCGGAGAGCGCGGCGCATTCGTAAAACGCACGGTTGCCGATGGAGACCAGACTGTCGGGCAGAACGATCTTCTCGATCAGGGGGCAGCCGTTGAAGCCGTATCTGCCGATCGATTTGAGCGCCTCGCCGAACGTCACGCTTCTGAGTGTCGCCGTTTGATAGAAGGAGGATTCGCCGATGTCGACGACTGCGTCGAGCCCGATCTCTTCGAGCGCCGTATCTTGGAAAGAAGACTCGCCGAAGATCTGCACCCCGCCGAGATCGGCTTCGGCAAGCGCACGGCAATGGGCGAACGCGCTCTCTCCGATCTCCGTCACGCTGTCGGGAAGGCTGACGCCCGTCAGGGTGGTGTCGGGCGCCTCTTCGGTCGCAGAGAACGCCCCTGCCCCGATCTTCGTCACCGCTTTCCCGAGATGACGCGCGGGAACGACGATCTGCGCTCCCGTCTCCTCCCCTCTTCCCGTGACGGTGTAGGTATCCGTCGCAGGGTCGAGCTCGAAGGCAAGTTTTGAGACCGTCTCTTTCTCCCCGCAGACGGTGCAGACGCCGCTTTCGAAGGTATGGAACTCCTTTGCGAAGATCTCCCCGTCCTGTTCGCATTGTTTCCAATGGGAGTCTGCGTCGCTTTCATACCCCTTTGCACTGTGGACATGCGCGCGCGGATAGCCGCAGACGGAGCATACGTCGCCGTCGAACGTGTGCGCCGCCCGCCCCTCCGTGACGTCGTGTCCGCACGTTGCCGCGTGCCAATGATAGCCCGAGTCGCTTTCCCATGCGTCGGAAAAGGTGTGCGTGTGCGCATTCTCCGCCGTCACGTCCGCACAGGCAGAGATCGCGCCCGCCAGACAGATTGCCGCTCCCAAAGAGAGCAAGACCGTGAGTTTTTTGTTCATCTTTCCACCTCTTTTGAAATATTTGTCCCAATTTTCGGGACAATAATGATTGTAGTCCTAATTCTTGGGACTGTCAAGCATTTTGTCCAAATTTTTGGTACTTTTTTAGAGAATAAGGGGGAAATGGTATGAAAAACATCTTTCAGACCCGCCTCTGCGACCTCATCGCGGAGAGCGGAAAGACGCAGAATGCGATCTGCGCGGAGCTGAACATCCGCAAGCAAAAACTGTCAAATTGGAAAACGGGATATACCGAGCCTTGTCTTGACGATCTCGTCATGCTTGCGCTCTATTTCGACGTATC